>JBBRCX010000060.1:0-29027 GCA_038204465.1 Tepidisphaerales bacterium | reverse complement strand
TTCATGTTGGCGTCGAACCAGTCGATGGTCTTGCCCAAACCCTCTTCGAGCGACGTGCGGGCACGAAAGCCGATCGCGTTGTAGGCGCGGTTGACGTCAAGACAGCGGCGCGGCTGGCCGTCCGGTTTGCTCGGGTCCCAGGCGATTTCGCCTTCGAAACGCGCCAGGCGCGCGACGAGCTGAGTGAGGTCCTTGATCGTGATCTCGCGACCACTGCCGAGATTCATCGGCTCGGGTGAATCGTATTTCTGCATCGCGCCGATGAGCCCGTCGGCACAGTCTTCGACGTAGAGAAACTCCCGGCTGGCGCTTCCGGTGCCCCAGGCGGTGATCTTCTCATCGCCGCGTAAGCGTGCCTCAACGCACTTGCGGATCAACGCGGGGATGACGTGACTGGATTGAAGGTGGAAGTTGTCGCGCGGGCCGTAGAGATTGACTGGAAGCAGATAGATTGCGTTGAGCCCGTATTGCTGGCGGTATGCCTGGCACATCACCAGCAACGACTTTTTCGCGACGCCGTAGGGGGCATTGGTTTCTTCGGGATAGCCGTTCCACAGCTCGGTCTCGCTGAAGGGAACCGGCGTGTGCTTGGGATAGGCGCAGATGGTTCCGACCTGGACGAACTTCTTCAGTCCGAAGCGGCGGGCGCCTTCGATCAGGTGCATGCCCATCGCCATGTTGGCAAAGAAGAAGCGGCCGGGATTGTCGCGATTGGCGCCGATGCCGCCGACTTCCGCGGCGAGGTGAAGCACGACGGCGGGCTTCTCCTGCTTGTAGAGGCGCTCGACGTCAGCCTCGCGCGTCAGGTCGTAGTCCTTGCGGCGCGGGATGACGATGTTGGCGTAGCCGAGCCCCCTGAGGCGCTCCACGACGAAGCTGCCAAGGAAACCGGCGCCGCCGGTAATGAGGATTCGGTCGGTGTGCTCGAGGTTCATCGGCGATCCGTGAAATAACTGCGGAGGAAACGGCCGAGCGTTGTCCGCCGTGGTGGATGGGAGTTCAGGTCGCCCGCCGGCGGACTTCTTCAGGCGACCTGGGCCTCTTTGCTTTCCTGCTCCTGGATGATGCGCTCGCGCCGGGCGAGCTTGCGATCTGAATCGGTCATCATCTTGGCCAGCGCCTTGAAGGTGACTTTCGGCTTCCAGTTCAGGGCCTTGCGCGCCTTGCTCGCGTCACCGAGGAGCAGATCGACCTCGGCTGGGCGGAAGTAGCGCGGATCGACCACGACATGTTTCTGCCAGTCCAGATCGAGCAGGCCAAAGACCTCCTTGAGGAATTCGCGGACGCTAAAGGTCTCGCCGGTAGCGATGACGTAATCATCCGGGTTGTCCTGCTGGAGCATGAGCCACATCGCCTCGACGTAGTCGCCGGCGAAGCCCCAGTCGCGCTTCGCTTCAAGATTGCCCATGTAGAGCTTTTCCTGCAGGCCTTCCTTGATCCGCGTGGCGGCGCGGGTGATCTTGCGGGTGACGAAAGTTTCGCCGCGACGGGGGCTCTCATGGTTAAACAGGATGCCGTTGCAGGCGAACATGCCGTAGCTTTCGCGGTAGTTGACCGTCTGCCAGTAGCTGTACACCTTGGCGCAGCCGTAGGGACTGCGGGGGTGGAAGGGCGTCGTCTCGCTCTGCGGCGTCTCGGCAACCTTGCCGTACATCTCGCTGCTGGATGCCTGGTAGAAGCGGGTGGGAAGTCCGGTGTCGCGAATCGCTTCCAGCAGGTGAATGCTGCCCAGGGCATCGCAGTGAACGGTATAGACCGGCTGGTCGAAGCTTACCTTCACGTGCGACTGCGCGCCGAGGTTGTACACTTCGTCGGGCTGCACGCGCGTGAGGATCTCGCGCAGGCCTGTGCCGTCGACGAGGTCGCCATAATGCAGGAAGAGCCGGGCGTCGGGGCTGTGCGGATCGATGTAGAGATGTTCAATGCGGTCGGTATTGAACGAACTGCTTCGGCGCACAATCCCGTGGACGAGATATCCCTTGGCGAGCAGGAGCTCGGCCAGGTAAGAACCGTCCTGCCCGGTGATGCCGGTAATCAGCGCCGTCTTCGGATTTTTGTTGGCCATACGCTCGTGCTTCCGTGTGGACGCGGTACCCCCGGAGCATTATCGGCTTGCCCCGCACGAAGGTTAACGCCGAACCGGCGGCACCACAATCGAGTTGACGCTTGCGACGCTTTGGATTGTTCGTGGTCGCTGCCGGCGGGCGGAGTATAGAATACGCCGAAGGATGCGCCGCCCTCACCTCTGTCTGACGGACAGAAGCTCTCCATGAGCGACACATCTGTCAACCAGTTGTCCCATCGGGCTCAGCCGTGCTTTGCTGCTTCACGGGCGGGCGCGTGACGTTTTACAAACCGGGCCCTTAAATCCACGTCTAACAAAGAGACCTACCGCACTCACCATGACTCAATCCGAAAACCCCTCACATTCGAGCCCGACCTCCTCCCAGCCAGCAACCGATCCCGTAGCGCCGCCCCCGAAGCGCCGCAAGCGGCGGCGTTGGCTGAAGGTGTTAGGTGTCCTGGTCGTGCTGCTCGTTGCACTGGTCGCGCTCGCGCCGACATTGCTGAGCACCGGGCCCGTCCGCTCGCTGGTCGTGAAGCAGGTGAATGCGCGGCTAAACGGACGCGTGGAGATCGCCGACTGGTCGCTGGGTTGGACCGGCATTCGCTCGATCAACGGCGTTCGCCTGTTCGACGCTGGCGGCAGGCAGATTCTGGAGCTGCGGCAGCTCACGACCGGCTTCTCCCCGCTCAAGGCCCTACGCGGCAATTACGACCTCGGGAATGTGGTGATCGACGGGCTCGACTTCCACGCCAGGCGCGAGGCCGATGGAACGCTCAACTTCGCCAATCTCATGAAGCAGGAGACCAGGCCGTCGCGATCGAAGCGCGGGGCCGGGCAGGCGCGGAGTCCTGCGAATTCGGCGCCGTCGAAGCTGCCGAACGTTCGCGGCAATATCCAGGTGAAGGACAGTCGCGGCACGTTTGAGGATGTTCAGAAGAACCAGACGGTCTTCCTTACCTCCATCGGCGGCGAAGTGAAGATCCCCGAGATCAACCAGCCCATCGAGAACGCGCTGCAGGTGGTCGCGAAGACGGCGTCGGGTCAGAGCGGCACGATCCAGATCGACGGCACAGTCGACGTGATCGACAACAACGAGGTGCACACCGAGCGCGCCAGCGTTCATGAGAAGATCCATGTGGCGGGCGTCGATCTGAGCGGCATCGCGGCGCTGCTCGGTCCGGGTGGGGGAATCCAGCAGCTTACCGGGATCACGGACGCGACGCTGACGGTTCAACTCGACCCGCGGCAGGGCGGCGCCATCGAGGGCCAGCTCGCGGCCAGGGGCGCATCGGCGAGCGGGCCCGCCCTCAAGGGCGACACGCTGTCGCTGGGCGACGTGAGCCTCGTGATTCCGCCGACGACCGTGACGAAGGCGCCGGGTCAGTCGGACTACCACAACGCCCGCTTCCGCGTCGGCGATGGCAAGCAGGCGATCACGCTGACGATGCGGCAAGGCAAGGTGATGCTCGGGATGGACGCGACGCCGCAGTCGCTGATCAACCTGTCGAAAAACCAGGCGCCGGGAGCGGATGGCGCGATGGCGCTCAACACCGATCTGGACCTGGGTGATTTCGCGCGGCAGCTGCGCAACACGATGGCGGTGAAGAAGGACGTGGAGCTTCAGTCCGGCCGATTCGCCGAGACGACCACCGTTGCGATGTCGGCAGAGAAGGCGCGGATCGATCAGACGCTCGACGTGACCGATATCCGCGGCACTCAGGCGGGCAAGCCCGTCGAGCTGCAGCCGATACATCTCACTCTCGGCGCGGAGGACCGCGGCGGCGGCAAATCGATTCCCGATCTGCGTGACCTGTCGCTCACGCTGAAGAGCGTATTCACCAACGCGAGCTTTCAGGGCGAAAGCCTCGCCGATCTTTCGGGCCAGGCGAGCGGAGATCTTGCCAAGCTTCGCGAGGAATTGTCGCAAGTGATAGAGCTGGGGAAGGTGCAACTGGCGGGGACGTTTGACCTTCAGACGTCCTCCAAGCGCGATCTCACCGGCGGCGGCGGCTCCAACCCGCTGGTCACTGCGACGCTGACGGCGCAGAACCTGCGGATGGAGGGCGTGGCAGGGCTGGGGCCGATTGCTCAGCAGATCGTGAAACTTGTCGCCACTGCAGAAGCGATCTTTGATCGAAACTCGCTTAGGCAGCTAAAGAACGGTGTTGTGACAGCGTACACCGGCGACAGCGATCGGCCGACTGTCGATGCGGAACTGCATGGGAACGTCAACTTCGCGTCATCATCAGCGGACAAAACTGGCGCGAGCACAAAGCCTGCCTCAGCCGGTGCGGATTTCAATATCCAGAAACTGAACGTGGACCTGGCGCGTGCCCAGCGCGATTTTGGCGGCCTTGTGCCGTCGCTGAAGGAGAAGGGGCTTTTGTTCCGTGAGGGGAATCTCTCGGTCACCGGTTCTGGCAAATATGCCGCATCGGCGGCTAATTGTGATGTGAAAACGACGATCGCGAACGTGTCGCTGGACCGAAGCGGCGCTGGCGAGCGCCGTGCGGCGGTATTGAGCGGATATGCCGCGACCATCGAAGCTGGCGGGGATTTCACGAGCGGCGCGGACGAGAGTTCCATCACGCTGAACAAGTTCACGCTCACCGACAATCAGAACATGCTGCTGCTGAAGGTGACTGAGGGCAATTTCGTCCTGAAGACAGGCGAAGGGAAGAGCGCGCGGGCAGCTGACCCGCTGCAGATGGTTCAAAAGCTTTCGCTGACGGCGGACGCCCCAGACCTGGCGAAGCTCCAGTCGCTGTACAAAGCCTTCTTCCCCTCCAAGCCTGAGACAACCGCCCGCGCCTCCGAGCGGGCGTCGGAAGGGTTGGAGCAACTGGTCCCCATTCTGGCGGTGCGCGATCGGCCGCGCCAGGCAGTTGCGGACAATTCGCCAAAGCCCAATGCGCCGACACCGCCTCGAACCCTCACGGGCGGGAGCGCGACACTTAGCCTTTCTGTTTCGCACGAGGGGCAGAAGATCGTGATCGTGCCGAAGCTCGATGCGCGCGACGTATCCTTCGCGTGTGGCGACGTACGGCACACGCTCGGCGCCGCTGACTTCAACAGTACGATCTCCTTCGTTCCAGCGCCACCCGCCGCGAGCAACGTGCCTGAAGCGCAGAAGCCGTCGCTCGTGCAGCGCATTCGTGAGCTGAACGTCAGCCAGCTGGTAACGCACCTGGCGGGGAGCGAAGTGAAGCTGACCGCTCCGCTCGTGATGAGTGACGTCGGCGGGCTGTCCGATTTCTTTTCGTCCCTTACCGCTTCAGGCGGCAACAGCCGGCAGGCCGTCACGCTCAACACTGCGCTGACCGCCGATGGCGATGTCGGCAGGCTGGCGGCGCTGCTGGAGGCGCTCGACGGCGCGCAACCAGGCTCGAAGTATCCGTATTCGGGCAAGTATACGACCGAGCAGAAGGTCCAGGCCGACCAGAACGGGTTTGCTGCGATCGGCCGCGCAGATGTGAATGATTTCCTGGTGAAGGGAAGCGACTCGCAATTCGCGGAACGCCGCATTCACCTGGCGAACGACGTATCGATCGACCCCGGCAAGCAGGTGCTGTCGATCAAAGACGTATCGCTGTCCATGGAACAGACCAAGGCGCTGGGATTGAAAGTTGTCGGCAACATCTCGGACCTCAACCATGCGCGCAAGATCGAGCAGCTCACCGCCGACCTGAATTACGATCTGGCGTCGCTCTGGCAGATCATCCAGCCGACGCTCTCGCCGGAGGCGAAGCAGGGATGGGCGAAGGACGTGAAGGTCGCGGGGACGGCACAGAAGCGGTTCGAGTTCCATGGCAGCTATCCCGCCGACAAGCCGTTCGCTGAAGCGATTCGCACGCTCTCCGGAAGCGGGGGCTTCGACGTGGGATCGCTCGACGGCAGCGGCCTGGCGATCAGGGACCTCTCCGTTCCGTTCAAGCTCGAGAACGGAAACCTGCGCGTGGTCGATCCCGCGAATCCCGATCAACTGCCGAAGCCGGCCGTCTGCAACGAAGGCCTGCTTCGTGTCGGCGGCGCAACGCTCTCGCTTGCGGAGCCGCATCCCCGGCTGAGCTTCCCGAAGGAGACGAAGCTCCTGGAGAACGTGAAGCTCAACCCGTTGCTCGCCTCGAAGATGGGAGACCTGATCAACAACCCCCTGTACACCAACGCCGAAGAGGCGTCGGGTGTGTTAAACGTTACCGTGGTGCAGTGCGACCGCCTGCCGGTCGACAGCCGGGTGAAGGACTACGATCCAAACAACGATGGAAAGGGCGAGTTCTCCATGTCCCTCACTTCGCTTCACCTGGGCAACAAAGTCATCGCGCAAGTCCTGGATCTGCTCGGCCAGAACGAGTTCGGCCGCAGCCTGCAGGGGGAGATCCAGAACGAGCAGGTGATCATTCAAAAGGGCGTCGTGACGCACAACCTGACGTTTCTGGTGGGCGAGCAGAAACGCCCGCTGCGGATGTGGGGTAACGTCCGGCTGCAGGACCGCCAGATGATGGGGATGGTGCTTGATTTGACGAAGGAGCTGCTCGGCGTCGCGCGTAACAAAGACTTCCAGCAGTATCTTCCCGAGGGGATTCAGATCCCGTTGCAGGGCCTGGCAACCAGTCCCCAGGTGGATATCGCGGGGGCGGTCCAGCAGGCGGTGGCCCATGCGCTTCCCGGCAATCTGCTCAATCGGGCACTCGGCGGGGATAAGGGCCGGGGGAAAGACGGCGCCACCCAGCCCGCCGATTCCGGCAATCCGCTCGACAGGCTCCTGAACGGAATTGGCGGCGGCAACGACGCGAAGGACAAGGGCCGTGATGGCGCGAAGGAGAAGGATCGCGATAAGCCCAAGAAAGATCGGAAGCAGAAGAACCGCAATGCCGAAGATCAGACCAACCCCGATGCCCCGCGGTGACGCCGCGCGGTGGTGCTGAGTATCTTCACGGCCCCAGGCATCGCATTTGAGCTCGCGTAGCGGCCCGCCGAGGCCGGGTGAGAGCCTTTGTTATGGGCAGGGTTTCGCGAGTTTTCAGGCCTATTTCCGCCACAGATTCACCTCGTACGCGAACCCGTTGCATCGCCTCCCCGCGACCTGTACATTTCGACGTTTCTTCGTGGACGCCTGGCTTTCTTCGCCGGGCGCGCTTTTGGGTTCGTCTCCCCGGGAGGAGTTGAATTGTCTCAGGATTACCGCCGCAGCACGCACCTCTTTACCAGTGAGTCGGTCACGATGGGCCATCCTGACAAGGTGGCCGACCAGATCAGTGACGCCGTCCTCGATGCGATCCTCGCGAAGGATCCGCGCGCCCGGGTCGCGTGCGAGACGCTGGTGACGACGGGCCAAGTTGTCCTTGCGGGGGAGATCACCACTACCGCGTACGTCGATGCCGCGCAGATCGCGCGCGACACCATCAAGGAGATCGGCTACACCGAGCCGGAGATCGGCTTCGACTGCTACAGTTGCGGCGTGCTGTCGGCGATTCACAGCCAATCGCCTGACATCGCGCGCGGCGTCGATCACGCCGAAGACAACGAGAAAGAGCAGGGGGCGGGCGACCAGGGCCTGATGTTCGGCTACGCCACGGACGAGACTGACGTTTTGATGCCGCTGCCGATCCACCTGGCGCACCGGATTGTCGAGCGGCTCGCCGAGCAGCGCGAGAAGAAGCGCCTGCCATGGCTGCGGCCGGACGGGAAGAGCCAGGTCACTATCGAATACGTCGGGGAGCGCCCGACGCGGGTGCACACCGTCGTGGTCTCGACCCAGCACGATGAGACGGTGGTGGACCGCAAGTCTGACACCATCTCAGAGAAGGCCAAGCGGGCGATCATCGAGGGGGTGATCCGGCCGGTGATTCCCAAGAAGCTGTGGAACGACGACATCATCTTTCACATCAACCCGACCGGTAAGTTCGTTGTCGGCGGCCCGCACGGCGACACGGGGCTGACGGGCCGCAAAATCATCGTGGATACTTACGGCGGGCGCGGCGCGCATGGCGGCGGGGCGTTCAGCGGCAAGGACCCTTCGAAGGTCGATCGCAGCGCCAGCTACATGGCGCGCTACATCGCGAAGAACCTCGTCGCTGCGGGCCTGGCGCGAAGCGCCGAGGTGCAGCTGGCGTACGCGATTGGCGTAGCCAACCCGGTGAGCGTTACCGTGAGCACCGAGAGCACGGCACTGCTGCCGGAAGATCAGATCGCGGAGCTGATCAGGGAGACGTTCCCGCTGACGCCGCGGGGGATCATCAAGCACCTGAACCTGCTTCGCCCGATTTACAAACAGACGGCCCGCCACGGCCATTTCGGCCGCTCGCACGCCGCCGGCGGGTTCACCTGGGAAAAGACCGACAAGGCCGATGCCCTCGCGAAGGCGGCGGGGATCTCGATGCGCCGCGCGGGATAACGAGGCGCGAGAAGCGCGCTGTGAAGCGGAGCTCGTATTCGCCGCCGCCGCTTTTCACAGGCGCAGTCTCGCCGTAGGTTTAGCCGACGCGCCCACGCGACGTTCCGATGCGCTGCTATTGAAGAAGCAAACTCGCCAGCCCCAGTAGGCTGAAGAACCCCACCACATCGGTAACAGTGGTCGCAAAGATCGTCGCCGACTGCGCAGGGTCAAACCCAAACCACTTCATCACGAAGGGGATGCCGGCCCCTGTCGCGCAGGCCAGCGTGTGGTTGATGACCAGCGCCAGCCCCACGACAAGCCCCAGCTTCGGGTCCTTCTGCCAGAGCAGCGCCACGGCAGCGGTCGTCAGTCCGATCACAATCCCAGTCAGCAGCCCGACCACGCTTTCCCTGTACATGACCTGCCAGAGCAGCCGGCGATTCACCCGGCCGATCGCAAGGCCGCGGATGGTGACCGACATCGCCTGGGCGCTGGCGTTGCCGCCCATTCCCGCGACGATTGGCATGTAAACCGCGAGAATGATGATCCGCTTCAAGACCTGGTCGAACAGACCGACCACCGCGCCGGCGAGGAAGGCAGTGGCGAGGTTCACCTGTAACCACCAGACGCGCTTGCGGAAGCTGAAATGCCAGGGGCTGTTGAGCCGCTCTTCAGCGCCGGCGCCGAACATTTTCTGGACGTCTTCGGTCGCCTCTTCTTCCAGCACGTCGGCGACGTCGTCGAAGGTGATGATGCCGAGCAGGCGGTTGCGCTCGTCGACGACGGGCATCGCCAGAAAACCCGTGTCGCGCATGATCCGAGCGACCTCCTCCTGATCCATCGTCGCGGGGACGCTCTTCACGTTGGGTCGCATGATCTGGCCCAGCAGGCGGTCTGGCTTGGCAAGGATCAGGTCGCGCATCGAGAGAACGCCGATCAAGTGGCCGCGGCGATCGATGACGTACACGTAGAACATCTGCTCGAGCTGCTCGTTCAGCCGGCGCAGGGTGGCGATCGCTTCTTCAACCGTGAGGTATTCGTAAAGGGCGGTGACCTCAGTGGTCATGATCCCGCCAGCGGTGTCGGGCGGGAACTGCTCGAGGCGGCGGACATCCTCCTTGTCCTCCGCGTCCATCTCTTCCACGATGGCGTCGTGCATCGGCGCAGAGACGTGCTCGAGGACGTCGACCCGATCGTCAGGGTCCATGGCCGCCAGGACCATCGACGCCTCGGGGGCTTCCATGTCGCTCACGACGGAAGCGGCCATCGTCGGGTCCATCTGCGAGAGGATGCGGCCGGCGGTTTCGGGATCGAGGTACTCCGCGACGCCGGCGGCCCTGGCGGAGGAAAGATCCTGTAAGACCGCGGCCCCTTCGGAGGCGGAAATTTCCTCGATTTGGCGGGCAACATCGCGCGGCTCATCCGAGGGCGCGCCTGGGGCGGCGGTGCTTGAAGCGGAGCCGGGCTCGCGAGCGTCGTCGAGATGGTTGTTGTCTTCACTCATGCGAAAACGGAGATACAGTTTTCATCGGAGGTTTTTCGATGGGGCATGAGCGGCGCGGACACGGCATCGGCGCGGCGGCTACAGAAACCCGGGAGCCTGGGTGATTCGTTCAATGAAAAGGAAGGGTGATCCGCGGAGGCGCCTGTCATTCGAGGGAAACATACCAGAAGAGCGCGACCGCTTCCTTGACCAGATCATGGTTGGAGTAGCGCTGCGCGTCCAAACCCGCCAGGTCGAATCCGCACCTGGAGAGGAAGCGGGCCGCGGGGAGGTTGTCGGTGCGCGTCTCCGCCTCGACCGCGCGCAGGCCGCGATCGCGGGCTTCGGCGATGACCTGGTACAGCATCCCCGTTGCCAATCCCTGTCGGCGGCAGTCGTAGTCGACGCGCAAGTCCACAAGTTGGAAGGTGCGGCGCACTGGCTGAAACTGTGCGACGAGCAGCGCAACTTTGTCCCCTTCGTGCTCGGCCAGCAGGGCAATGCCCTCGTCGGCGCCGGTGGCGATCTGCTTCAACGTGAAGCGTTGCTCTTCGCCAAGCCGGTTAGGGTCGATTCGCTTTTCACGAAGCCGGCGTTCTTCGAGCTTCCACGCCATCGCGAGGCCCTCACCCGAGCGGTCGAGATGGAGGTACTGCGGTGATTCGATGGTGCCATCGATTTCGAGCAGGTCAGGCAGATCGGATGGGATAACGGAGCGGACCTGCATGATGGCGAGTCTCCGAGCGGATTGTACGCTCTGTCCCCCCGAGGGTGGGATCATCGGATCGTCTCACACCAGCGGCGCCACATCTGCCGGTACGCATCCTGCAGATGCCGGGTGAATCGCGGCGCGTCCATGACGGGTGACGCCTGGAGGCGCGATTGCATGCCCTCTCGTAGCGATGCGAGACGAGGCAGATCCTGCGCGAGTTGAGCCGCGACGGCGGCGTACTCTTGCGGCGTCGAAGCGACGAGTTCGCCGAGCCCAATGTTGGAAAGAATGCTCACGCCCTGGCGCGACACGTAGGTTTGCCCGGCGAGTGATACCACGCTCAGCCCCATCCATAGGGCGTCGCAGGTGGTGACGCCGCCGTTGTAGGGGAATGCGTCGAGCGCGATGTCGATTGAGCTGACGTGCTGAAGGTACTGCTCGATTGGGACGCGGCCTACCGTCTGCAGTCGCTCGGCTGGGACGCCGGCCGCCTCCAGGATCGAACGGACCTGACGTTCGCCGTAGCCAGGTGGACACGCAAGAAGCTTAAGCCGGGAGCCGGGTACCTTACTGAGGATTTGCGCCCACAGGTTCAGCGCCTGCGGTGTCAGCTTGGCGAAATTGTTAAGCGAGCCGAAGGTAATTTGGCCGGACGAGTCGGCGGGTAGCGGGGTGATGTTCGGAGCGGCGGGGTCGGGAGCCCAGCACCAGGCGGCCTCCGGCAGCCGAATCAATTGCTCGGTGTAGAGCGAATCGGTTACGCCGGGCGGATCGGCAAACGGGTCGGTAATTCGGTAGTCGATGGTGGAGAGGCCGGTCGTGTCCGGATAGCCGAACTGGCTCACCTGCACGGGCGCGGGCTTGCGAGCGAAGACGAGAAGACGGTTATGCGCGGTGTGGCCTGCGAGATCGACGAGAATGTCGACCGCATCGTCGCGGATCATCGCCGCCAGTTGCTCGTCGCTCAGGCCCGCCGTGTCGCGCCAACGGGCGGATTGCTGCCGCAGCATTTGTGTGACCGCATCCTGCGCGCGGGCGTCGGAATAACAGATCATTTCAAAGTGCTCACGATCGTGAGGGCTGAGGATCGGCAGCAGGAACGAGCCGACCGGGTGCTGCCGGAGATCGGGAGAGACGAAGCCGACGCGCAGCCGGCGGTCCTTGTCGCGATCATTGCGGTGAGGTTGAATCCGAGCTTCGAACGGCTTCGCATGCGCACGCGCCCAGTTCAGATGCTCCTGAAAGATTCCCTCAGGTTCGGCGCCAGGGTTGTAGTGCAAAGCGAGCAGCAGATTGCTATGAGCATCAGTGCAGTCCGGGCGCAGCTCCATCGCGCGGCGGTAGGACGCGATCGCCTCTGCGTGCCGGCCGAGGGAAGTTAAACTCGACCCGAGTCCGTTGTGAAACGCCGCATCGTCTGGCGGCAGGGAAATTGCTTTAGCAAAACTCTCCGCGGCCTCCTCGTAGCGACCCGCCGCTTGAAGAGCGATGGCGAGGTTGTGATGAAGCACCGCCTCTCCGGGTCGCAACTCGATTGCCGCGCGGAAATGCTCCAGTGCTTCGTCACGGCTACCGAGGGCCTGCAGGGTGCTGGCGAGATTTGTCAGAATGCCCGGCTCTCGGGACTCGGCGGCGAGCGCATTACGAAAACATTTCTCGGCGCCAGCCAGATCACCCTCGCGCACCAGTTCAACGCCATGCTCGTTCTGTTCCCGCGAGTTTACGTGTTGGGGTGATGGCGAGCTTGCGGCTATGTGCGAATTCGATGTTGCTCCGCACCATTGTCGCCAGATTTCTCGATACGCATTCCCAAGCCTTCGGGCGAAGTCGGGGCCATCGCACAAAGGAGAACTCATCATTCGCTGTCGCATGCCGGCCCGCAGGTCCGCAAGTTTGGGCAGATCGTTTGCCAGTTGCACCGCTCGTTCGACGTATTGCTGTTTCGTTTCCGTAACAAGCTCTTCCAATCCCACGTTTGACAGCAGACTCGCGCCCACCCTGGATGCGTGCGTCTTTCCCGCCAGGGTGAGGACGGGGACGCCCATCCAAAGCGCTTCGCAGGTGGTCGTCGTGCCATGGTAGGGGAAGGTATCGAGCGCGAGATCGATGCTGGCGTACTGGGCGAGGTGGGAAGAGACGCCAGTTTGCCGGCCGAGCATTTCGAGTCGATCGCGGACGATCCCATGCTGTTGGAACGACTGCCGGATTTTGCCGCTGAGGGCGGGGTCCGTGAAGCCGACGCTCTTCAGTAACAGGCGCGAGGACGGCAGGGCGTGAAGGACCTGCGACCAGAGCTCGAACAACGGTTCGTTCAACTTCGCCGGGTTGTTGAAGCAGCCGAACGTGATGGAGCCGGACTTTTGCGCGGGGAGCGGCGCGACATCGGGCACGTCCGCCGGCGGACGGTAACACCAGGCGCATGGGTCGAGGCGCAACAATTTTTCGGTGTTGAATTCATCCGTGAGGCCGACGGGATCGGCGCGGCTGTCGCTAATGCGGTAGTCGATCGCGGACAGGCCGGTGGTGTCCGGGTAACCCAAGTAAGTCACTTGCACGGGCGCGGGCTTGAGCGCGAAGACCTGCAGGCGGTTTCCCGCGGTATGCCCGGCGAGGTCGACCAGGATGTCGATGCCATCCTGTTGGATCTGCTGAATGAGATGATCATCCGACTGCCCATGCGTGTCGCGCCAATGGCCCACCTGTTGTCGCAGTCGATGTGTTACCGCATCGCGAGAGGCAGCGTCCGAGTAGCAGAAAACCTCTATGCCTGGCGATTGCCACGCGAGCAGGGCTTCGACGAAGTAACCGGCCGAATGCTCGCGAAAATCGGGTGATACGTATCCCACGCGGAGGGGGCGCTCGGGATTTCGATCGATCTGTTGATCGGGCGTGTATTGGATCGGGCGGTACGACCTGCCGACCCGGAGATGCTCTTCAAAGATCGTCTTCGGCAGCGCATCAGGGAGGTAGTGCGAGGCGAGCAGCAAATTACTTTTCGCCTCGAAGAAGTCCGGCATGTGCGCAAGCGCTTCGCGATATTCCGAGAGGGCTGCCTCGGGCTCGCCGAGTGCAAGGAGACTGTTGCCCAGGCCATTGTGGAAGCGGGGATCGCGCGGCTCTTCAGCGATGGCTCGGCGGTAGCTCTCGGCGGCCTTGCGGTAGCGGGTTTGCGAATGAAGGCAGTTCGCGAGGCTGTTGTGGAAATCGGCGTTGGTGGGTTGAAGCGCGGCGGCGCGCTCATAGGCCTCGATCGCTTCATCCGGCTGCCCGAGGTCGCGGAGCACGTTGGCGAGATTGTTGTGATACGACGCGGCGCCGGGGTGCAGCGCGATGGCGCGGCGCAAGGAGATCAGCGCCCCCTCGAGCTGCCCGAGTTTGTGCAGCACGATGCCGAGGTTGTTGTGAAAATCGCCCTGACCCGGTTGAAGCGCAACCGCCCGGCGATGAGCTGCTGCGGCCTCCTGTGAGCGGCCGAGCGACTGCAGGCTGTTGCCGAGGTTACTCCAGGCCAGGGCCGCCGCAGGATCGGCGCGGATCGCCCCTTCATAAGCTTCGATCGCCTCCCAATGACGAGATTCCGCTTGAAGCACGTTTGCAAGGTTGATGAGCAGGCCCGGATGCCCCGGCAGCGCCGCCAGGGCACGGCGAAAACATGCTTCGGCGCCCGAAAGATCACCGCGCTGCGCGAGCTGCACGCCGCGTTCACTTTCCGACCGAGGATCGACACCCGTGGCCGGCTCGGTCATGGATTGAGCGGGCTGGCCGATGGCGGCGCTGAGAAGCTCGCGCGCTTCGGTGAGGTCTGGCTTTAGACTTAGCGCTTGTCGATAGGCGCTGACGGCCTGCTCGGTCTTGCGCTGCGCCTGGCGGATCTTGCCGAGTGCCAGATGCGCTTCGGCGTAGCCGCTGCGCAGCTTGAGCACGCGCTGGATGGCGGTCGCAGCGCGGTCGAAGTTCCCGCGCTTCAGCAATGCGCCGCCCAGGCGGTAGTGGGCGTCGAGCAGGTCCGGCTTCAGGCGGGCAGCCAATTCATAGGCGGAGATGGCGCCGTCAAGATCGCCCCGATCTTCCAGGGCGCGGCCTGCGTCATAGCGCGAATCGGCGCGGTTGTCAGAAGGCACTTCACCTCCGAAAGACGCCACGAATATAAGGTCGTTGCGGGTCAGCGGCCATTAGCGGGGCTGCGACGTTGAGCGGTATACTCGCGGCGGCATGGGCACGAACTTCTTTGACTTCAAAGACAATGTGACGCGCAAGCCCGCGCAGCCGGCTGCGGATCCAGCAGGCGCGAAGCCAGCGGAGCCGCTGACGGTTTCGCAGCTCACGGCTTGGATCGATCGGGCGATTCGCACGGCGCTGCCGCAGGCGATTCTCGTGAAGGGGGAAGTCAGCAATTACAAGGTCCATCCAAATTCCGGCCACGTCTATTTCACGATGAAAGACAAGTCCGCCTGCATCGACTGCGTGATGTGGAAGAGCGACGCGGCGCGGCTGAAGTTCAGGCCGGACGATGGGATGGAACTCCTGGCGGGGGGGCGCGTCGATGTCTTTCCGAAGCGCGGCACCTATCAACTCTACGTCGGCACGCTGCGCCCGCTTGGGCAGGGGGCCCTGGAACTGGCCTTTCAGCAGATGAAGGCGAAGCTGGAGGCGGAGGGGCTGTTCGCGCCCGAGCACCGGCGGCAGTTGCCGAGGTATCCGCTGCGTATCGTTCTGGTCACGAGCTCCGGGACAGCGGCTTTGCAGGACATGCTCAAGGTGCTGCGGCGCTTCCCATGGCTTGTGCTATATGTCTACCACGTGCCGGTGCAGGGAGAGGGCTGCGGGGCGAAGATCGCGGCGGCGCTTTCGCATCTGAACCGTCACGCGGCGTCAATCGGCGCGGAACTGATCATGCTTGGACGCGGGGGTGGATCGATCGAAAACCTGTGGGCGTTCAACGAAGAGGGGGTCGCGCGTGCGGTCGCGGGTTCGATGCTCCCGGTGATCACCGGCATCGGGCACGAGGTGGATACGACCATCGCGGATCTGGCCGCGGATTATCACGCCCACACGCCTACCGAGGCGGCGCAGGTGGTGACGATGCATTGGCGCGCGGTGCGCGAGAGCACCGACGTGGCTGGCGTGCGGTTGCGACGGGGGCTGCGGGCGGCGGTGGAGGATGCGCGACAGCGATTGGCCGGAGTCGAGCGGCACGAGGTCTTCCGCCGGCCGCTGGACCGCCTGAAAGCGCTGGCGCAATTGCTGGACGATCGCCAGCGGACCCTGTCGTTCACGGTAACGAACCACGTACACGGCTTACAGCGCGATTTCGAAGCGGTCGCGGCGTGGCTCGATCGCAATCGTCCGGCGATCGTGATGGCGCGATTTCGGGATCGGGTGGCGGCGTGCGGGCAGCGGCTGGCGGCGGGCATGGCGCAGCGGCTGCGGCGCGCCGAGGAACACGTGGGGAGCTTGAACGCTTCGCTCTCATCGCGGCACCCTCGGCACCGGCTGACGCTGGAAGCGGCGCGACTCGACTCGATGCAGGGGCTGCTGCGGCGGGCGGCTGGGGATGCGCGCCGACGGGCGGCTCAGCGGTTGGCGGCGATGCAAGGGCAGTTGGACGCGCTGAGCCCGGAAGCCGTCTTGCGACGCGGATACAGTATTACGTTTCGCAACAGGAACGGTGTCGTGGTAAGAAGCGCGGCGGAATTATCATCGGGGGATCGGATCCTCACAAAGCTTGTGGACGGGGAGATTCAGTCAATCGTGCAGGACTCCCAGCAGTTGCCACTATTTGAGTGAACTGGGGTCGGCGGCAAACTTCACGGCGCATTCGGTTGGCGCGCTCGAAACGCAATCCGGCATCGGGGCCGTGACTGGATGTGGATTTCAGATTGAAAGGAAAAAGTCCGACGCGCTTCATGCGCGCCGGACGTTGGAGCCTGCGAATCCTTTCGCAACCATCCTTGCTTCGTCACCCGCCGCCTCTCGCGCGCCGGGTACAACATGGTTGGAGCGAAACTGCCTTCCTTATCTCGTGCTGTCGACGGGCTCGGTCAAGGGCTCGACGACATGCTCGGCGACCAGTTCTTCCAGGAAGCGGGCGAGCCCTTCGTCTTCATTTGAGCCGATGACCCGCTTGGCCACCGCCCGGACCTCGGGTCGGGCGTTTCCCATCGCCACGCCAAGGCCCGCGTTTTTTACCATCGGCACGTCATTGACGTCATCTCCGATGGCGATGATTTCCGATGCGTCGATCCCATGTCGGGCGGCAACGTGGAGCACACCCTGCCACTTGTTCACCGCCGGGTCGAATACTTCCAGCACTTCGACATCGTAAGCCGGCACGAACAAACTCTGGCAGACGATGCGCCGGTCGAAGCGGTCGAGCAGCGCCTGCTTTACCCGGGCGACCTCCGGCCCCGGCGCCACGATGCCCACGCGGATGGTGTGCTCGTGCGCGTGATCGGCCAGGCGGCCGGCGCGGTGTACGACCGCGCTGGTAACGTCCATCCATTGCCGCGTGGCATCGTTCAGCGGGACGTTGCCAGTGACGAGATAATCAATCCCGGCAATTCCTGTGTCCTGCAGCGCCAGCGCGGCCTGACCGTCATCTTCCAGAACGCGGCAGACATCGGCAGCGAGTCGCGGCTGCATCATCGTTCGGTGCAGCGTCACGCCCTGCTTGGTGTCGATGACCATCGCACCACCGACGAACACGGCCGAATCGTAATGAGCCACCGCATCGAGCACGGTGCGGCTTTCCGTCCAGTTGCGTCCGGTTGCGAAGCACACCAGCAGACCCGCCCGAAGCGCCCGTTGGACGGCTGCCTTCGACCTCGGAGTGACTGCACCGGTCGGCGAAAGCAAGGTGCCGTCCAGGTCAATCGCGATCATCCGGTAAACGGGCGTCTGCATACAACAGGTACGCGGCGCAACCTACAGAATTGATCCGCGAATGCAACCCATCGGAGAGTTATCGACGGTGTGTTCACAAAGCGGCGATTCGAGCCGGGAAACGCACGAGGAAGATCAACTGGCAGGTGCTTCGGCCAACTTATCGCGAGGCCCGGCGGAATCGGTGGAAGGCGGCACGGAGGCGGCGCTATGAGCTCGCACGATGAGCAGAGACGTGGCAGAGCCTTCCGCGATCCGCTCGGGGCGAAGGCCGAACAGGTGGGATTCGAGCCCCCATTCTTCGGACACGCCGACGACGATCAGATCATAGCGCGTTGCCTCGGTGAGCACTGCATCGACGGGCGAATCGTGCTCAACCACTTTAAACTCGACAGGGACGGGCTGTGTCGGGTCTTCGAAGACGCGGCTGACCGCGCTCTGCGCGTCAAGAGGTTTGCCCCGTCCGCGCGAGGCCGGCACGACGTGCAGCACGGTCACCCGCGCCCCGGCATGGCGGGCAAGACGCGAAGCGATCTGAAGAGCCAGTCGGTCGTGGCGCCCGCCCAGGTACGGAACCAGAACGCGCTGCGCCCCGTGGAAGCCGCGGTCGACGAAGATTGAGACGTCGGCAGGCGTCGCGGTCAGGACGCGATGCACGGCGCCGCCGAGAATCGTTCGGGTGAAAACCGGCTTGTGGAAGCCCATCAGCACCAGGTCCACCTTCCGGTCGGCGCTCACGCGGGCGACGTCGGCGGCGATGTCGCGGCTCACGAAAGAGATCGCCTCCACGGGAATGTGATACTGGTCGGCATGAGCCAGCAGGGGCTGCAGCGGCGGCTCGGGCTCGCTGATTTGGTCATCCAGGCCGGCGCGATAGGCGTCGCGGTCCACCGGGCGGCGAAGGTTCAGGGCGTAAATGCGGCGGTCGGGCGCGGGTCCGGCAATCATGTCAGCGAGCCGGAGCAAGGGCCCGCCGCTGCGCGGGTCGCCAACCGGGATGAGAACGGAGAAACCCTTGGCGCGGTCCTCGGGTTTGGCAGGCGCGCGTTCCGGGTCGAAGAGCCGCCGCGGGGCCACCCAGTGCAGGACCGGCGTGGTCAGCGCGGTAGTGACCAGCGCCATGATCACCATCATGGCGAAGACGGCGGGGGTGATGACGCCGAGCTCGCGGCCGACGTTGAGGATCACGAGCTCCATGAGCCCGCGCGTGTTCATGAGAATCCCGATGGCTGACGACTCGCGCCAGCCCAGTCCGCAAGCCCGCGCCGCCAGGGCCGAGCCGCCGAATTTTCCGATGCACGCGACGAGAATGATCAAGCCGGTGTCGAGCCAGAGCTCTGCGTTGTTGAGCAGCCCGATCTGCGTCTTGAGCCCGGTGTAGGCGAAGAAGATCGGCAGGAGGAACACAACCGTGTAATCCTCCAGCTTTTCACTGAGGCTGCGGATGAAGCGGCTGCCCTTGGGCATGATCGCGCCCATGAGGAACGCCCCGAAGAGAGCATGGATGCCGATCCGCTCAGTGGTCCAGGCGGATGCGAGGACGAGCAGGAGGATAATCGCGACGACGTTCTGGCTGAGGCGCCCCTGGCGGTCATGGACCACCTGGAGCCGGCGGAGGAAGGGCCGCACGACGAAAAACATCGTGAGGACGTAGGCGGCGGACAACGCGGCGGTGAGGAGCGCCGAGTGCGGGCCCTTGGCGCGGGCGACGCCGACCACGAAGGCGAGCATGCACCAGGCCGTCGCGTCGTCGACCGCGGCGCAGGTGATGCTGATGGCCCCGATCTTGGTCTTGTGGAGATTCCTCTCGGTCAGGATGCGCGCCAGCACCGGAAACGCGGTAATGCTCATGGCCGCCCCCATGAACAACGCGACAGAGCTGAAGCGCATCGCGGGCGTGTCATTAAACAGGCGGGTGTAGAGATAGAGGGTCAGTCCCGCGCCGAGGAGGAAGGGCGTCACGATGCTGGCGTGGCTGATGACGATGGCGGCGTGCCCGCGGTTACGGATCAGCTTCGGATCCAGCTCCAGGCCGATCAGGAACAGGAAGAAGATCACGCCGATCTGGCTCAGCATCCCCAGATACGGCACGCTCTCGGCGGGGAAGACCTTTTGCGAGATGGCGAACAGTCCGAAGAGGCTCGGCCCGAGCATGATGCCGGCGATCATCTCGCCCATCACCTGCGGCTGTTGGAGGCGGGCGAAGAGCATGCCCATGAGACGGCTGAGCCCGAGCACCAGGCCGATCTGGACCAGGAGGATGGGGATCAGCTGTTCAAGAGGCATGACGGGCCGCGGACCTGGATGGATTTGGCGTCAAGGATCGCTTGTCGTTTTCGCGCGGGCGGGCAGTGAATGCGGCGCGCGTCGGGCGATCGATTAGAAGCGCGAGCTCGGAAGCGTCGGGCCGGACCCGGAGGTTCCACTGACCGTTGCTCAGATCGATGGTGACGGATCCGTTCGCTTCACTAGAATCGCGCACACTGGCTTTCAGATCGAGCTTCAGCCCGCTGGCGAAACGGATGTGAACAAAGCGGCCGGACTGTTCGATCGTCATCTCGTTTCCGAGCGCGGGCGGTTCGTCGCTGCCGAGCTTCTGAATGCGGCTGATCTCCCACGTGCCGTTCAGGTCCGGCGGAGGTTTGAGGCGGTTGCCTGCCCGCAGGATGAGCCACACTCCGGCGGCGCAGGCGAGCAGCATGATTATGTAGACCACTGTAGCTCGGCTCATGAAGATTCCCGGCAGCGCTCAACGTAGCAGAGCGAGAACGCGTTTCAAAACACAGGCGGAAGACAACGCGGCCATGGCTGGCGAGGGAATCCTGTCGGGCCTGCGGTATAATTCGCGGCGGAGAATGCATGTCCTATCGGCTGGTTGAAAAGCAGGTGATTTACGATGGTAAGAAGGTGCGGCTCGAGCTGCACCACCTGCAGGACGAGGAGACGGGCAAGAGGCATCGCCGCGAGGTGTGCGTTCATCCGGGAGCCGTGTGCGTGCTGGGAATGTTGCCGGACGATCAGGTCCTCTTGATCCGGAACCGGCGGTACGCAGTGGGGCAGATCCTGCTGGAATTGCCGGCGGGCACGCTGGAGAAAAATGAGGATCCCATCAACTGCGCCGGGCGCGAACTGCTGGAGGAGACGGGTTACCTCGCGGGGCGCCTCCAGCCGATCGGCAATTTCTTCACGTCGCCCGGGATCCTGAGCGAGAAGATGTACGCGTTTGCCGCCTATGATCTTCAACAGCAGCGGGCAGCGCTGGAAGAGGGTGAGGAGATCGAAGTGCAACCGGTCGAACTCGTCGAAGCGATCGAGATGGTGCGGGACGGGCGGATCATGGACGCCAAGACGATCGCGACGCTGCTGCTGTTCCAGAACTTCCACCGCAAAGCCTAGGTGTTCGGATGGCTTGGCAAGACCGCTCATACAACCAGAATGATGCGCCGTTCACGTACCGCTTCGGCTTCACGCCGCCGCCGCGGATGACATTGTGCGTGATGACGGCGTGCCTCGTGGTGTTCGTCGCGGAGGCGCTGAGCGGCGATGTTGGGAAGGTGGGGAACCCGGTTGTCGACTGGTGCGGATTGACGTTTGAGCAAGCTCGTGCTTTCACTCAACCGTGGCGATGGATCAGCTATCAGTACGTGCACGGCGGCGCGCTGCACATCTTCTTCAACCTGCTGGGTGTTTACTTTTTCCTGTCGCCGCTCGAGCGCTTATGGGGGTCGGGTCGGGCGTTCGCGTTTTATACCGCGGGCGGAATCGTTGGCGGCATCGCGTTTGGGATTCTGAGCTCGGTTGTTCGGCAGGCGGTCCCGCTGATCGGCGCCAGCGGCAGCGTGTTCGCGGCCCTGGGGGCGTGCGCGCTGCTGTTTCCGGAGAAGCAGGTGCTGCTGTTGGTGATTCCCGTGCCGATCCGGGTACTGGCGGCGCTGTTGGCGCTGTTCTTCGTGCTCACGATCGTGGGCGAAAGAAACCTGTCCGATGCCGCGCACCTTGGCGGCCTGGGCTTCGGCGTGCTCGCTCCGTACTACGGCGCGACAGGTTGGCGGCGACTGCAGCATCGCTGGCGCGTGGGACAGCAACGCCGGGAACTGTATATCCAGCGCGAAGACGACCAGTCGGTCGATCGCATCCTGCAGAAGGTGCACGATTCAGGAATGAACAGCTTGAGCCGCGCCGAACGCAAGACCCTTAAGCGCGCCACCGATCGACAACGGCAGCGCGAGATGGCGGTGGCGCGCGGGCGTCGATAAGTACTCTTCGGCACACGCAGCGAGCGTCTGTCGCGCTTGGCCGCCCTTGTTAGCAGAGTTGGTTCGACTCGCGTCAGATCGCAGTGCACGTGGCGCGCGCAAAGCAGGCACCGTTGTATACTCCCTATCCCGATGGGCGGGCATGCCGGCAGCATCTACGTTCAGATCGACATTGATGGCGATGTCGAGCGGGTGTGGCAAATTCACGCAGACGCCTGAGTTGCATCAGCGCTGGGACCTGCGCTTCACGAACATTCGATACCTCCCTCGGCCAGATCCCGCTCAGCCGCAGCGCTTCCTCTATGCCACGCGGATCGGCATGGGCCTGAACATCTGTGGAGAAGGTGAAACTGTCGGCAGCAGCCAGGGATCGGACGGCCAACGTACCAGCTCATTGAAGTTCTGGTCGGCGGATCGCAAGAGCCTGATTCGCGCAGGCTCAGGGTATTGGAAATACGAACCGGGTGATCAGCCGGAGCAAAAGGTGCGTTTCGTCACCGGATATGACTACACCGTGAGATTCGGCGCACTGGGCCAGGTTTTTGATCGCCTGGTGTTCCGCCCGCTGATTGGGTGGGCGACCGCATGGAGCTTTGATCGGTTGCGCCTGTGGATCGAGAAAGGGATCGAGCCGGAAGAATCGTTGCGGCGCAGCCTCGCCTATCTGACCGCCCGATTAGCGCTCGCGTTTGTCTGGCTCTACCAGGGAATTGTCCCGAAGCTGATCTTCAGACATCCCGATGAGCTGCGGCTTCTGCGCCTTGGAAATCTCTCGGCGCAAGCCGCGCTCGCGCTGCTCATCTCGATTGGCTGGATTGAAGTCATCACTGGGCTGACACTGCTGCTGGCATGGCACTCACGTTGGCCGCTGTGGCTTACGCTGGTTGCAATGCCGGTGGCGGTGCTGGTCGTGGCAGTCGAATCACGCGGTTTTCTCTCTGCTCCCTTCAATCCTGTGGCGATGAACCTCTCCATCCTCGCGTTGGCCGCTGTCTGCCTGTGGAGCGCGAACGACCTGCCCTCTGCGAGCGCGTGCGTGCGGAAGCCACTGCGGGAGCAAGCATGAATTCGATTTACCAGGTCGCGATGGGCCCCGATTTTGACCGTCTGCATCCGCAAATCCAGAAGCGCTTTGGGTTCAACAGTTCACACGGAATCGGCGCGGTTGGCCGCGGAATCATGGATTACGTCCGTCATGGGCGCCTCTACACCCTGCCCTTCCTCTACGTCGGCACGTGGCGGCGAATCATGTTCCCTGAATACGGGAACAACGTCCCGTTCACCATCGAGAACTATGCCTACCGCGACTCGCTCGGCCGCGAGACCGTGACCTGGCTGCGCACCTTTCAGACCCGCAAGCCGCGCAGGTTCGATGCCTACATGATCTACAGCCAGCAGCGGCGCAGGATCGTCGACTACCTCGGCACGCATCAGCACCTCGCGGTGGATATCGATCTCTCGGTCGACCCGCGTGGCGGCCTGCGGCTGCGAAGCGGCGAGCAGCGCTTCTACGAAGGCAGGCTCGACTTCCGGTTTCCCATGTTCTTCTCCGGCGTGGCGGACGTGTGCGAGTGGTACGACGATGCCATCGGGAGATTCCGGATCGAAGTGGAGGTGACGAACCCGATCTGGGGAATGCTGTTCAGTTACCGCGGCTCATTTGACGTGCAATGGGTGCCCATGACCCAGGATCAGATTCCCGCCCATGCCCGACCCCGGCGCGAGGAATCGCGGGAATGACAACACCTCGGCGATAGCAACATCTGGCTCTCAGGGGTATTGCTCACGTTGCTCTCACCTCGCTTTGACGTTTGCGCGGCACTGTCTTACCTTTGCACATCGCATGTCAGACAAGGCGCGCCAGCAGTGCATCAACCCGGCTTGCAAGACGACGTATGCCATCGATGAGGTGAAGGTCTCGTGCACGAAGTGCGGGAGCCTGCTGGATATTCTGTACGACTGGGACCGACTGCCGGTGCCGAAGCGAATGGACTTCTTCGAGCATCGTTGGAGCACCAAAGGCACGGGCACGGCGGGGCGAGTCGATTTCTCGGGCGTCTGGCGGTTCCGTGAGTTGCTGCCGTTCTATCGCACGGACAATGACATCGTCACCATCGGCGAAGGGCGCACGAGCCTGCAGCAGGCGGACCTGCTCGCGCGGCAGATGGGAATGAAGCCGGGCAAATTGCTGTTGCAGTATGAAGGGCTGAATCCGAGCGGCAGCTTCAAAGACAATGGAATGACGGCGGCCTTCACGCATGCGCGAATGGTGGGCGCGAAGAAGGTGGCGTGCGCCTCCACCGGCAACACCAGCGCGAGCCTCGCGATGTTCGCATCGCTGGCGGAGATGCAGGGGATCGTGTTCATCGGCAGCGGGAAAATCTCCTTTGGCAAGCTGTCGCAGGCGCTGGATTACGGTGCGCTGACGCTGCAGATCCAGGGCGACTTCGACGCGTGCCTGCGGCGGGTGCGGCAGATCGCGGTGGACATGCCCCAGATGGGCATCTACCTGATGAACAGCGTCAACCCGTTCCGACTCGAGGGACAGAAGAGCATCATGTACCGAATCCTCGAGGCGCGCGACTGGCAGGGCCCTGATTGGGTCATCGTTCCCGGCGGAAATCTCGGCAATTGCTCGGCCTTTGGCAAGGCGTTCCAGGAGATGAAGGACCTAGGGCTGATTGTGAAAGTCCCGCGGCTCGCGGTCATCAACGCGTCCGGCGCGAACACGCTCAACGAGCTGTTCAGCCGCCAGAAGCTGCGCTGGGACGGAGGCAATTTCGACGCAACGGTCGCATCGAAGATGTATGCGGCGATGGACGAGAGCGGGTATCACCCGCACACGATTGCCAGCGCGATCGAGATCAGCCGGCCCGTGAACCTGCCCAAAGCCCTGCGGGCGCTGGAAACGATGAACGGCGTGGTGCGCGAGGTGAGCGACGACGAGATCCTCGAGCACCGGGCCATGGTCGCGCGCTTCGGATTCGGCTGCGAGCCGGCCAGCGCGGCCAGCGTTGCGGGGCTGCGGCAACTGCTCGCGGAGCAGACGATCTCCGCCGATGAAACCGTCGTTTGCATCCTCACCGGCCATGAGCTGAAAGATCCGAATGCGACGGTGGAGTATCACACCGGTATCGACATGAAGAGCGTGCAGGATGCTGCGCCGCGGCATGAACCGCACGGAAAGCTGTCCAACCGCCCGGTGCAGGTGGAGGACGATCTCAACTCGATCGTGCTGGCGATGGGCGCCGAGCCGGGCATTCTCGGTGGCCGCGAGATCAAGGGCGCGAAATCCAATGTACCGATCGATGAATATTGAGTGAGGTCACCGGTCGCTTGTCCGCCGTGACAAGTGGCCAACGGCGAGGACCGATCTTCATGACCACCATTGCGATTACGGGAGCGGCGGGGCGGATGGGGGCTCGGCTGGTGGCGCTGGCGAAGGAGGAGGGCTCGTTTCAGATCCTCGGCGCGATCGAGCGGCCGGAACATCCGATGCAGGCGCGCGACGCCGGTGAGGTTGCGGGCATCGGCTCGATCGGCACGCCGATCACGTTTGACTTGCGTCCAACGCCTCAGGTGCTGATTGATTTCACGGTGCCGTCGTCGACGCGGCACTGGCTGAAGACCTGCCGCGACCGAGGGATCGCGATGGTGATCGGGACCACGGGGCTTCAGGAGCAGGACCACGCCGCGATGGATCGGGCCGCGACCGAAATTCCCATTCTGCAGGCGCCCAACATGAGTCTGGGTGTGAACGTGCTGTTCAAGATTGCGGGCGAGGTCGCGAAGTTGCTGGGGGATTCCTACGATGTTGAAATCGTCGAAGCACATCACCGCTTCAAGAAGGACGCTCCATCCGGGACCGCGATTGGGCTGGCCGAGGCAATCCTGAAAGCAACGGGGAGGAAGCGCGACGCCCTGAAGCACGGGCGGCATGGCGATGACGCGACCCGCAAACCGGGCGAGATTGGCATGCATTCGCTGCGCATTGGCGATGAAGTCGGACGGCACACCGCCTCCTTCGCTGCGCTGGGGGAGCGACTGGAATTGACGCATGTCGCCACTAACCGGGACACCTTCGTTCACGGCGCGTTGCGCGCGGCAAAATGGTTGGCAGATCAGAAACCGGGGCGGTATGCAATTGCGGATGTACTGGGGCTGAAGTAACCGTCGAATATTCCGACCGGAAGACGTGGAACCCATCCCCACCCAACGATTTCTTGAATGGGCGGCGACGCGGAGAATTGTCCGCGACGCCCGCTATCATCCGCCGCAGTGCTTGATCTATGCCTCGACTCAGACCTTCGCGCGGTTTTGGGTGGTGCCGAAGCCTGCGAGAAGTATCCCTCTTTTCATCAGTCACTTATTCGACGCTCTGGATCCATGGTTGGAGTGCTATCTCTGGCCGCGCGGCGGCGTCTGGACGCACTCTCCTGACGCGGAGCGGGAACCCGATCAAGTCCGGAGCGTCCTCTTGAACGCCTGCTGTATTCCGCCAGGCTTAGACGGAGCAGTACGCTATCCAGCATCGGAGAGGGAGCAGGTGCTGACTGCCGTCTTCACACAACTCACATTCGGCTGGTCTGTCACGGATGATCTATTCGTCGTGCCGGATCACGGGCGCCAGATGATCCTGACGGATCACCACGGTGTGGTTCATGCGCAGTTCCTCGATCAACGACGGATTGAGCCGTTCGTCCGCGATATGCGGGAGCAGGGCTATCCACCTCCGGTCGAGTTGCCGGATGAGACATTCAAGAAGCCGGACTGGATGAGTTGAACGCGGAGTCGCGCTGGAGACCGGCATCATGTATCGTATGTGGCGTCGAAGTCAGTGGCATTGCACGGGCGAGACGCCCGTGCCACGCTGAAACTTGCTTCATCCCTGGCAATCTGGCCTGCGGACGAGAAGTAGAGCCATCGCACGCCGTGCCAAAACTGATTCGCCGAGACGGGCTCGAGACGCGCTATAATGCTTGCGGGCTATCACAGGAGCCGTGATGACAGAGGGTTTGACTGACACGTGGATGCGCGTGGGGACTCTCGATGAACTTAAGAGCGCGGAAGTGAAGCTGGTCAGCGGCGGGGCGCATCCAATCTCCGTCTGGTGGCACGACGGACAGGTTCACGCGGTGGACAATCGTTGTCCGCACCTGGGGTTCCCGCTCGACAAGGGAACCGTGCGCGACGGAATCCTCACCTGTCATTGGCACCAGGCGCGGTTCGATCTGTGCAGTGGTTGCACGTTTGACCTCTGGGCGGACGACGTGCCGGCTTACGACACGCGAGTGCGCGATGGCATCGTATTCGTTGCTACGACGCCGCGCCATCGGCCGGACGCGGCGTTTCACCAGCGTCGCCTGATCAAAGGGATGCAGCAGAACATCGCGCTGCTCCAGGCGAAGAGCCTCACAGGTCTGCTTCGCGGCGGCGCGCCGTTCAACCAGATCCTTCGCGATATCGCGCTGTACGCGGCGCGCAACCAGGAAGCGGCGACGGGCGTCGTGGAGATGGCGATCGTCGCGAATCTGCAGCCGGTGCTGAGTGAGGAGACGATGTACTACATGCTGCTGCGTGCGGCGGAAACGGTGGCGAATGCGTCGGCGAATGCCAAGCGGCGGCCGCGCGAGCCGCTGGAGGCGGAGCGTTATTCGGCGCAGTTGCTGAAGCGGTGGTTCGTCCAGTGGATCGGGGTGCGCGATCGCGAAGGGGCGGAGCGCGTGCTCTTGACCGCGCTGCGGCAGGGAATGTCGCAAGCGCAGCTCACCGATCTGCTTCTGGGCGCGATCTCGCAGCGCGTGTACAACCTGCAGGGGCACCTGCTCGATTTTGCCAACAAGCAGTTCGAGTTGCTCGACAAGATCGGCTGGGACCATGCGGCGGACATCCTTCCACTGGGACTGGGGCAACTGGCGGAAGGGCGCGGCGCCGAAGAGAGCTCCGGCTGGCATCATCCGATCAACCTCATCGAGCCCCTGAGGGAAGTCGAGCGCGACCTGCCGGCACTGCTGCAGGACCGGCCCGCTGCAACGCCTGGTGCTTCCGGGCGCGATCCTGCTCTGATCGATACGCTGCTGGGCGACGACCCGCTCAAGATCCTGAAAGCGCTCTGGCAGGCCCTGCGCGACGGAGTCGCGCCGGCGCAGCTCTCGAAGCAGGTCGCTTACGCGGCGGCGATGCGCCTGGCGCGGTTCGCAAAGTCCAACGAAGTGGGCGACTGGTTCAATCCGCAGCACACCTTCACGTTTGCCAATGCGGTGCATCAGTCGGTGAAGCGGAGCCCGACGCCCGATGTGGTGCGATCGATCCTGCACGCGGCGCTGTCGGTCTACATGGACCGCTTTCTCAATGTCCCGCCGGCGAAGCTGCCCGGCGAGGCGAAGGGGCTGGACGATCTGCCCAGGGATGCGGCGGAGCTGCGCAAGCGGCTTCTCGCTTCACTCGATGAGCGATCGAATATCGACGGGGCCGCGCGCATCGTTTCGCGCTACCTCCGGCTCGGGCATGCATCCGATGAGCTGTTCGAAACGCTGGCCTTCGCGACCGTGCGCGAGGACTTGGATTTCCACACGCTTCAGGTGCTGGAGGCGGGGTATCAGCAGTTCCAGGAATGGAAGGGCGGCCCGGAAGCCGAGCATATTCTCATCGGTGTGACGCGCAACCTGGCCGCCGTCTGCCCGACGCGGCGCGGGCGATTGAAGATCGCCACCACCGCCCTGCGCCTCCAGCGCGGGGATCACATTTATGAAGAAGAGCCGGCGGATGCGTGAGCGACTGCGCCGCCGTGCGTCGTAGGGGCGGGTTTCAAACCCGCCCGTATTTCAATCGCAAATTGAAACTGGAACCGGCGCTCACTGATTGCGCGCCAGATTCATCTGCTGCGCGCTCGGCCAGGAGTCGGCGCGGCGCCGGGTTTCGGATCGGGGCGGGCTTGAAACCCGCACCTGCGCCGCCCTGCGGTTACGAGGGACAGGTGCGGTTTGGGATCGGTTGAAAATCCGGGGTTGACTCGGTAACGAAAGAATGTATAATGAATGATGTCTCGGCGTGGTTCTGGGGCTGTTTTTGAAATGCTCTTTGACAAGTGAATCAATGAAAACGGTGGGGGCGGCGCTGGCTCCGCGTTCTCGGCCGCGGCCGTCCAGGGTGGGGTCTGGAGGGATGGCGCCGCAGGTCGTAAGGGTCGGTGCGGTCCACGATAGCCCCGCAAAAACCCACCAAAGCCCTGCATGGGACCGCACCAAAGC
>JBBRCX010000059.1:0-29825 GCA_038204465.1 Tepidisphaerales bacterium | reverse complement strand
AGAAAATCAAGCGGGACGAGAAAATCAAGCGGGACGGGTCATGGACGGGTCCAATTCCTGACGGCATTCGATGCCGTCGTGATAATGCCGCGGGTTGCCCGCGTCGCCCCTGGCGGTCTGATCTACCAAGTCCTGAACCGGGGCGTCGGGCGCATGGATCTCATCGAGGGGCGGCGGATCGAGTTTCGCGGGCTCGGTTACGCGGGCCCGTCAGCCCGAACAAGAGATGCGGCGACTGGGGTATGTTTGGATTGTTCGGGCAATTTCCAGGCTGATTCACCGGTCAGAGGATGGGGAGGGCACGGCGGGGGGTTGGGCTGGGGCTGGGCGGGGAATGGCGGGGCGCTGGGGGATGTTTGGAGATGCGGCGGGAGCCGGTTGGCATTGGGATGGGCTGCCGATGGCGGTGGGATGGATCGCGAATGGCGGTGGGATGGGTTGCCGATGGAGGAGGGATGGATTTCGGAGGCCCCAGAGGCGTTCGGCGGTCGCGGGGCGATGGCGGGCATGGGCTGAGGCCCATTGAGTCAGTCTGTTTCATGGGCAGCGAACGGGGAATCACGTCGTGAACGGCGTGCGTGTAGCTGCCATCCTCGCTCACCCTGACCGTGCCGTGCTTCGGCTTGAACTGCTCTTGCAAGCGGGAGCACTGACAGCAGGTCGCCGTCAATATCCGACGCTTTTGAAGTCGCCAGCAGGCCGGTGGCGGCACTCATGTTTAAAGTCTGGCCTTGGACGGAGTGTGCCGAAGTCACTTGCCGATGGCTTCGTGGACGGATTGGGGGGCGGTGATTACGAGGTTGCCGCGGAAGCAGCGGATGGAGGCGGGGCCGCCGTTTTCGCGCCAGATGTCGGGGCGGATGGTCTCGCGAATGAGGGTGACGAGGTCTTCGGCGCGCTCGGCCCGCGTGAGTGATTTCTCGTTCGGATTGGAGCGCTTCGACGGCGGCGCATTGGCGCGTCCGGAGGAGGAGGCGTTGGCCAGGCCGGTGGCAGGCGCATCGTCGAAGTCGGGGATTTGCAGGAGGAGGTCGTCCACGGGATAGACGCGCGTGTAGAGCTTTTTATCCGCCAAAGCGCGGGTGGTGATCTCGATGACGTTGCCGTCGGAGACGAACGCCAGCTCATTTTTTCCCGAAGCGGAGGAGAGAATGAGGGTGAGCGCCTTGCCAAGGGTAAGAGAGCGGAAGTGGACGTTGACCGGTGCGTCGCGGGTAACACCGACTTCCTCCAGGGCTTTCCATTGAACGTGAATGTTGGCGCCGGTGAGGTCGCGCAGGAAATCGATGGATTCAGCCAGGCCGATGCCGTCGAACTTGATCTCTGCACCGCGGCTTGGGGCGGCGGGCCGCTGTGGCGCCGAGCTTACAGGCAGAGCGATCGAGAGGGCGAAGATCAAGGCGCTCAGAGCAATGCATGTGCGGCGATGCATGATGAGCCCTCGTTGGCCGCGCCAGAATGATCCCTGTCAGCCCTGCGGGGCGGAAGGGTCCGGGGCCCGGGCGTCGGTTTCCAGCGGCTTGCCGGTGTAGGGATCGAAGCGGGCCTTGCGCTCGATCGGTTCGCCGGTCTGCGGGTCGAACTTGAAGTCCTCGGGGTGCTGGTCGGTGATCGCCTTGCGCTGCAGCGAGTGATCGACCGCATCGTCGATTTCCTCGTCGATGCCGCGCAAGCCTTTCTTGAATTCGACGATGCCCTTGCCGAGGCTGCGGCCGACTTCGGGGAGCCGCTTGCCGAACATCAGCAGCCCGAGCGCTGCGATGATGATCCATTCGGGCAGGCCGGGCATCCCGATGGCTAAGATATGAACCATGTGCTTGATTCCTCCGGCCGAGCGGCGAATTCTCGTCAAGGTTTGATCGAACCGAATTCATTATAGGCTGTTCTGGCCGGGCCGTTAACGGCCTGCCGAGCGCAAAATAGTCAGCAGGCGGCTGAGGTCGGGAGGCAGGGGGGCCTGTAGCGTCAGTGTCTGCAGTGTGCCGGGGTGGACGAAGGTGATCTCATAGGCATGCAGGGCCTGGCGTTCGAGGCGGAAATCCTCGTGCTGGAAGATGCGTCCGCCGTACATCGTGTCCCCGACGATCGGGTGCCCTGCGACGGACAGGTGAACGCGCAGCTGGTGCGTGCGGCCGGTCTTGGGCGAGAGTTTGACGAGGGAGAATTTCTCGGGGGGCCGGGGCGAATTCCGATCGGACGGGAAATGACTTTCCTGCAATGAGCTTTCGGGCGGTGCATGGAGGATTTCCTGGACTTCATAGCGGGTGACGGCGGGTCTTCCGCCGTTCTCGATCTTGCGTACCGCCTGCTTCTCGCGCACGAAGCGGTCCTTTCCGATGGGCATGTCGATGACGTCGCAAAGCAGTTCGGGGACGCCATGAACGACGGCGAGGTAGGTCTTCTGGATCGTGCGGTTCTCAAACTGCCGGGCGATTCGCCAGTGCGCTTCGTCACTCTTGGCCACGAGCATGATGCCGGTGGTGTTGCGGTCGAGGCGATGGAGAATTCCGGGGCGCCACTCGCCGTTGACCGTGCTCCACTGCCTGCCGTAGTGGACCAGGCCGTTGACCAGAGTGCCGGTCCAGCGTCCGCGCGCCGGGTGGACGATCAGGTCGGCCTGCTTGTTGAGGGCCATGAAGTGTTCATCTTCATAGATGATGTCGAGCGGGATCGGCTCTGGGAGGATCTCGTTGACCGGCTCGGGGGGCGCGACCATGTCGACTTCGTCGCCGGCCTTGGGCCGGTAGCTCGCCTTCACGGCCTTGCCGTTCACCTTGACGAGTTGCTCGTCGATCAAGCGCTGAACGCCATTGCGCGACAGGTATGCGACGCGGTCGACGAGATACTGATCGATGCGGCGGATGAGGTTCTTGCCGATATGGAAATGGAAATGTTCGACGTCCGCTTCGTCCGCCGCCACTTCCACTTCGTCGGGGGCGCTGGGGGAATCAGCGGCTGCGAGCTTGTCGGAGTCATCGGCGCGGGTCACTGACAGATGGTATGGCGTGGCAGCAATCGATCGCAACACGATCCCGAAGCCGGAATCACCGCCCGGGGGCGGTTGACTGGGTGGGCGCGGTGGCGGCGGGTGGGGAAGAGAGGGTGGCGGGCTGGGTGGCGCCGGCCGCCGCGGGCTCGGTCGCTGCTTGTGTCGAGGGCGCTGTCCTGGGTGCGCCGAGAAGGGCGGGTTGACGAAGCCGCTCCAATCGAGCGAGCTGTCCCTGGGCCTGCTGCTTGAAGGCTTCGGCGGTCGCGGGGTCGTTGATGATCGCGGTGAAGCTTCGGGCGGCCTCGTCCCAGTCGCCCTGATTTTCAGCCACCGCCGCCAGGCCGAAACGGGCGCCGCGCACGGCATCGGCGGGCGCGCCGGTCTTGCCGCTGAGGATCTCCTGATACGCCTGCTGCGCGCTGCGGAGTGACTCCTCGCGCGAGCGGCCGTACTTCAATGCGGGCTGGGTCTCGGCCCCCGGGGGATCGGGAAGCATGGCGAGCGTCCAGTTCAAGTCGCCGCGGACGATCAACGCACGGGTCTGAAGCGCGGGATCCTCCGTGTGATCGAGCACATCGTCGATCGCCTCCTGCGCCTGCTTGGCGAGGGTGTCGCGGGTGGCGGCGGCGAGTTCAGGCCGGGCCGTCTGCAGCGGGACATTGGAGAGGTTGCGGACGGCGGTGCGGGCGGTGTTGAGCGAGATCTGCGTCTGCTCGACGCGCTGCCGCTTGCCGGTGGTGTAATAGCGGATGACGACGATCGCGAGCAGGATCAGAACAACGACGAGCAGCAGTTTGTCGCCATACTGGCGGAGGATGCCCGGCAGGCCCTCGAGCCCCTGCGCCAGCGTGTTTGTCTTGAGCTCGTGCCGGCGTTGGGCCTTCATCCGGCGCGGCAGTGTAGTGACGCCCGCAACGCAATGCAAAGCTCGCCGGCGCCGATCGCGGCGCGCGGATGCGGCGGCGGACGGTGTGTCTGAACACCCGCGTTTCTTGACGGAATTCGAGGCCGCACTTATCTTTGGCCGCTGATGATTTCCCAACGCTTTCGAGCAGACCCTGCTTCGAGAGCGCTCACCGCTGCGATGGAACGGGCGCCGGCGACAGCCGGTGCTCGATTGGATTCGAAGTCCTCGCCCGCTACACCCTGGAGGCCAGCACCATGAATCGCCTGCCTCGCCTTGCTTCGCGCGCCGCCCTCGCGTGCGCGCTCTCGTTTCCAGCTTTCTTGACACAGCGCGTCTTTGCCGCGCCGGCCACGGCCCGCGCCGCGGCCACGGGCGGTGGCGCACCGGCGACGGCCCCAGCGGCGGGCGGGACAACTCAGCCGGCCCCTGGCGGGGCCGCGGCTGAGGGCGTGCCGGCCACGGACGCGTCGGCTGAAGCGGCGGGCACGGAGGGCGCGGCGTCGCAGCCGGCCTCCCCGCAGGAAGCGCTGCGCAACGCGGTGGAGGATTTCTGGCACTACGCGAAGATCGCCCGCTATGACCTGGCGAACGGGGCGGCGAAACGGATTCAATCGCTGAACGCGGCTCCGCTGGACGTGCGCAACGCCTTTTACGCGACCGCCGCTGATCGCAAAGACAATTTGGACAAGTGGCTGGCGACGTGGGCAGGCGTCGACGAGCTGCGCGACAATGTCTCGAAGCTGACGCAGCTGATCCGCGGGGGCGACCGGGCGCAGGCGCAGAACCAGAACTTCATCGAGCAGCAGATCCGCGACTTGAGCAGGAACGAGCGGGCGTACGCGCTGGGGTTGGCACGGCTGCGCGACAGCGGGGAGATCGCGGTGCCGCTGATGGTTGATTATCTGCGCGACCCGAACAAGGCGCAGTTCCACGATTCCATCCGCCGCGCGCTGCAGGACATGGGGCGCCTGGTGCTGAACCCGCTGGTGGCGAGCACGGAGATGAACGACCCGAACACGCTGGTGGTGATCGTGTCGGTGCTGGGGAACCTGGGTTATGACGTGGTGGTGCCGTACCTGACGCGGCTGGAGGCGATGACCGACACGAACCCCGCGGTGCGCGAGGCGGTGGGAGCGGCGCTGCGGCACATGGGAGCGGAGACTCGCAACGCCAACGCGGCGGATTCGTTTTACGACCTGGGCGAGCGCTTTTACTACGGCACGTCGAGCATCACGCCGGACCCGCGCAGCCCGGTTGCGTATGTGTGGCACTGGGACCAGAGCAAGGGGCTGACGAAGAAGGACGTGCCGCCCTCGATCTTCAACGACATCATGGCGATGCGTTCGTGCGAATACGCGCTTAAGCTCGGGAACGGGCAGAAGGACGCGATCAGCCTCTGGCTGGCCGCGAACAACAAGCGGGAGGTGGACCTGCCGCCCGGCGCCCAGGACCCGACGCGCGGCAAGGACGAGCCGAGCGCGCACTTCTGGAACGTGCGCGAGGGCGCGCAGTACCTGAATTCGGTGCTGGCCCGCTCGCTGAAGGACCGCAACGCGGCGGTGGCGCTGAAGGCGGTGAAATCGCTGGGAGACATCATCGGGCGCGCCAATCTTTTCAGCGGCAACAGCGGCACGCCCTTGCTGGACGCGCTGGATTTCGGCGACCGGCTGGTGCGCTACGAGGCGGCGTTCGCGCTGGCGAGCGTGCTGCCGCAAAAGGGGTTTCCGGGACAGGAGCGCGTGCCGGCGCTGCTGGGCGAGGCGCTGTCGCAGACGGGGACGGCGAACGTGCTGATCGTCGCGGGCTCGGATTCCGAGCGTAACCGGCTCGCAGGGGCGCTGAAGAACTTCGGCGTAGCCGGCGGAACGGGAGCGCAAGCCGCGCTGGCGGAGGCGTCGTCACTTCCATCGGTGGACGTCGTGCTGTTTGCGAAGGACGTGAAAGACCCGGAAATCCAGCAGTTCCTGCAGTTCGCTTCGCGCAACGTACGGCTGCAGCGAGCCGCGAAGCTCGTGGTTCGTCAGCCGGGCAGCATGTGGTCGCGCATGGCGGTGAGCGACCGCAGCTTCCGCGTGACGCCGGTCGACGATCCGGCGTCGCTGGAGAAACTGGTGAGCAGCTCGCGCGCTCAGCCGGGCGGTGTGACGCTGGATGAGAAGGTGGCGACGGAGTACGCGCTGCGGGCCGCGGACCTTATCGGGCGGCTGGCGGACAGCCGCGGGCAAATTTTCGATTTGACAGTAACCGAGACGCCCCTGCTGGCGGCTCTGAGCGACAAGCGGCCGAAGGTTGCCCAGGCGGCGGGGAACGCGCTGCAGCGGATGGACTCCAAGCAGGCGCAGTCGGCGCTGCTGGACCGGGCGCTGGGCGGCGGCACGCCGGACGAAACGAAGGTCAGCTTCTTTAAGAGCATCGCCAGCAGCGCCAAGAACTTCGGCAACCGGCTGCAGGGGCAGCAGGTGGATTCACTGCAGAAGGTCGCGATGGGTGACAAGAGCCCGGACATCCGCTCCGCGGCAGCGGAAGCGGTCGGCGCGCTGAACCTGCCGAACGATCAGGCGAAGCGACTGATCGTCGAGCAGTCGCGTCAATGAAAGCAAGAGTGGATGAGCCACCGATGGACGCCGACGAAGAACGATTAAAAGCAGCGCCAATGCATCGCGTGCTTCCATCGCTGTGTGGTCGGTGATGGGCGGCGGCTGATTATTTCTCGATCTTAATCCGTAATGTTGAGCTTCATTTCGTCGGAGTTGGCGCGGAGCTCTGGCGCGTACATGGCGCTGGCGCGGGTGGGGAGGGCGCTGAAGCGGCCGGGGACTTCGGCCCGGAGACGGTAGGAGACGCTGTGTTTTCCGCGTGCGAGTGATGGGGTGAAGAAACAGACCCGCTCGTCTCGCAGCTCCATGTAGGCGTTTAGGTCGTTTCCGTTGTAGCCGCTGCGGACGTCGACGGGTTCGAAGCCGGCAGCCTTCATGTCTTCGAAGATGATGTATTCATAGTCGTTCTTGCTGTCGATCTCGAGCTCGACCTCGACGAGATCGCCGCTCTTGAGCGTTGCCAGGTCCGTGAGTGGCTGGCGCTCGTACTTCTCGACCTTCTGGTCCAGCGCCTGCCCGCGATCTCCGGCGGCCTTGATGGTCTTGTCGACGGCGAGGAGCTTGTAGAACTTGCGGTCCACCTTGATCTCCAGCCCTGCCTTCGCAATGGGGTCTTCGAGGGTGAAGTTGGTGGAGTAGGCGTTGAAGTAGAGCGGGCCGGTTCCGGCTTTCGCGAACTCGATCTTGTGCTCGCCCGCCGGGACATCGGCGCCGGTTATGACCAGCTTGTTGTCGAAGCTGAAGAGGTTGGAGCCGTCGATCTTCGCCTCTTTGGCCTTCTTTCCATCGATGGAGAGGGTGACGGTCATGTCGGGCTTGTCCTCGCCGCTGGCCTTGAGAAAATCGGCGAGGGCCTCGATGACGACGGCGGTGTCGCGGGTGCTGTTCCAGTAGCTGGCGTGCTTGCGGTTGTTGATGAGATACTTGCTCATCCGCGAGGCGACCTGGCTTTTCGGGTCGGTGCGGGCGAGCAGCTTGAGGTAATAGCCCATCGCTTCGGTGTCGGTGCCGTACCAGCACCACCAGGGGTCCGGGAGCTTGAGGTAAGCGGTCTGGTTCTCGCCGTCCTCGACGACGTACTGCGAGATGTTCTGCAGGATCATCTGCAGTTTTTCCTTGTGCTGCTGCTTGTGCAGGGCGAGGCCGAACATCGCCTTGGCGTAGACGGACAGGTGGGTGCGGTCGCGGTAGCAGAACTCGAGCATGTCCTTGTCCTGCACGCCGGCGTCAGCGAGCACCATGTAGACGAACGCGTCGAGGTTGTCGGCAAATTCCTTGCGCGGATCGACGCCGGATTGCCAGTTCTTCAGCAGAGTCACCTGCCGCGACTGGTATTGCTTGAGCCACTCCACGTCGCGCGTGAGCATTTGCTCCGAAAGCTTCGCGTCGTTCTCGCGCGCCACCTGAAGGCCATGAACGACGAGCGCGGTGGTGTGAGGGGCGGATTGCTCGCCGTAGCCGCTGAACCATCCCCAGCCGCCGTCGGAGAGCTGCATGTTCTGGAGTTTCTGCACGCCGACCGCGACCATCGTTTTTACTTCCGCTTCATCGAAGACAGGGTTGCGCGGGGCGGCGCCCGGGTTGGGCGGGTTGTTGCGGGCCCAGTCGCCGGCGCGCTGCACGTCATTGCCGATCTCCTGGGCGTTCAGGTTCGTGCGCTTCTCTGCGATGGATTTCAGGTCGAGCTTCATGGTGAGCAGAACCTTCTGCGTAATGACGGTCGGCACGAAGCGGTTGAGCGTCTGCTCGGTGCAACCGTAGGGGTAGTCGACGAGGTAGGGGAGGGCGTCCACCATCGCGGCGGCGACGGAGGGCGAGTAGCGGATTTCGAGCCGGCTATCCTCCACGCGCCGTTCCTTCGGCACGTTGATCGTCAGGCTCGCCTTCTGCTCGTCCGCTCGAAGGGCGCCGGAGTAGGAGTCGGTCTTGAGCATCCCGTGGATGTAGACGGGGAACTGCATCTGCACGGCGTCGGACTCTTCATCGGTGATGGCTTTCACGCGGACAATTGCCGTGCCGGGCGAGGCCACTTTTACGCGCCAGTCGAGGCGCTGCTCGGCGTTGGAGTCGATCTGCACGGCGCGGGGAAGGACGAGCGTGGTTGTAGGGGACTGTGACTTGTCATCCGCTGCGATCGGCTGGAGGCAGGGGCCGTCGAGCTCGAGGCGGACCTGCACGCTCTTGGAATCCTTCAGGTAGTTGTGCACGTTGGCGGAGAGGACCACCTCGTCCTTCTGGACGAAGAAGCGCGGGGCCTGCAGGCGGACGAGGAGGTTCTTTCGGGTGACGACTTCGGCTTCGCCCTGGCCGACGCGCGTGCCGAGGCCCATCGACCAGACGCGGGCTTTCCAGGTCGTGAGATTTTCCGGCATCTTGAGCTCGACTTCGGCGAGGCCCTGCTCGTTGGCGGTGAGGCTGGCGGACCAGAGGGCGGTGTCGGCAAAGTTGGTGCGCACGGTCGGCTCGACGCCCGGCGGCAGCGCGGCGCCGGGTGCGGACGCGGTCGGGGCGGCGGGGGCTTTAACGGAAGCTTCATCGGATCTGGCAAGGCTCATATCGAACGAGTCCATGCTTTTGGCGCGCCCTGCCAGGGACGCTGCGCCAGTCACCACATGACGATCCCTTTGCGCAAAATACAGGGAGTCGGAGAAGCCGTCTGCATCATCCTCAGCGCTTGCGACCTGATCGCCTTCCTGGTGCAGATCGGCCACCATCGACCCGAAGCAGCCGATGTATTCGAGCGATAGCTCATTGGGCGGGGAGATCGGGCCGGCGCCGCGCGTGAGGTTGGTGTTGGTATTGGGATAGTGGGTGCGGCGCCACTTCCAGAAGAAGCTTCGGATGTCCTGGACGTTGGAGCCGGCGGAGATGTACTCGACCGACTTGTCGTAGATGCTGACGACGACCGACCCGGCCGCGGGCTTTCCATCGGGCCCGGTGAGCTTCACCTTGACCTTCGCCTGCTCGCCCGGCTTGTACTCCTGCGCTGAGGGGAGCACTTCGACGTTGACCACGCGGTCTTCCGGCGGCACGACCACCTCGCGCAGCTCCTGTGCAATCTTGCCATCGGAGATGGTGACGGCTTCGACGAAGAAGTTGGGCATGTCCTTCTTGACGACGGCGATTTCTTCGATCGTGCTCTTGCCCTTCAAACGGAGCAGCTTGGGCGGGAGATAGATGCCGTTGGCGGGGCGCATGAAGAGCAGGACAGCCCCGTTGTCACGGTTGGTGTTGACCATCATGCGGACGGTATCGCCGGCGGCGTATTCGCGCTTGTCGGTGACGAGCTCGAGGTCGTTGAAGCGGTATTCCTTCCCGGTGAAGGTGTCGCCGCGAACGGTGAAGACGTAGGCGCCTTCGATCGCGCGGTTCTTCTCGTCGGTCACGGTGTAGCTGAGGCGGTATTGGCCGGGCTGCTCGGCCTTGAGCTTTTGGGTCGCTTTGCCGGCGTCATCGGTGTTGAGGGGCCAGGTCTGCAGCGTTTCCTCGATGGGCTTTACGCCGTCGACGTAGGTGACCTTGAACAGCTTCAGCTCGCCCTTGCCTTTGACGGGCTTGTTGTCAAGCGTTTGCGCGGAGAAGTCGGCCTGGACGGCGTCGCCAACCTGGTAGTGCCCGCGATCGACCCAGGCGTAGACCTTGAAGGGACGGCGGGCGACGGAGACGGTGCCCTGACCGACGATGGTGCGGCGCGACTGGTCGGTGACCTCGGCGGTGATCGAATATTGATGATCGGTGTCGCTGTGAAGCGCCTTGGCCACCGCGGTGTCAATCTCGAACTTGACGGTGCCGTCGGGTCCGACCGGGACTTCACTCTGCGCCACGATTTCAGGTGGTCCGGAGCGGGAGCCGATCCAGGAGCGATGCGGGCGGGCGCAGCCCCACTCGCCCCAGCCGGGGAACCACGGGTAGTCCTCGGCAAACCACCAGTATCCGGGCTCATAGAACCAGTCCCAGCGGCCGGCCGGATACCAGTGCGATTGATAGCTGGAGCGGACGACGCGGTACTTCACGGTAGCCTGGGTGACGGGCGAGCCGAAGTAGTATTTGGACGTGATGGTGGCGGTGATCTTGTCGCCGAGCATGACCGGCTCGGTCGGCGCGTCGACCTTCACCTCGAACTCCGGCTTCTTGTATTCCTCCACGCGGAAATTCATGTACTGAGCGTTGTCGATCTGCAGCGAATAGTTGCCGAGTGTCGCCTGGGGGTTCAGGGTGAACTCTCCGTCAAAGCCGCCCAGGTCGTCGGCGATGAAAGATTTCTCGAACACCTTTTCGTTTCGGGGATCGCGGACGATGAGGGAGAAGCTGCGGCCGGCGTAGGCGGACTTACCCTCGTGGTCATACTGCGCCTGTGCGGCCCACAATTTGAACTTCACCGGCTGGCCCGGGCGGTAGACCGGGCGGTCGGTGATTCCGAAGACCTTCTGCTGGTTGTACTCCCGATCGTGCTGATACTGGCCCGACCAGAGTGTGCTGAAGCCGAGGAAGGCGAAGCGGCCCTGCCCCCCGGTGGCGGTGAGGATCCACTGGAAGTCGGCGTCGGCCTGCTCGGGGGAGAGCTTGAGCGAGCCGTCGTCATCGGCGGTGGAGGTGAACTGGCGGGTCTCGACTTTGTATTGGTTGTCCGCGATTTGCCGCTGACGGAAACCGAAGGCATCGACCTTCACACCGGGAACAGGCTGCCCGGTGATCGCGTCGGCGACATAACAGAACCAGCCGTGGTCGAGCGGCTTCTTGAGAATGACGGTGTCGGCGACCCACACGACGATGTTGGTCGTGTTGCCGCCTTCCATCTTCGCGCGCACGAGGTAGGCGCCGGGCTTCTTGAGCGGCGCTTCGACATAGACGCGCTTGTCGAAGTGTTTCTCGCGGGGCTTCAGATCCATCGTCCATTCCGCGACGCGTTCCCCGCGGTACTCCATTTCGTGTTGGGTAACGATTCGCTGGCCGATCTCCTCGACATTGAGCCGCTCGCCCTGCAGGCGGGCGGGGCCTGACTTGAGATACTCGCGCACGTCGTCGAGGACCTTTGTGACCTTCAACTCGTAAGCTTCGAAGCTGACCTTCGCGCCGTTGCGGAAGACGAAGCCGAGACGCGGCGGCTTGCCGGCGGGCGAAGTGCGGATGGGATCGAAGAGTCCCCAGTTGCCGAGGATCTGATCGACGCGCTTCTGCTTCTCATTTTCATTTCCGGGGCCGTAAGTCTTGATGCTCCTCTTCCAGTACTCGGCAGCGCGGTCGTACTGCTGTCGATCCTCGAAGATCTGCGCCAGGTGGTTGACTGACTGGTGCGCGTAATAGCTGTGGGGACCTTCGGCGATGGACTGGAAGATTTTAATGTAGTTGAACTCATCCGGCAGCTTGAGGCGCTTGATGCCGGATGCGAGGCAGGCAATGGTTTCGTCCTCCGCGAGCGTGCTGACGGCATAGGCGCCGGTGTCGCTCTTGCTGTCATCCTCCAGTTGGCGGCCGAAGAGCGGGCTGTAGCCCCCCTGCAGCGTACGAACATCGAACTGCTCATAGAGGAAGCTGGCGAAGGTGAATTGCGCCTGTGAGGCGACGTCGGTGGAAGTTTGTTCAGCCTGTTTCAGGCACCAGCGCCAGCGCTGACCGTCGGTAGCCGCGTCTTTCCAGCTCCTGGGAAGTTTGTGGAAGACGGGGACGCCGTCGGCGTTCACCGGAGCGCGGGTGACCTCGCCGCCGTAGTAGGAGAAGGCTTCATCGTAGTCGGGGAGGGTTGAAAGGTCGGTCAGAAACTGAAGCCGCCAGGCGCCGTTGGAGCCGCGGCTGCTGAGGAGCATGGAGGCGAAGTCGAGATAGAAGCGGGCGGCCTCGTCCCGGTTCTCCCCCTCCAGGTGCCGCGTCGCCGACTGCATGAGCTGCAGGGCGCGGACGCGATCGCGCTCGGCGCAGCTGACGGGCTTGCCATCGTTGCCGCGGTGGGGGCCACGGTGGAACTTTCCGGCGATCATGTGGCCTTGTTGGTGCTGGGCCAGGCAGGACTGCGCGGCGCCCCTGAGCAGCCTCCAGTTGTTGGGATGGGCCTTGATGACGGCCTCGCGGAAATCATCGATCTCGTCGATCCGGCCCAGTTGCTGGAGGCCGGATATGGCACCCTGAAAATCGTCATCGACGCGCTGGGGATCGTCGTTGGGGTCCAGGGCAAGGCGTGCGAAGGCGTCGTAGGCGTCCTTGTAATTCCCCGATTCCCTCGCCTTCTCCGCGGCGCGGCGATCGTTGGCGACGCGGGCGGCCCCGGATGTGCAGTAAACGAAGGCGCCGAGGAAGAGGGCAAGGACGCAACCGATGGCGATTCGTTTCATGGCAGGGCCTCCGAGGACCAGGGCAGACGCGGGCGAGCGCGGCGGCGCGGCCGCCTGCGGGCTTAGACGCCAGCCGGCTGCGGAAGTTTCCAGCGGGTTGTCCGACCGGTATTGTGTCGCGCGCTGGCCGCGAAGCGAGTGGCGGCGCGGAAGATTTTTGCGCGGGAGAGATGAAGTTCATCCGTGAAGCGCTGGCGTGATGGAGTCACACGCGCTGCGATCGCGCGGCGAGGGCGCGGGTTGATGGGCGGGGCGGGTGCGGACCCAGGAATTGGCGAGGGCGGGCAGATCGGACCAGCCCATGGCTCGGGCGGCGAGCATGGCGGCGCCGAGGCTGGTGGGCTCGGGGCAGGTGAGCGTGACGGTGGGGATCCCGAGGATATCGGCCTTGATCTGCAGCCAGGCCTCGCTGCGCGCGGCGCCGCCGGCGCAGCGGATTTCCTTTGGCAGTTCGTCGGCGCACAGCGTGCGTACCTGGTCTCGCAAGGCACAGGCGACGGCCTCGAGGATTGCGCGGGTGATCTGGGCGCGCGAGGGTGCGGGAGAAATCGCCGCAAGACGCTCGAACAGGTCGCTGGGCGTCGCGTTGATGAGTCGAAGCGGGTTATCGCTAGCGGAAGTGTCGGCGGCTTCCCGGACGAGGTCCTCGAAGGCTGGCCGGTCCGGCAGCGATTCGCAGTAGGCTTCGAGGAGGTTTGCCGAGGTCGTGCCGAAGGCCATCTGGTAATAGACGCCTTCGTCGAATGCAGGCCCCTGATAGACGGCGGCGGGTGCGTTGGCGTCGAACGAGCTTGAGCAGCGCACGGTCGCGAGGACAGTGCCGGTGGTCTCGGAGATGCCGCCCGGAAAGATGTTCCCGGCCCCGATCGCGCCGGCATATTGGTCCAGACAGCCGACCACAAAGGTCGTGTCGGGGGAAATGCCCAGCGTATCGGCAAGCGGCCGCCTGATCCTTCCGAGTGAGGCGCCGGCGCGGAGGATGTCGGCGAAGCAACCGGGACGAAGGCCGAGGTGCTGGGGGAAATCGGGAAGCCATCGCAGGGCGTGGATATCGATCATGCCGGTGAGACCGGCGGCGCCGGCTTCGCTCACGTGCTGTCCGGTCATCCAGAGGGTGAGGTAGTCGCTGATGGAGCAGAGGCGACGAACGGCGCGCCAGAGGTCGGGTTCATGGCGTTTGAGCCAGAGCAGCTTGCCGGGCATGAACTCGGGGTGCAGGAGCGGGACGCCGGTGGCGCGGCGGAACCCGGGAAGAACGGAGCGGGCGGCCATTTCGTCGGCGAAATCCCCGGCGCGGGTGTCGGGCCAGAGGATGATCGGAGTGAGTGGGCGGTCGGCGGCATCGAGCAGCAGAAAGCTGTTGGTCTGGGTGGCGAAGGTGATGGCGGCGACGTCGGCAAATGCGTTCGGCGCCGTCTCGCGCAGGCGGTCGAGCGCATCCGTGATGCACTTGTGAAAACTCTCGGCGCTCAGCTCCCACGTCTGCGGCCAGGGCCGGGAGATTGGCGGCGCGGCGCGGTGCAGCGCGCACAGCTGACCCATTTCATCAAACAGGGCAACCTTGAAATAGGTTGTCCCGAGATCCAGGGTCAGGATCGTGCGCACAGGGCACCTTTTGATTCACTTCGCCGGCACGGGCCGCTCGTGAAAGAAGCGGAGGAAGCGGCAGTACTCCTCGACGATGGCGTCCATGCAGGCCTTGCCCGTCTCGGCGCTGGAGCAACTCGGGTCGCCGTAGGCGCCGGTCTCGCTGTCCTGCAGCGCCCAGGTGGACCAGCTCACTTTCCCCGAGCCGTTGACCATGTCTCCGGCCACCCATTCGTTGCACATCTTCACGCGATCGCGGTCGTCGGTCCCGGAGAGGTCGACGGGATAGCCGAAGTGCATCAGGAGCGAGGTCTCATACTCGCAGGCGTGGCAGGCGCCGCCGATCTCGCTTCGGCGGACCTTCTTGAAAGCGGCGGAAGCGAACGTGTGAGGTTGCGTGACGACGATGCCGACGCCGGTTTCATCGAATACCTCGCGGGCGGCCAGGCGTGCGATGTCGCCGTGCGGGCCATGCGTGGAAATGACGACGAGCTTTTTAAAACCCATGTGGACCGCCGAGCAGCACACATCGGAGAGATAGTCGATCACGACGCGCTGGCGGACACGGAACGTGCCGGGCCAGCGTGTGGCGGCTTTGGGGACGTAGCCGTAGGGGATCGGGGGGAGAACGAGGATGGGGACCTCCCCCGCGATGCGCTGGGCGACGGCGTCGGCGACGCGGGTGGCGATGATGGTGTCGCAGCCGACCTGGAGGTGACGTCCATGCTCTTCGGTTTGACCGAGGGGGAGCAAAAGGACGCTGTCCTTCTCGATCGCCTGCTGCAACTGGGGCCAGGTCTGGTCGACGAACTGGTGGCTCAATGAAGCTCCTTGAGATCGTGCGCAACCGAGTGAGCGGGCGCGGGTGATGTGGCGCTTGACAAGCTAACGCGAATCAGGATGATCGATATGAACAAAATATAACAATTTCGAACATCAGCCGTCAAATCTACCATGTCTGGCGCGCTTCGTCAGTCGCGAATCCTCGATTTCCTTAATACTCAGGGGGAGTGCTCCGTCGACTTCTTGGCGGGGCAGTTTGGCGTGAGCGGGATGACGATACGCCGCGACCTGCAGGATTTGCAGGAGGCGGGGCGGGTGCTTCGGACGCATGGCGGCGCGGCGCCGGCGGACCGGGTGTCGTTCGAGTTCAAGTTCCTGGAGCGCGGGGAGCTGAACGAGCCGGCCAAGCGGAATATCGCCGCGACGGCGACGAAGCTGGTGGGGGATGCGCGAACGGTGATGCTCGATTCGGGGACGACCACGCTCGCGCTGGCGCGTCGGCTGCGCGGCCATTCGGGAATCAGCGTGATCACCACGTCGCTGCCGATCGCCTCGGAGCTGCAATTCTGCAGCGAGATCGAAGTCATCCTGCTGGGCGGGATCCTGCGAAACGATGCGCCGGACCTGGCGGGCGCCCTGACGGAAGCGAACCTGGAGAGCCTGCGCGCGGACGTCGCGTTTATCGGCGCGGATGGGATCGACGAGAAAGGGAATGTCTACAACGGCTCGCTGGCGGTGGGGCGCATGCTCGGGAAGATGGCGGCGGCGGCGCGGCGGGTATACGCGGTCGCGGACAGCAGCAAGGTCGGGAGAACGGCGTTGATGAAGTTTGGGAAGCTGGCGGAATGGGACGGCTTGATTACCGATCGCGGCATCGATCGCTCGGCGCGAGCCGCGATCACCGCCGCGGGCGGGCGGGTGATCATCGCGGCGGAGGGCGAGGAGTAATTCCTGATGTCTACCGGGACACCGGCGGCGGCTGGATCGAGACAATCGGAGCTGAGCGCGCCGCACATACAGGTTGCGCCGCCGGGGCCGAAGTCGCGGGCGCTGCACGCGCGCTGCACGAGGTATTTCAAAGGCCTGAGCGCACAGGTGAAGCTGTTTCCGGTAGCGTTCGAATCGGGGCGGGGATGCACGCTCACCGACGTCGATGGGAACCGGTACATCGATTTCTCATCGGGCATCTACGTGACGACCCTGGGGCATTGTCATCCGAAGATCACGAAGGCGATCCAGAAGCATGCGGGGACGCTGATGAACTGCCACGACTTCACCACGCCGATCAAGACGCGGCTGATGGAGAAGATGGCAGCGGTGCTTCCGGGGAAGCTAAAGGGTTTTCAGCTTTACGACTCGGGGACGACGGCGGTGGAAGCGGGAATGCGCGTGTGCCGGGCGGCGACGGGGAAACATGAGCTGGTCTCGTGCTTTTATGACTATCACGGCAAGACGTACGGGGCGGTGTCGCTGGCCGAATTCCGCTCGGCGGCATACGGCGCGTCGCGGGCGCCGGGCATGCACATGGTGCCGCGTCCCAACCCATATCGCCCGCACTGGACCAAGGGGGATGGGACGATCGACACAGACAAGTACATCGAATTTTACGAGGAGTATCTGGAGCGCGGCACGGCCGGGAGCGTCGCGGCGTTTGTGGTGGAGCCGATCCAGGGATGGGGCGGATCGGTAATGCCGCCGGACGATTTCTTTCCAAAGCTGCGCAAGATGTGCGACCACCTCGGCATCCTGCTCATGGCCGACGAGGTGCTCACCGGGATGGGGCGCACCGGGAAGTGGCTGGCGATGGAGCACTGGGGCACGGAGGCGGACGTGGTGACGCTGGGCAAGGGGTTCGGCAACGGCTTTCCGGTGACGGCGGTGTGCGTGCGCGAAGAGCACCAGGAATCGATTGAGAGAATCTCCGCCTCCTCGAGCTACGGGGGCAACCCGATGGCCTGCGCCGCGGCGCTGGCGAGCATCGAAGTGATCGAGGAGGAGAACCTGCTGGAGCGGGCAACGCACCTGGAAGAGATCGCGCTGCGGCGGATGAAGCAGATGAAGCACGAGCACCCGATCATCGGCGACGTGCGCGGCAAGGGCTGCTTGTTTGGAATCGAGCTGGTGAAGGACCGGACGACGAAAGAGCCATTCGATGAGGCGGGGCGGGTGGTCTATCAGAAGGCTTTTGCGAAGGGCCTGGCGTGGATCCCGGCGGGGCACATTCTGCGAATGAGTCCGCCGATCGTGATGGAGGATGAGGTGCTGCTGAAGGGACTGGACATCATTGATGGAGCGATCGGCGAGGCCGAGAAAGAACTGCGGTGAAGGACGGCACGCTGGGCGTCGGAATCATCGGCTTCGGGTTCATGGGCAAGACGCACGCCTACGCCCATCGCACTCTGCCGTTTTTCTATCCGAGCTTCGGGGTGCGAACGAAGCTGGTGGGGGTTTGCACGCGGCGGGCGGAGGCGCTAGAGGCGGCGCAGCGGATCGGGGGATTCGAGGTTGGCGTCACGGATCATCGCGCGCTGCTGGAGCGCGACGACATTCAGATCATTCACGTCTGCACGCCCAACGACGCGCACAAGGAGGCGGTGGTCGATGCGCTTGCGGCGGGGAAGCACGTCTATTGCGATAAGCCGCTGGCGAGGACCGCGGGGGAATGCGGGGAGATCGTGGCGGCGGTGGAGAAGTTCGGCCGTGGGCAACGGCTGGTGAACCAGGTGGCGCTGCAGTGCCGGTTCTATCCGGCGACGCTGCGAGCGAAGCAACTGGTGGACGAGGGGTTCCTGGGAAAGATCTTCAGCTTCCGCGCGTGTTACCTGCATTCGAGCTCGATCAATCCTGATAAGTCGTTGGGCTGGAAGCTGGACAGAGCGAGGGGCGGGGGCGGCGTGTTGCTCGATCTCGGGTCACACGTGCTCGACTTGCTCGGGCATCTCGTCGGGCCGTTCGAGAAAGTCATGGCGGATACGGCAACGCACATCAAGCAGCGGCCGCTGCCCGGTTCGAGGGAGATGGTGCACGTGGAGAGCGAGGACATCGCGCTGCTTCTGCTGCGGACGCGGGACGGGGCGTGCGGAACGGTGGAGGCATCGAAGCTCGCGACGGGAAGCAATGATGAGCTGCGGATCGAAATCCATGGCGAGCGGGGGGCGATGCGGTTCAACCTGATGGATCCCAACTGGCTGGAGGTGTACGACGTGCGCGACCCGGCCGAGCCGATCGGCGGGATGCGCGGTTTCAAGAGGATCGAGACGGTGGGACGATTTTCCCCGCCGGGCGGCTCATTCCCGGGGCCGGCGATGAACGTTGGATGGCTGGCGGCGCATGTGGCGAGCGTGTTCAATTTTGTCGACTGTGCGGCGCGCGGCGTGGCGGCGCATCCCGATTTTTCAGAGGCGGCCGAACTGCAGCGCGTCATGGAGCTAGCCTATCAATCGGCGCAGCGCGGCGGGTGGGTCGAGGTTTAGAGTGGAACCTTCGCGCAAGAAGGCGGTGAGGCGGCTGGTTTTCTTGATTTTCCAGGGGAATTGAGCGGAACGGTGATTTGGTCCGACAGGGAAATGGCGTCTGGGATAAAGTGTAGCCGCTTAAGTGGTGGAAAAGGACAAAGCTTTCGTGGAGAGGACCATGACGCAGGCGATGCAAGACCCTCTGAGCAGCTCGCAGATGCTGTTCTTCGATCGGGAAGGTTATCTGGTCGTGGCGGATTTGTTCAGCGCTGCGGACCTGCAGCCGGTGATCGATGAGGTGCAGGAGGAGATCGACCGGCGAGCGCGGGAACTGGTGCGGCAAGGAAAGCTGTCGCGCGCCTATGAAGAGGAGGATTTCCTTCACCGCCTGACGCGTATCACGGCGGAGCACGACGCGGTCTTCAAGGGAATTCTCGCGGGGCAATTGTGCGGGCCGGCGATTTTCAACCTCATTCGCAATCCGCGGCTGCTGGATGTGGCGGAGCAGATGTGCGGTCCGGAGCTGATCGCCAGCAGCGTGTATCGGCTGCGGCCGAAAATGCCGGGGCACGAGTGGGGCCCGGTGCCGTGGCACCAGGATTCGGGATATTTCGAGCCGCACTGCGACCGCTCGCTGATTCTCACGGTCTGGGTTCCGCTGGTGGACGCGACGGAGGAGCGCGGCTGCCTGTGGGTGATTCCGCGGGTGCACAAGGACGGCGTCGTGCGCCACGTAGGCGATGACGGAAAGGTCTATCTCCGGATACCGGACTCAGACCTGCCGAAGAATGAACCGGTATGCGTGCCGGTGATGAAGGGGGGCGCGCTGTTTTTGACCAACCGAACGCCGCACGCGAGCTTCAATAACGACACGGACATTATTCGTTGGAGCATGGATCTGCGCTATCAGAGCGCGTCGGCGCCGACCAATGCGCGGATGTCGCGGCAGGCGGGGGAGGGGACAAATGCGGGAGAGGTTCCGACGGCGTGCTATCCGCCGGAGGCCGATTTCCTGGTGCGCAGCCGCGAGCGGCCAAGCGAAGTGCTGCGCGATGCGGAGGCGTTTGGCCGGCTTCGGCGCGAACACAAGGTGCTGCCGCTGAGCAATCGGTGGGACGTGAAATTCTGGGATCCTTCGAACGAGCCGGCCTCGAGCGGAGGGTCGGATGGGCGTTGAGCAGGAAGTGGATTCGCTGCAGATGCAGGCGGGGCTGCGCGAGGAGGCGCTGAACAAGTTTGCCGCGCGGCTCGGGGCGTGGGGGCTTGCGATGCCGTTGGTTGAGCCTCTGGTGCTCGACTTTGGAGTCGGCGATTTTGCGCGGACGGGGTTGATTGAGTATTGGGTTGCGAACGAATTGGGCGCGGGGTATTGCGGGAAATATCTGTTTGTCTTCGACGGCCAGCAGTGCCCGGCTCATTCGCATGCGCACAAGCATGAGACGTTTTTCGTCGTTAAGGGGGAAGTGATCCTCAACGTGAATGGGGAAGACCGGCGGATGAAGGCGGGGGACGTTCTGGCGATGCCGCCGGGAGACGTGCATTCTTTCACCGGTCGCGGCGACGCGTTGCTGCTGGAATGCTCGACGCCGTGCCATCCTGCCGACAACCGCTTTGTGGACCCTCGCGTGAGCAACTGGCTGAAGCGCGCGCTGGGTTGAACTGGGGTTCCCCGGACAAATCGGGTATATGCTCAATCGCCCGGCGGAGGCCGATTGCTCGTTTCCAAAGGTGCGGAGAGGCCATGCAGCAGAACAAGCGTTTGATTACTCCTGGCGGCGTGGACACGGCGATGGCACCTTACAGTCCCGGGCTGGCGGTGGGCGACCTGGTGTTTGTCTCGGGGCAGGGGCCGCTCGATCCGAGGGAGCGGAAGTTTATCCTCAACAGCATCGAGGAACAGACGGAGTTGACGCTGCGCAACGTGCAGAGCGTGCTGGAGTCAGCGGGATGCACGATGAACGACTGCGTGAAGTCGACGGTGCACCTTGCGGACATCGCCATGTTCGACCGGTTCAACGTGGTCTACAAGAAGTTTTTCAAGAAGCCCTATCCCTGCCGGACGACGGTGCAGTCAGTGCTGGCGGCGGGGATCGGTGTGGAGATCGACATGATCGCAGTGCGCGGCAGCGGCGCGAATTCGATCAACGTGGCGGGATAGAAGAGGGCATTTCAATCGGCCGCCATCCCATGATGTCTGCGGCAGCGAGAGCTTCGTTTCCTCAGGTCCCAAGCGCGGACGCGCTGGGGCGGTGGGTTGCGGAGTTGGTGCGCATTCCAAGCGTGACGCCGATGCAGGACGGGCCCAAGGCGCGCGGCGCGGGGGAGGTGCGGATCGGCGCTTTCGTGGCGGAGCGGTTCGAGGCGCTCGGGGGGGAAGTCCACGTTGACGAGGTGTTCCCGGGGCGGCCGAACGTCTTCGGGATCTGGCGCGGGAAATCAGGGCGCTGGCTCGGGGTTGACGTTCACATGGACACGGTGGGCGTCGAGCAGATGACGGAGGACCCGTTTGACGGCCGGATCGAGCAGGGGCGGGTGTTCGGGAGGGGCTCGGCGGATACGAAAGCGACGCTGGGCGTTTGCCTGGCGCTGCTGGAACGGCTGCGCGCAGACGGGGCGCGGCTGGGGGACAACCTGCTGATCGCGGCGACGAGCGATGAGGAGGGGTCGGCGTGCGGCGCGCCGGCGTGCGCGAAGTGGCTGCGCGATCATGGGATCGTGCTGGATGAATTGGCGGTGGCGGAGCCGACGCGGTGCGCGCCGGTGTATGGCCACAAGGGGGTGCTTCGGCTGATCTTTGAGATTGAAGGGAAGGCGGCGCACTCTTCGACGCCGGCGTTGGGCAAGAACGCGGTGATGGAGGGCGCACGGCTGGCGATCGCGTTTGGCGAGGAGCACGAGCGGCTGCAGCGCGAGCATCCGAATTCGCCGCTGGGCTTGCCGGCGCTGACGGTGACGGTGCTGCAGGGGGGATTGGGCGTGAACATCGTTCCGCCGTTGTGCCGGCTGACGATCGATCGGCGGGTGGTGAGCGGTGAGAAAGCCTCGGAGCTGGCGGAGAGATACCTGGCGATGGCACAGCAGGTTGTATCGCTGCCGCTCAAGATGCAGACCGTGCACGCGATCGACGCATTTCATCGGAGCCCGGAGGCGCCGTTCGTGCAACGCATGGCGGAGTGGTCGGGGTTGAAGCCGGCGATCGCACCGTATTGCACGAACGCGTGGGCGTATCCGGAAGTGGCGAAGCAATGCCTGGTGATCGGGCCGGGCTCGATCGATCAGGCGCATGGGGCGGTGGAGTGGGTGGAGATCAGCGAACTGCAGAAGCTGGCGGGGATGTTTGCGCGCTGGTGGGGGACGGCATGAGCGATCCGGTGCGCGTCGTGGTGGTGGGGGTGGGCAGCTTCGGGCGGCTGCACGCGCGCACGCTGACGGGGCTGGCGGAGGCGGAACTGGTGGGCGTGGTCGACCGCAATCCGAAGGCGGTGGAGGGGCTGGGCCTGGGTGCTCCGCGGGCGTGGGACAGCGTGGAGAAGGCGCTGGGAGAATCGAGCGCTGAAGCGTTTGTCGTCGCGACTCGAACTGACTCGCACGTCGCGATCGCAGAGATCCTGCTCAAAGCGGGCAAGGCGGTGTTGGTCGAGAAGCCGTTGGCGAGCGACGTCGCTTCGGCGGCGCGGCTCAAACCGTTGGTGAAACCCGATTCATCCAATCTGATGATGGGGCATATCGTGCTGTTTGCGCCGGAGTTTTGGCGTCTACAGAAAGAGGCGGAACAGCGCGGGCCGATCGTGCACTTTCACGCCTTCCGGCACCGGCCGGCGAAGACGATGGAGCAATATCCGGAGGAGACGCCGCTGCGGCTGATTATGGTACACGATCTGTATCTGGCGCTGGCGTTGACGGGCGGCGAGGCGCCGGAGGGAATGAGCGCGCGGATGCACCGAACTGAATCGGGCGCGTGCGATCTGGTGTTGGCGGAAATGCGGTGGCCGGGCGGGACGTGGGGATCGTTCACGTCATCGTTTCTGACACCGGGCGGGATGCCGGCGGATGGTTTCGATCGATTTGAAGTATTCGGGGAAGGGTGGGCGGCGCGGCTGTCGCTCAATCCGCAGCCGTTCGAATTGTGGTCACAGCGAGCGGAGTGGCCGATCGGTCTGGACATCGATGACGATCCGGCGCGGCCGAGCGGGTGGATGGCGGAGGAGTTGCGGCATTTCTGCCGGGTGGTGCGGGGAAAGGCGCGGGCCCCGGTGGGGGCGCGGTATGAGGATGCGCTGATGATTCAGGAGTGGATGCAGCGGCTCGAGGAGTCGGCCGCGGAGGAGTAGGCGTGCTGGAGGCTGTGACGCGCAAGAAGGAGTTCCCGTCGCTGGAGGGGATGACGTACCTGAACACGGCGGCGGAGGGGATTCCGCCCACGGTGGTAGGTGCGGCGCTGGGCGAATACTTTCGCGATCACCAGATGGGAATGGAGGGGCGCAAGGCGCACTTCGCAAAATACGAGCTGCTGAAGGAGCAGGTGGCGGGGATGTATGGGCTGCGGGCGGCGGACATCGGCATCTGCTCGTGCACCTCCGAAGCGTTCAACCTGGCGTCACTGGCGCTGCGGCTGCGCGAGGGGGACGAGGTGATCGTCAACGATCTGGAATTTCCGTCGGGCGCGACGCCCTGGCTGCAGCCGAACTCCGTGGCGACGGTAAAGCTCTGGCGGAACCGGGACGGAAGGCTGCGGGTGGAAGACCTGGTTCCGCTGCTGGGGCCGAAGACGCGGTTCGTGCCGGTTTCGCTGGTGAGTTTTTACAACGGGTTCAAGGTCGACCTGCCGGCGATTGTGGAAGCGGTGCGCAAGCATTCGCCGGCGCTCACCGGATTGGACGTGACGCAGGGGCTGGGGCGCGTGACGTTTGATGCGCGCGGCGTGGATTTGATTGTCAGCAGCACGCACAAATGGATCCTGGCGACGCACGGAGGGGGGCTGGTGGGGATTCCGGAGGCGGCGCGGGAGCGCTGGCGCGTGCCGGCGGGAGGGTGGTTCAACATTGAAGACGCGTTCGGGCCGGAGCGCTTCGAGCGGGCGGCGCCGGTGGCGGGGGCGGGAGGATTTTCGGTGGGGATGCCGAACTTTCCGGCTGTCTATGCGGTGTGCGCGGCATTGCAGTTCATTGGGGGCGTGGGCGTGCAGAACATCGTTCGCGCTGCGCAGCCGCTGGTTCACGCGTGCATCGAGGGGCTTTCGCAATCGGCGGTGGAGTTGATCACGCCGCGGGAGCCTGATTCGCTGGCGGGCATCGTGGCGTTCAGGCATGCAAAGTTTGAGCGGATCAACCAGCACCTCCTGCGCCACAATATTCACGTGATGGCGCAGGCCGGGCGCATGCGAGTGTCGCTGCACGGCTACAACACCGCGGAGGACGTCGAGCAATTCCTTCGGCGGCTGAGGGAGGCGCTGGACGATGCCTGAGCGAGCGGACGCGCACGCGCATTTGTTCAATCCCGGCTTCGTCGACAAGCTCGACGAGCGCTGCCGGCGCGTAAGCCCGGACGAGGTGACGGTGTACGAGTCGCTGGCGAAGCACCACGAGGTGAAGCAATTGCTGGCGGTGGGATTTGAGGGAGCGGAGGCCTATCGCGGGAATAACGATTACCTGGCGAGCCTCGCGCCGAGGCGGGCGTGGTTGCGGCCGACGGCGTACTTCCATGAGCCGCGGGAACTGACGGCGGCGGCGCTGGAGGCCCGTGCGAAGCAGGGTTTTGTCGGGATTTCGCTTTACCTGTTCAGCGAGGCGCTGACGGACCAACTGAATCAGGTGAAAGCGGAGGTTTGGGAGTGGCTGCTGCTGCGGCGATGGCTGCTGAGCGTCAACTCCAAGGGCGAGCACTGGCGGGCATGGGCGCCGGTGTTGGAGCGGCACCCGGATCTGCGGCTGGTGATGTCGCACCTGGGCTTGCCGGGTGTGATTTCAGCGGCGCGCGACGCGGCGCCGGCGCTGGCGAGCGTGAGCAACCTTTCGCGGTATCCCGGGGTGCGCGTGAAGCTGAGCGGGTTCTATGCGCTGAGCGACCCGGGCTATGATTACCCGCATCGCAACGCCTGGCCGCTGGTGGAGCGGCTGGTGGAGGATTTTGGCGTGGGCCGGCTCTTGTGGGGGAGCGACTTCAGCCCGTCGCTGGAGCATTTGAGTTTTCCGCAGACATTCGCGTTGTTTTCGATGATGCCATTTCTCAATCCTGCCGATCGGTCCGCGATCGAAGGGGCCAACCTTTTGCAACTGCTCCGCGACGTGCGCTGACGCGGCAGTCTTCTCATGATCCGAAGTGCTGAACAGGATTGATGGCGGCGCGATTGTCCGCGCCGCGTGCCACGTGAGGACATCGAATGAAAGCGCGCTACCAGCCCGTCGAAGACGGCTATCAGATTGTCGGGAGCCGGGAACTGTTCAACCGCACGCTGTACGGCGGACATGAGCAGGACGAGTTGCCGGAGCGGTACTTCACGTTCGGCGGCGATTCGCCGGTCATCATGGGGGCGGTGACGGATTGGCGGAGCCGCCCGGACTGCACGCATGCGAAGTGCGGCGTGTTGATGACGGGGGTGGCGATGACGCCGGGGCTGCACATCCCGGATTACTACTACTTCGACGAGAAGGACGGAGACCGGACGTCGCAGTGGTTTCACTGGAGCGGGTCGACGATCACGACGTTCCGCAACGGGTGGATGGAGTATGAGGTTCGGCCGAACAGCGTCTCATTTCCGCAGATCAAGGCGCAGATGCGGGTGCTGCCGCTGCAATCGCACTCGGGGTTCCTGGTGAGGCTGCGGGTCCGCACCGATCAGCACGTGCACCTGGTGTTCGGGTTCGGCGGAGTGACGGATTTCCTCGGGTCGCTGGACCAGCCGATGACGCGGGCGCGCAACTTTCGTCCGCAGGATTGCATCGGCAATACGGTCCAGATTGGCGGGAGCCGGGCGAAGCTCAGTGGCCGAGCGGACCTGGCGGTTCGCACGGAGATGTGGATTGGGACGACCTTCGCGACCGAGGTGTCGGTGGGTGATGCAGCGCACGTGGAAGACGGGCCCGGCGCTTTCAAGGGCCGCGAGCATCAGGCGGGGGAGCATCCGATGGTGCGGATGAGCTGCGCGGTCCTGCCGGGGCAGACGCTCGAGGGATCGGTGGTGGTCTTGCGCAATGCGCCAGAGGCGGTGCTGGATGAGTGGCTGGGCCGGGCGGATGCGGCGAAGGTGATCGAGCAGGAAATTGTTTCCAAGCGCTCGGCGATTCAGATCAGCACACCCGACCCGCTGCTCGATCTAACGGTGGCGCCCAGCGTGCTGGCGATGGACGCCTGCTGGCACGAGCGCACGTTTCACCATGGGTCTTTCAACTGGCACGCGCCGTACATGGGGTGGCGTCACTGGTATGGGCCGACCGTGATCGGCTGGCACGATCGCGTCGCCCGGGCGGCGCGGACGTACGCGGCGATGCAGGTGATGGAGCCGGACGCGCCGAAGGAAGAGGTGAGCTGGGAGGGCGGGCAGTACAGCACGCTGCGCGGGAGCTATGGGTTTATCCCGGAGATCCCGGATGGGCGGCGGACGATCTTCTACAACTGTCAGGAGGTTTATCTCGATCACATCCTGCATTACCTGGAATGGACGGGCGACCTGGAGCTGGCGGGCGAGCTGTTCGACGTGCTTTCGCGCGTGCTGGAGTGGGAGAAGCGCATCCTCGATCCCGACGATGACGGCTTGTACCAGAGCTGGCTGAACACGTGGGTGTCGGACGCTCACAGCTACAACGGGGGCGGCTGCGCGCAGTCGAGCGCGTACAACTTCCGGGCCAACCGGACCATGGCGGAATTGGCGAAGCTGCTGGGGCGCGAGCCGGGCGTTTTTGAGGCGCGGGCGCAGCAGACCCGGCGGGCGTGCCAGGAGGTGCTGTGGCAGCGCGAGGCGGGGGTGATGGCGGAGTATGTGGACACCGTCGGCAACAAGCTGGTGCATCCTTCGCCGGAACTGGCGACGGTGTATCACAGCATCGACGCGCGGCTGGTGGATGAGTTTCAGGCGTATCAGATGCTGCGGTTCACCGAGGCGACGCTGCGCAACGAGCGGACCGATCCCCGCGGGGGAAGGCTGGTCTGGTCGTCGCTGTGGTATCCGCAGAACTATTCGAGCTGCGGGCTGTACACGGCGGAGAATCTGCACCTCGCGTGGGCGTATTTCATGTGCGGCTATCCGGAAAAGGGGATCGACATCCTGAACGCGGTGGTCGATGCGCACTTCGTGAGCCAGTTCCCCGGCGGGGTCGGGCACGTGATGCTCGGAAGCGGGCACACGTTCGGGTCGATCGACTTCTCGGAGATCATGAGCCTTCACCTGCGGGTGATCGTGGAGGGCCTTTTCGGGATTCGGCCGGACCTGCTGCATGGAAGGATCGAGGTGGCGCCGAATTTTCCGCGCGACTGGACGCGGGGCGAGATGCGACTGCGGGATTATCAACTCATTTACCAGCGAGCGGGCGCCGAGGAGACGCTGACCTTGCGAACGCCGCCGGCGCCACAGCGCACCGTGCGCCTGCCGATGCGGGCGACGACGGTGGAGCAGGTGGAGTTAAACGGGCGGCGCGCGGAATACCGGCTGGAGCCGCGGATCGGGCGGTGCGATCTGCTGGTCGACCTGCCGGCGGGGGAGGAGATTCGGTTGGTTGTGCGGCACGGCGAGGGGCCGGCCCCGACGGCGAGCTCGATTCCGGAAGCGTGCGTTGGAGAAGAGCTGACGCTGGCGCTGGACCATGGATCGATCGTGGGATGGTCCGATCCATCGGCGGCACTGGGGGGAGTGGATCAGGGAGAGAGCGCGGTTCGCGGGCGCGCGGCCGGCGCGGGTCATCACAGCTTGTTTATTCGGGCGCGTGAGGAGCAGTGGGAGGGCTGGCTGGCGGCGGACGTGGAGGTGAAGCCGGCCGCGAGCACGAAACCGACGAAGACGCTGAAAGCGGACGCGTCGCGTTTCGAGCCCGTGGATATTTCCCGGCAGTTCAACTGCTCGCTGACGGAGATTCACAACCAGAAGTACGCCGAGCCGCGGCCGAAGGGGTATTCGATCATGACGACGCAGAACGGCCGGTTCGGCTGGGACTGGAACCAGGGTGGGTTCTGCGCGACGAAGGTGTACGATTCGCGGTTGCGTTCGGCGGGGGGACGATTCGTCGTGCCGAGCGGCGTGGCGTTTGCGACGCCGGAAGCTGGGCCGAATGTCGCGTGCGTTTCGGTGTGGGAGAATTTTCCCAGCGTGATGACGATTCCGCTGAGCGGGCGGGGGAGTGAGCTGGCCGTCTTCTTCGTCGGCATCACCAATCCGATGCAGTCGCAGGTGGAGAACGCCCGGCTGAGCGTGCGATACGCGGACGGCGAGTCGGAGCCGATGCGGCTGGTGCCGACGCTGAACTTCGACGACTGGCTCAACGGCGCCTTGCAGCAGGAACACGAGACGGCTTATTTCAGCGACTTCAATCACGGGATCGTCGCGCGCCTGCCGCTCGAGGCGGGCCGGGAGCTGAAGGGACTGCGGTGCGAGGTGCTGGCGAACGAGGTGATCGTTGGCGTGCTGGGGGTATCCATCCAACGCGGTTAAATCGCGTGGTTTCGCTGCACTGGCGCGGCCTGCGCGGACTTTGCTGCCGGCATCGAGTCGGCGCGTTGGTCATGAGATGATGTTTCTGTTCAGATGCGAATCACTCCGGACAAGTTTGTTTTTCAGGTGAAATGCGAACGCGGGGGACTTTTCCCGCGCACCCCCTGAAATACAGCTTCGTCAAAAGGAAGCGGGCGAAGCAGCCGGCCCGCCATGCTCGCCTGAGTACAGGCTGCGCGTGTCATGCCGCCCGCTGCGCCCGGCAGGTGAGTAAGCCTGCGCGTAGGAACTTCGTGCAAGTTGTTTGCCCGCTTCGTGTGACACACGAACGAAGCGGGCAAACAAATGTTGGGAGAAGCGTGGAGAGCCGCTTGCGTTGGTGCGCTGTCGCTTGTCGCCTTCCGAATGCCGCCAAGATTTGGACCCGTCCCGTTTAATCTTCCTCGTCCCGTTTAATCTTCCTCCTCCTTCTCCAGCTCGCGCAGGCGTTTCACGTCCGGCTCGGCCATATTGCGATCGACCCGAAGATTCATTTCGGCAAGCCTTGCGTCGCCGGCACCCGCATTCCCGTGCAAAGCGTTCTGGAACTGGTCCGCGAAGGCATCGGCTTTGACCAGATCATCAAAGACTACTACTCCGACTTGGGCGAGCAGGACATTCGCGCCTGTGTCCAATACGCCATCGACGTGCTGGTGGCGGAAGACATTCACCTGGCGACGACGCCATGAGATTCCTCGCCGATTGACCCGCGCTTTCCCCACCGGTTAGGCTGTCTCTCGGACTTCGGAGGTGTCGTTGCCAAGCCTGTTTGAGACGATTCGCACGCTCGTGCTTCGCGGTCGCTACGTCGTCGGTGAACACGCGACCGAGCGACTCGAAGAGCGAGGAATTCTTGAATGGCAAGCCATCGACGGCATCGAGCGCGGAGCGTTGATCGTCGAACGCCGTGATGCCGTCCCAAATCCCGCGGTCGAGGTCCGCCAATCGCTAGCCGATGGCACCGAAATCAAGGCGGTCTGGTCGCACCTGATTTCAGTGGACATCGCCAAGCTGGTCACGATACACTTCTTTGACGAATGAACCCCATGCATCTGGCCGGCAAACGAATCCGACGCACGCGATTGGTGAGAACCGACCGCTTCGTCATCGCCGTCGAGGTCGATGCCGTCATCCCCGATGCCGACCCCAGCGAACCCTGCTTCGAACCGCACACCGTCGAGCTGCTCCGCCAGGTCGAACAACACGCCAAGTCAGGCGACATCGGCTGGCTCAAGCAACACGGCAAGGTCTACGCCGCTATGGAAGCTGCGTGAACAACCTTCTGCCCGATCGGGCGAGTTGGCCGGCTGCGTCCTGTGGTGAGCACCGTCGGGGAAGAATCAAACGGGACAGGAAGAATCAAACGGGACAGCGGCTGTGTTGGCTGTCAAGGGTTTTTTGCGAGGCACGGCTGTCTCCAGGTTTGGTCGGTTTTGAGCATGGCGTTGAGGATTGTCAGCAGTTTTCGGATGCAGGCGACGGCGATGACTTTGAACGGTTTGCCT
>JBBRCX010000058.1:0-31368 GCA_038204465.1 Tepidisphaerales bacterium | reverse complement strand
CCTGTGCTGGATGGGCCAGGCGCGACGGTTGAAGATACGCTATGAGAAGCTGCCTGCGCCGCACCGCGCCCTGCACTATCTCCAGATGGCCAGGATGTGCTGCAGGATCATTGAACGTCATTTTTGAAACAGTCCTTAAATACTGTGACATGAAATCACGGTAGTAATCCTGCTTCTGCGCCAGTGATGACGTGGGCATTGCCGCCGCGTTGAAATGATGGAATCCAAAGGCGGCCCCCGGCTGGTCGCGCTCCAGGTAAAACGTGTAAGGCGTCTGTAGCGCACGTCCGGTTACGCCAAGGTTGAACACGACCTGAAGCGCCAGGAACGGAGCCGCGCCCGTTGCGGCGACCAGCACCGCTATCGCAAGCCGGCGCGGCTGCCCGCGCAGCCGCCAGACGACCGCAACCCCAATCGGAATCGTGTAACACAGCGCGTCCACCGGCCGCACGATCGCCGCCCATCCCCCGAAGATCCCCAGGACAAGCATCCACCGCCACCGCAGGCTCGCTCGCCAGCGCAGCCACGCCCACACCATGAGCAGCCCCAGCATCAGCATCGGCACGTGCGAGGACATCAGGACTGACAGCATGCGGAACCAGCTCAACGACGCCATCAGCAGCGCCGCGAGAGCGCCGCTCGCCCCATCGATTAATTCCGTGAAGAGCCGATAGGCCAGCCCCACGATCAGGCCACTCGCCAGCGCCGGCATCAGAAAGGTTGGCCAGCCCATCCATTCGGTCGGGACGTGCAGCAGCGCCGTGCCGGGGAAATAGAGCGACGCATACCGGGGCCGGACGATGACGTAAAACGTGTCGAAGAAGTCCGCCAGCGGATGCTGCGGCATCCAGAGCCGCCCATGCGCGAGCATGCGCATCCCGATGACATAGCTGCAATCGTCGTGCGTCTTGGGGAACAGGTCGCGGTCCTGCACGATCGCCGTACCAATGAAATACGCGGCGGCGAGAATTGAGATCAGCAGCGTTGTCCACTCGAGCGCGCGGGGCGTCGGTTTGCGGATCCGTTCCAAGGCTGCCGTGACCGCGCGTTGAACGATGGGGATGAACGACAGCGCCGCGCCGCTCGCGATCACCACCCAACGCCCGATGCCGATCTCATGCCGATTCCCCAGCAACATCCACAGCGCTGCGCCGACGCCTGCGAGCAGAAGCACCTGAATCCGCTGGTGGGGCTTTGCGATTGCTGCCGCCGGATCTCCCGCCGCAATGTGCGTGGCGGATGCTGCTCGCCGCTTCGAGGCCATCGATCCGCACTGTACCGCCAAGGGCCTGCGTCTCGCGAGCGCCCGCAGCCGCACTCCATGCCGCCGCTGCTTGTTTGTGCTAGAAATACGGTGCTTATGTCGTTGCGACGAAAGATGGCATATCAGATTGCGGCCATGATCGTCGGGCTGCTCCTGCTCGGCGGCGCATCGCTCTGGGGGCTCAACGGACTGAATCAGGATTACGGTCTCGCGCTCGGCGGCTATCAGGAACTGCGCCAGCTTTTTCAGGTCGGCGCCCACCTCAGCACTGCAAAAACACTGCTCGAGCTTTCACAGCCGCAAGCCCCCAAGGCCGCCGAGGAGATCGAGGCGGCGTGGGTCGAATTCGATCGCTTCAACCTCTCACCTCCTCCCAGCCCCGACATTCGGTTGCCCAGGCCCGGACACGATCCGCACGCCAAGCAACTCGTGCAGCAGGCGATAGTCGAAGCGCTGAACCACGCCCGGGCCGGTCCCCAGTCCGCTCAGGCTGCCGCGGATGCGCTCGATCGCGGACTGGCGCAGATCTCGGCTCTGGCCGCGGAGGTGCGGGCGCGGGTCCAGGAAAACCGTGCCGCCGCCAACGCCAAGCGCCGCGCGACCATGCTGCTGATGGGAGTGCTCTGCTTCGTCGTCGTCGCCGGTGCATTGGCGCTGGGTGTCTGGCAATACCGCGGCGTGATGAAGCCACTCCGGGACTTGACGCACGGCGTGCGCCGCGTGGCCGCCGGACAATTCACCCAGCGCGTGCAGTCGCAAGGCGACGAGGAATTCGCCGGCCTCGCCCGAGACTTCAATCGCATGGCAGGGGAACTCGACGGCTTCTACCACGACCTGGAGCAAAAGGTGGCCGAGAAAAGCCGCGAGCTCATTCGCTCCGAGCGCCTCGCCAGCGTCGGCTACTTAGCCGCGGGCGTGGCGCATGAGATCAACAATCCACTCGGCGTGATCAGCGGTTATGCGGAGTATTCACTCGGCAGGCTGAAACAAGCCAGCCGCGACGACGTCGAAAAAACATTGCGCATCATTTGTGAGGAAGCGTTCCGCTGCAAGGAGATCACCTCGAAGCTGCTCTCGCTCGCCAAGCCGGGCGAACCGGACCGCCACGCGGTGGATCTTGCTGCGGTCTGCAACGCGGTGACGTCGATCATCGGAGGCTTGCAGCCATACCGCGATCGCAAGATGACCGTCCATACCGACGCCGTCGAATCAACGGTCGTCTTCGCGGTTGAAGCGGAAATGAAGCAGATGCTGATGAATCTGCTTCTGAATGCGCTCGAGGCCGTCCCGCCCGGCGGGGAGGTTCACGTGTCGCTGGCACGCGACGGGCAATGGGTTTCACTCGTGGTGAGCGACAACGGCCGCGGCATGTCGCCCGACACGCTGCAGCGCATCTTCGAACCGTTCTTCACCGACCGCCGCACGCCGCGCGACCACGGCACCGGCCTGGGCCTCGCCATCACTTACGCGATCGTCCAAAACCATGGCGGACGGATCCGGGCACACAGCGACGGCCCCGGTCGGGGCAGCCGATTCGTTGTCGAACTGCCAGCCGCACAGCGGGAGCCGGCTGAATGAGTCCGGGCAAGGCCGATCCTCGCGTCGACCCGCGCGTCCTCGTCATTGAGGATGAGTTGCGCCTGCGCGATCTCTTGACGAACGCGCTGAACGGCTGGGGTTTCGAGGTCGTCTCCGCGCGAAGCGGCGAGGAAGCGCTTCGCCTCGCCGAGTCATTTAACCCCAACATTGCGCTGCTTGACTTGAACCTTCCAGGTATGGACGGCCTGGAGGCATTTCAGAAGCTCCAGGCGCAGTTACCAGAACTGCACGGAATCGTCCTGACAGGCTTCGCCAGCATCGAGGCGGCCCGGCAGGCAATCCATCTCGACGTCGTCGAGTTCCTGACCAAGCCCTGTCACCTCGGAGAACTGGAACAGGCACTGGACCGCGCCGTTCGACGGATCGCGCCAACCCTTCCCTCGATCCTCCCCGAGCCCGCCGACGCCGAACCGGTGGAAGGCATGACCCTGCATGAGGTGGAGCGCCGGCATATCCTTGACGCCCTGCAACGTAACAACGGCAATCGAACCGCAACCGCCAATGAGCTCGGCATCAGCCGGCGCACCTTGTATTACAAACTCACTGAATACCAGAAACAGGGATACTTTCAGGAATGACCCGCTGCCGGCATTACTGAACCGCGCGCCCTCGGCCGCCCCGACTTTCCGGATGCATCGCGATACGGGCGCGGATCAAATCCGGGGTAGCGCTCGCCCATCGCCTGGAGAAAATCATCTGTCCATACCGCGTCCCCCGGGGGCGGGAAACCCACCAACTCGCGCTGACGCGGCGTCGCCTCCGATACAAACCGCTTCATCGCCGGCAGGTGCGGCAGCGCCATCGGGCTTCTCATTCCGTCCCAAAGCCGGTCCTTGCGCGTCATGGTTACCCACATCGTCGGGCGGTCGCCCGCCGCCGCGGTAAACGGTGAGGCGGCGTGCATGGTATACAGCGAGTAGATGCACAGCGACCCGGCCGGAACGATCATCTCCACCGCGTCCTTTTCGTCGTGCCCGTTGGGCACCATCCGGATCGGCGCCATCCCCGCCCGCACTTCCTCAAGGCAGTAAAAAAAGACTGGATGTTTCCACGCCTCTTGCGGGAGCATCGGGCTGGCGGTGTTGTTGTCCCAGTCAATGTGCCAGCCGGTCCCGACCGGCTCTTCGCCCGCATAACGCATCCCCAGTCCCGCGTTTGACAGCCAAATCTCGCGCGTCCCCATGAGCCGCTCCGCGGCGTCGATCAGGTCTGGGTGCGTCGCGGCGTAGTTCAATCCGCTGTCGTCCCAGGGAAAAACGTAAAGCGCGGGCGTATCGTTCTTCTTCTCCAATGCGATCCATCGCGCATACGGCGGCGCGAACAGGCGAAAGAATCCGTCCAGGGCTGCTTTCCGCTCCTGTTCGCGGAGGAAATCTGGAATGATGGCGAAGCCTTGCCTTCTGCACGTTTCAAGCTGTTCGTCGGTGACACGCATGGGAAGGTCATTCTCCGAAACGCCGGTCTTCGAAGCAATGAATGGTATCGCATTTGGTTTGCATCCCAGGCGCGTTGCAAACCGGCCGCCAGCGTCCTGACCAACCAACGGGGCCGCAGCGCTGCGCCCTTCGATCTCATGAACGCAATCCCCCTCGATCCCGAGACGCTGCTGGCGGCTTATGCCCAGGGGGTATTCCCGATGGCCGACAGGGATGGCAGGGTGAAGCTGTTCACCGCCGACCCACGCGGCATACTCCCGCTCGATTCGTTTCACGTTCCCCACACGCTGCGGCAAATCGTGCGCAGGCCGCCCGAGGCCGGAGGATTCGATCTGCGCATCAACTGCGACTTTGAAGCGACAATGCGCGGCTGCATGGACTCGCGGGCGGAAGGCACCTGGATCAATGACGAACTCCTGCGGGGCTACGTGCGCCTCCATCAGCTTGGCTTTGCCCATAGCGTCGAGGCATGGCGGGAAGGGCAATTGGCAGGCGGGCTCTACGGCGTCAGTCTCGGGGGCGCCTTCTTCGGCGAAAGCATGTTTCACCGCCGCACCGACGCCAGCAAGGTGGCCCTGGTGCATCTGGTCAATCGGCTGCGCGAGAGGGGCTATCAACTTCTCGACACCCAGGCGAGCACCCCGCACCTCCGGCAATTCGGTTGCATCGACATCCCAGCCAGGGAATACCTGGTCAGGCTCAAACGCGCGCTATTGCTTCAATGTGAGTTCGATTGAGACGTACGCCGCAATTCAAACCAGGCGATTCCCCTGATCCGGAATTCGACTTCGTTTACTTCTCCGCGGGCTCGATGGTCACCACCAGCCCCTTCGACGTGAACTGCTCCTGGTACAGTTCCGCCCGCTCCTTGTGCGTGGTGAGCAGCAGGGCAACCCCCGTCTTGTGGGCTTCCATCATCCGCTGAACCGCTTCGTCCTGATTCAGCGGCGTCAGTTCCATCACCGTGACCACCACGAATTCCACCGTGTTCTTGTCGTCGTTGTGCAGCAGCACCTTCCACGGCGGCAGGGGCTGGGGCGGTTTCTTTTTTGGCGCGGCTCTCCTGGCGCGCTTTGGTTTCGTCGCGGTTGCGCCTTCCTGGCTTTTCTGCTGGGCCGGGACTTCCTTTTTCTCTTCAGCCATGCACGTGCCTCCGGAGGGATTATACTGCACCGCGCCGCGCCGTCTCAACGACGGATTCCCCTTCCTCGCCCTCCTCTTCCATCTCCAACGCCTCCCCTCGCCCCGTTTAACATCGCCGCTCACCCCGATACAGTCTTTCGCATGAGCACGCCGGGCCGGTTGATCGCGGGCGCTATGAGCGGAACCAGCGCCGACGGAATTGATGTCGCGATCGTCCGCATCGGGGGCCGCGGCTTGGGAATGTCGGCAAAACTCCTCCAACATTCTCATCGCCCCTATTCGCCTCGCCTGAAGGCGAATGTCCTCAGTGTGAGGGACACCGGAACCTCCTCCCTTGCGCACCTCGCACAACTCGCAGAAGACATCTCGCTGGCCTATTCCGATGCCTTCGCCGCAGCCGCGTCCGCGGCTGGAATCGCCTCGACCGAAATTGACGCCATCGCCGCTCACGGACAGACCCTTTACCACCACCCGCCGCTCACCATGCAGTGGCTCGATCCCTCCCTGCTGGCCGCCCGCACCGGCTGCGCCGTCGTCAGCGATTTCCGCCGCGCCGACTGCGCCGCCGGCGGGCAAGGCGCCCCCCTCGTTCCATTCGCGGATTACATCCTCTTCCGCGATCCCACGATCTCCCGCGTTCTGCTCAACATTGGCGGCATCGCCAACCTCACCTTCCTCCCCGCGGGGGGGACGATCGATGGGCTTCTCGCGTTCGACACCGGTCCGGGCAATTGCATCAGCGACGACCTCATGCGACGCCACGCATCTGAAGGGCCCGGCGTTGACATCGATGGCGTCCGCGCTCTTGCCGGTAAGCCCGCGTCCGGCGTCATCAGGCAGATTGAAGCCGATGCTTACTTTCGCCGGCCTCCGCCAAAGAGCACCGACGGCCCGGCGATGATCGGGCTCTTCAACCAAACGATCGGCGCGGGGTCAATCGACGACGCCCTCGCCACGGCGTGTAAGCTGACCGCGCGCACGATCGCCGCCGCCATCGATCAATTCCTGCCGCACCGGCCCAGTGAAGTCGTCGCGAGCGGCGGGGGGGTTCATAACGCCGCCCTGATGCGCTTTCTCGCCGAGGAACTGAAGGGAACTCCGCTCCGGACGATCGAATCATTGGGAGTCGCTCCCGAAGCGAAAGAGGCCGTCGCTTTTGCGCTGCTCGGCGCCGCTACGCTCGACGGTGAACCCTCCAACGTCCCCGCCGCAACCGGCGCTTCCCGCCGGGTTGTCCTGGGATCAATCACGCCGAGGCCATGACGGCCCGAGCCCGCGCAGGCTGGATGCGGCGTCGAGTTGCTCTAAGATTCAAGCCTCATGCGCGATCGATCTCACCTGCTCACCGAACAGCGATTACCCGAGTCCAGGTTCCTCGACTCCATGAGTGTAGAAGACGCCGTCGCCCTGATGAACTCGCAGGATGCGGCCGCGGTGCAGGCAGTGAACGCGGAGCGCGCCAGCATCGCAATGGCCGTCGAGGTTGTGGCCGGCGCATTGTCAGCGGGAGGACGACTGTTCTACGTCGGCGCCGGCACCAGCGGCCGCCTCGGCGTCCTCGACGCCTCCGAATGCCCCCCGACCTTTCGCACCGACCCGGATTCAATTCAGGGCATTATCGCCGGCGGTGAGGCCGCAATGTTCCGCGCCCAGGAAGGGGCGGAGGACCGCGCAGAAGAGGGCGCTTCCATCATGGATGATAAACACGTCAGCACATCAGACGTGGTCCTGGGCATCGCCGCCGGTGGCACAACGCCGTTCGTTCACGGCGCACTACGCCGGGCTCGGGAACGCGGCGCGAAAACGATCTTCCTTTCCTGCGTCCAGCCGGTGTACGCCGAGCCGCAAGTCGACGTCACCATCCGCCCGCTGACGGGACCCGAGGTGATCACGGGCTCCACCCGGCTCAAAGCGGGGACGGCCACGAAACTCGTGCTCAACACGATCAGCACCATCGCCATGGTGCGGCTGGGGAAAGTCTACGAAAATCTCATGGTCGACCTGCGGGCCACCAATCAGAAACTCCACGATCGCGCCACGCGCATCGTCGCGACCGTGGTCGGAACCGATCGCGAGCAGGCGATGGATCTCCTGCGGCGGGCCGACGGGCACGTGAAGCTCGCCATCGTCATGGGCCGCCGCGGCGTCGATGCCGACCAGGGCCGCGCGCTCCTTCAGCGAGCAGGCGGAAAGCTGCGCGACGCCCTCGCTTGATCCTTCTGTGCGGGGACGCAGGACACCGACACCGACTTCAAGCTTGACTTCGGTGGCGCAACACGAAGCCCGCACTCCTCACGCGGCACCGGCCAGGATTGGGTCCTTTACTGCCCCCTGCCACTCCCTCAGCGTCTTCCTCAGCCGATTGGTAATCGCTTCCACCTCGTCCCACGGCATCACAGGCGTGAACGGCGCCCGTGAGTGCGGCACGTGCACTCGCCGCCAACTCGCCAGCAGGTCTCTCGCCTCGTTGGCGTCTTCCTTCAGGTCGAATAGCTGCGAACGCTCGTTCGGATACTCGATCAGTTTGAACCGATCGTCGCGCGCCATTCGCATACAGCCGCGATAGGCCGCGCACACCGTCGTCCGCGCCGTTTGCCCAGCGCCGTTTAACGCCGCTCCATAGCTCAAACCTTCACAGGTTCCGGGCCTCTCGATTCGGAGCCTCTCAAGCAGCGTCGGCATCAGGTCGTAGTGTGTGCTCAGGCATGTCTCGTCGATGCGCCGGCCCGATTGAATTTCCGGCCCCGACCAGATCATCGGGATCCGCACGCTGTGCTCGTACAGGTTCTCCTTCCCAAGCAATCCATGGCTCCCGATCGCCAGGCCGTGGTCGGACGTGAAGAGGATCAACGTCCGCTCAGCCTGCCCGGTCGCATCCAGCGCCGCCAGAATGCGCCCGATGTGGTGGTCATGATGCGAGATCATCGCGTAGCAGTCGCGCAGGTGGCGCTCGATCGCTTCCGGCGTCCGCGGGAACGGCGCCAGCGACTCGTCGCGAACCAGCATGTCGCCGTTGTCGAACGGATGCTCCGGCATGAAGTTGTCCGGCAGCGGGATGTTGATGTCGCGGTACATCGACGCCCACGGCTGCGGCGCCGTCCGCGGGTCGTGCGGCGAATGGAACGCGACATAACAGAACCACGGGCTTTGCTTCGACGAGCGGGTGATGAACTCGACCGTCGGCGCGGAGATCAGCACCGTGCTGTGCCCGCGCGCCTCCTTGCCGTCCTCATTGAAAATGAAATCGTGCGTGCCGCGGAAGTCGACGCCCGGCCGGTAATAGCCGCCCACCAAATCCGGCGGAAAGACCCGGTGGGTTTCGTGATACCCCTTGTCACGCGGATGCCCGTCATTGTGCCACTTCCCGGGATGAATGCAGTGGTACCCGTTGTCCCTCAGCAGGCGCGGCAGCAGCACCTTGTCAGGGTCAATTGGCTCCCCGAACCAGCGGCAACCGTTGGAGAACGAGTTACCCCCCGTCAGGATCTCCGCGCGGGCCGCAGGACAAATCGGCGCCGTCGTGTACGGGCGCAGGTAAGTCCCGCGCGCCAGCAGCGCGTCCAGGTTCGGCGTGGAAATGTATGGATTGCCCAGCCCGGCGATCGTGTCCGGCCGCTGATCATCATCACGATCAGCAAGACGTTCAGCGCGTTCATCACGGGTATTCATCGTGCGCCGCTCCATCGAAGTAAAGGGCGCAGCGCTCGCACCAGCTGAACAAAAGCTTTTCGCCGCGGCCGCGTCACACGCGCTGTTCGATGGGCTCGACCTTGCGGTCGAAGGGGCCGACATAGTCGTCGGTGGGGCGGATGATCCGGTTGTTCTTGTGCTGTTCCATCACGTGCGCGCTCCAGCCGACCACGCGCGCCACCGCGAAGATGGGTGTGAACAGATCGATCGGAATTCCCATCGTGTAGTAGGTGCTCGCCGAGAAGAAGTCGACGTTCGGATTGAGGTTCCGCGGTTTGCCCTGCGAGTTCGGCGAATCCTTCAGGATCGGAATCAGCCGCTCCGACATCTCGTACCACTTGCTGTTCCCGGCGGCTTCGCCCAGCGACTTGCTCATCTTGCGAAGGAACGTCGCGCGCGGGTCGAACGTGCGGTACACGCGGTGCCCAAATCCCGGAACCTTGCCGCCGGACGCGAGGATCTCGCGCACGCGCTTCTCCGCCGCGTCGGCGTCGCCGCACTCCAACAGCAGCGTCATCACGTCCTGATTGGCCCCGCCGTGCAGCGGGCCCTTTAACGCCGCGGTCGCCGCCGTGATCGCGGCGTGCAGGTCGGCAAGCGTCGCCGCGGCGACGCGCGCCGCGAACGTGCTCGCGTTCATCCCGTGCTCTGCGTGAAGCACCAGCGCGGCGTCCAGCACGCGCGTCAGCATGTCGTGCGGCTTTTTGCCGTTCATCATGTACAGAACGTTCGCCGCGATCGACAGCGATGGATCCGGCGCGACGGGCTGCTGCCCGTTTCGCAGCCGATGGAACGCGGTCACAATCGTCGGAAGCTGCGCCGTGAGCCGGACCGCCTTGCGCCGATCGGCGTCCGGCTCGTTGCTCTCCAGGTCCGGGTCGAGCGCGCCCAGTGCGCTCACCGCGGTCCGCAGCGCGTCCATCGGCTGTGTCTTGGACGGGAGCGCTTTTAACACTGCCATCGCGTGCGGAGGCAGCGGGGCTGCGGCCCCAAGCTGCTGGCGCAGCGCGGTCAGCTCCGTACGGTTCGGCAGCTTGTTGTCCCACAGCAGGTAAGCGACTTCTTCAAACGTGGCATGCTCGACAAGGTCCGCAATCTCGAAGCCGCGATACACCAGTCGGCCGGCGGCGCCGTCGATGAAGCAGATCTCGCTCTTGGCCGCAACGACCCCTTCGAGCCCGCCGCTCGCGGCCTTGCCGTTGCCGGCCGGTGGTTTCGCCGCTTCGGACATGGATGCTCGGGAGGCCGTCGAATCCGCTGCGCTCATGAGACCCCGGGAGTAGCGGGATTGAGTCGTGCGATTTGCCGTCCCGAAGCGGAGCACCGGGGGTTGCGGCAGCCCCGAATGAAGAAACGTCAATCTGCAAATCGCAACTCGCCAATCCGCCTCGCGGGGCCGCCAGGACGCTCGGTGCGCGGACTATAGCGGTCGGCCGAAGGGGAGTCAATCCGCCCGAACCGCGCCGAAATCACCGAGAATACCCCACCGATCATGCAGCCGCGCGATCGCGCGCCAGCCACAGTCCAAGCTCGAACAAAAGGATCAGCGGAATCACCAACGCTACCATTCCGGTCACGACATCGGGCACGATAAATGCGGAAATGACCGCGATTGCGAAGTAGATCACGCGCCGCATCTTCTTCAGCGCCGGCACGTCCACGATCCCCACGCGCACCAGCGCCAGCACCACCAGCGGCAGTTGAAACGCAAGGCCGAAGCTGAGCAGCATCCCAACCACCATGTCGATGTACTGCGAGAGCATAATGACGGGATTGGCGACGCCCTCCAGCCCGAACGGAATGACCCGCACCTGCCCTTCATACAGAAACTTGATCCGCTCCTGCGACTTGTCCATCCAGATCTGTCCCTCCAATGGATGCGGCGGGTCGCCATTCAAGAACGGCAACACGACCGCCGGCTGCGAAGTCGCCGAAACATCTTTTGAGGACGCGAAGGTAAAGGCCGGCCCGAAGTTGAACGCAAGGAAGAACTCGATCATCAGCGGAAGCACGACCAGGTAGAGGAAGACCATTCCGCTGATCAGCAGCGTGATCGACAGCGGCAAATACTTGGTGATGTACTTCCGCTCTTTCGGATACAGCCCCGCCGCGACGAACTGCCATAGCTGGTAAAGCATCCATGGCGATGCGAAGGCCGCCGCGCAGATCAGGCTCACGCGGATGTAGACCATGAACGACTCGGAGATTTCGGCGAAGTTCACCTGCGGCGGCAGCCGGTTGCGCGCCAGCCCCAGCATCAGCGGGCGCAGGAAGAACCGCATGAGCGGTTCCTTCAGGCACATGCACACAACTGTCGCCACCAGGAAGCCGCCGAGTCCCAGGATCAGCCGCATGCGCAGCTCTTCCAGGTGCTCGCCCACTGTCATCCGATACGAATCGGGGTCGAAGTCGCGCTTGGGTTTCAACGCGGGGCGCCGGGCGGTGTCCGTTGTCATAACGATGATTGTACGGCCAGAAACCGCCGATGCGCGCCGCCATGCGGCGCGCCGGCGCAATAGAAAAAGGCGGCCCTCACCCCGGCCGCCTCGAACTTACCCCAAAGTGATTCTCTGTTTCAGGCCGCCGCCGGCAGCGGATCGAATTCAACCGCAACGCGATATCCCAGCGCGCTGGCGTCGCAGCGGATCACACGCCCATAAGCATCCCAGCCGCGCAATCCCGGCTCGGAGGGAAAGTAAACCGTCAGACGCTCGCCCGGTCCCAGCGGCATGTCGCTGATCGCCGACAGCCCGCCCAGCGAAAGGTCGCGCAGCGCCAGCGTCAATCGCGGCTGCTGACGCGCAGTGATCGTGTGATCCAGCCGGCGGCTTTCAACGCTCGCGGAAAACTCCTTGCGCGGAAACATGCGGCGCTCGGCGGCGCATTCAGCGGTGCGGCGATTCGGCATCTGCAGTAAAGCGACCATAGCCCTGGCTCCTTAGGCTCCCCCTCTTCCCATCGGTCATACGCGCCGCAGGAATTACCCATCTTTGCAGCGATTGGTTATCGGAGCGCGCAGCCTCGTTTCCACGCCTTCAGCTTGCCTTTGAGACATCCAAAGACTACTGACTGGAAAAACCCTCTTCGCGGGCAATGCAGTTGCCCCAGGTCCTGTCGAGGTGCGCTTGGATTCGAACACGGATACAGCCCGGGTTTCCCTGGTCGGCGCCGGACCAGGTGATCCCGGCCTGCTCACCGTGCGCGGAGCCAAATTATTGGAAGCCGCCGATGTCGTCATCTACGACTTCCTCGCCAATCCCGAATTGCTCCATCACGCCCCGGGCGCCGAGGCGATTTACGTCGGCAAACAGGCCGCCTCCCACTCCATGACCCAGGAGCAGATCAATTCGCTGCTCATCGAAAAAGCGAAGACCGGCAAACGCGTCGTCCGGCTCAAGGGCGGCGATCCCTTCGTCTTCGGTCGCGGCGGAGAAGAATGCGAGGCTCTCGCCGCGGCGGGGATCGCCTTCGAAGTCGTCCCCGGCATCACCGCCGCCATCGCCGCCCCCGCCTATGCCGGCATCCCCGTCACCCACCGCGACCTCAACTCCAGTTTCACGTTCATCACCGGTCACGAGAAGGAGCAGGAGTATCGCGATCCCGAAAGTCTCTCGCGCGACCCCGGCGATTCAACTGACATCGACTGGGCCAGCATCGCCAGGCTCCCCTGCATCGCCTTCTACATGGGCGTAAAGTCGTTGCCGCGCATCTGCTGCAAACTCATCGAAAACGGAATGCCGCCCGACATGCCCGCCGCCACGATCCGCTGGGGAACCACTCCCCGGCAGCGCACGGTAGTCGCCACCCTCGCCGACCTCCCGCAGCGCGTCGAGCAGGCAGAGTTGAAACCGCCGGCGCTCACCATCGTTGGCAAAGTGGTCTCGCTCCGCCAGACGCTCAACTGGTTCGAGTCGCGCCCCCTCTTCGCTCAGACCATCGTCATCACGCGCACCCGCCAGCAGAGCAGTGACCTCGGCGAGAAGCTGCGCTCTCTCGGCGCCGACGTCATCGAGGCGCCCACCATCGAGCTGCATCCGCCCGCCGAGTGGTCCGCCGTCGACGCGGCGATGCAGGCCGCCCCCTTGTTCGACTGGGTGATCTTCACCAGCGCCAACGGCGTGCGCTTCACCCGCCAGCGCCTGCTCGAAACCGGCAAAGACGCCCGCGCCTTCGCCGCGGCGAAGATCGCCGCCATCGGCGACGCGACCGCGGCCGCCGTTCGCGACCAGCTTTGTCTCAACGTCGATCTCTGCCCCGCCAGCTTCGTCGCCGAAGCTCTCGCCGACGCGCTGCTGCATGACCAGCAAGTGAAGGGCAGGCGCTTTCTTCTGCTCCGCGCCGACATCGCCCGGCCGGTCCTTCGCGAGCGGCTCGAAGCAAATGGTGCGGCCGAGGTGAGCGACATTGCCGTCTATGAAACCCGCATCGCCCGCTCTCTCCCCCAGGGCCTGCTCGAGCGGCTCGATGCCGGCGAGGTCCATTGGATCACCTTCACCAGCACCAGCACCGCGCAAAACTTCGCCGCGCTGCTCGGCGAAACCTACCGCGAGCGACTTCGCGGCGTTCGCATCGCCAGCATCGGTCCCATCACCACCGCAACCCTTCGCCAGCTGGGCCTCCAGCCGACCGTCGAGGCAGAGACCTTCAACATTGACGGCTTGGTGCAGGCCATCCGCCAGACTCGGCAAAACGAAGCGAAAGCGCCCGAATGATCCGACGATGGCTCGCCCGTTTGAGCTTCTCCTTTCTCGTCCTCGCGGTCGTCTTCGCGTGGGAAGGACATCGCTCCTCCACCGGCGAGCGCGGTCCCGAAAAGAAGGGCAATGCACCCGCCCTCTACCTCGCCGCCGCCCTGGCCCTCGGTGCAGGCCTCGCCGGCATCCGCGAGCGCCATCGCGGATAGCGCGCTCCTGCCGCGAGGCCCGGTGTCGCCTCAACGCTCCGGCCGTCCAGCGGCGTTCGCGCGTTCCACGCTGTGTTAGTTAGGCGAATTACATAGGTTTTCAGAATGATCTTGCTACTTACCAAAGAACTCGCGCTGGCCGGGCATGGACTCATTGAGGATCTAACGCGGGAGCTTGTAACTCAGGAATGGGCCAAAAAGCGCTGCCCGACGAACCAGTGGCCGTACGTGACTACACGACCGCGAGGCGGGTTTGATCCCTTTGGCTAGGGCACACTCGTGCCGCGTCTGGTTTTGAGGTGATCCTAGTACCGCCCGCTCGCGCGCGGGGGGGCATGCGTACGCGGCGTGCTCGGCTTTGGCTTTTCCGGCGGCTTGGGTTTCGGCACAGCTTCCGCCGCTTTCAACTTCGCCTGCGCTGCCTCCATCTCCTTCTGTGCCTTCTGATACTCCGCGTTGGACTTGCATGCCTCGTCCACCGCCGCGCTCAGCGCGCTGTCCTGCTTCCTGGCGGCGGCTAATTTCATATTGGCCTCGGCAACCTTGTCATCCGATTCCAACGCGTCCTTCTCCATCTGCTTCATCTCGCTCATCGCCTTGCTGCCCTCCGTAGCCGCCGCGGTAAGCTCGTCCGGCTTCGCCTGCGGGTCCTTCGCCAGCTCCGCCATCTTCGTGTCGGCTTTCTGTTTCTTCTCTAAAAATGACTTGTACTCTGGCTTCTCGCGCACGGCATCCAGCACCGGCTGCGCCGCCGCCGAATATTCCGCCTTCGCGCGGTCCATCGCGCCCGCCGCCGCCTTCCATTCATCCTTCGTCTCCACGCTCGACTTCACGCTCGCCCGGATTTTGCTCAAATTCACCGTACAACGGTTGACCTCGTCCCGCGCCTCCTGCACCGGCGACCTCTTCACCTGCGGCTTAGGCGTATTCGCCGGCGGCGCCGCGAAGGCCGCAGGAGCTGCGATAGAGAATGAGAACGCACCCGCGAGCAGGGCGGTGCACAACAGCCTCTGGGATGGTTTCACGGAAGCCTCCGGGTGTCGATCGCCCTCGCGACCGTCGTTTGATGCAACTTCAGCCACATTATAGCACACCCAAACCCTCGCCGCCGCTGTCCGCAATCGCTCGCTTCAACGCGGGGCAGTCGAGTCTCGCGCTCAAACGCCCCGCAAGGTGCCACATTCCGGGCAACGCTCGCCGGAGGCCCGAAGGTCATAGCCGCATTTCTGGCACAACCCGCGCCCTTGGCGTCGCTCATCGCGCCATCCCCTGATCCGACGCAAGAGATACGCGGCGGGGAGGATGCTCATCGCTGCGAAGAACCAGTACGGCAGTCTCAGGTCGAAAGTAATGGTCTGGACGTACTTCCCCGGGCGCACGAACGGTGACGGTGTGACAAAAACCTCGCTACTGGCGGTGTATCCGCTGCCGACCAACAAGAAGCCAAAGCCCAGGCCCGACCACTGGAACGAAGCGCCGGCGAAAAAAGTGGACAAGCTTCGCTCATTGGGACCGCACTTGCGGTAGCCGGATGAGTGGCTCCGCGATATGCGCTGCTCGATCGTCCCCGGGACAGCGAACAATATGTCCGGCGCGATCTGCGTCTTGCTGCGGTGGAATAGAATTCCCCCCGCGCCGGAGAACATCGATAAGTCAGCCTGGGTGGAGCCGGATCCGACCGTCTCAGCTTCACTGCGGTAAAGCAGGTCGCCCACCCGGTAGCTCCGCAGCCAAAGCAACGCTGCTCCGATGCAAAGCAGCAGCGACAGCGTGGACAAAATCGTGAACAGGCGTCGGCGCATGGGCAGCGAACATCGTATCCGGTCGCGCCCGGGTCGTTGTTTTTCGCCCTGCAGCAACCGTATATTCGCCTGTAGTCTAGCGTGCGTATGAAGGATTCTTACGACATCATCGTCATCGGTGGCGGCCATGCAGGCGCGGAGGCTGCATGGGCCGCCTCTCGCCTCGGCGCGTCCACCGCGTTGTTGACCCTCGACGCCTCCAAGATCGGCCAAATGTCCTGCAACCCCGCGATCGGCGGGCTCGCCAAGGGGCAGATGGTGCGCGAAGTCGATGCCCTCGGCGGGTTGATGGGACTCGCCATCGACAACACCGGCATCCAGTTCCGCATGCTCAACCGCAGCAAGGGTCCGGCCGTCTGGGGGCCGCGGGCCCAGGCGGATAAGTATCGCTATGCCCGCGAAGTCCAGCGCCTCCTTCACACTTGCCCGAATCTGGAAATCATCGCCGGTGAGGTGGCCGAGATCGAAGTCGAGCGCGCGCCGGCGCCCGCAAGGCCACGCGTCAGCGCGATCGTGCTGGCCGGCGGCCCCCGACTGCGATGCCGCGCGGCCATCGTCACCACCGGCACCTTCCTGCGCGGCCTGATGCACACCGGAGAGAGCAGGACCGAAGGCGGCCGGGTCGGTGAGGCCGCCGCCACAGGCCTGTCCGGCTGCCTCGCGCGCCTCGGATTCGAGCTCGGCCGCCTGAAGACCGGAACCCCCCCTCGGCTCCAGCGGCAGAGCATCGACTTCGCCGCCTTCGAGCCCCAGCCCGGCGACGACGCACCCATGCCGTTCTCCTACATCAACGAGTATCCGCCTTCGAATGCTCGGCCCGGGTCCTCCACCCAATGGTCGCCGCGGCTGCCGCAGGTCGAGTGCTGGATTTCGGGAACGAACCACGCCATCCACGAAATCATCCGCGCCAATCTCCACCGCGCGCCGATGTACAGCGGCCAGATCGCCTCCACCGGACCGCGCTACTGTCCGAGCATCGAAGACAAGGTCGTTCGCTTCGCCGATAAGCAGCGCCACCAGATTTTCCTCGAGCCCGAAGGCCTCGACACCGACGAGATCTACTGCAATGGAATCAGCACCTCGCTGCCGGCCGATGTGCAGGACCAGATCGTTCGGCTCGTCCCGGGCCTTCAGGACGCACGGATTCTTCGCTACGGGTACGCGGTTGAGTACGACATGGTCTGGCCGACGCAGATCGACTCCACGCTGCAGGCCAAGCCGATCGCCGGGCTGTTCCTCGCTGGGCAGATCAACGGAACCAGCGGCTACGAAGAGGCCGCGGCCCAGGGCATCGTCGCCGGCGTCAACGCCGCGCAGCAGGTCGCCACAGGCAATGCCGGCTTCGTTCTCCGCCGCGACCAGGCCTATATCGGCGTCTTGATCGATGACCTCGTCACCAAGCCGCCCATCGAACCGTACCGCATGTTCACCAGCCGGGCCGAGCACCGCCTGCACCTGCGCAACGACAATGCCGACGAGCGCCTCACGCCCATCGGACGCGAGCTCGGTCTCGTGGACGCCGATCGCTGGCAGCGGTTCTGCGCGCGCCGCGACTCCATCGAAAGCGGCGTCGCGCTCCTGCGCGCAGCACGCCGGGACGATTCAGCCGCTTTCGACTGGCTGCGCCGCGCCGACAGCAGTTGGGATTCCCTCGCGGACAGTGGCGCGACCCCGGCGCTGGCCTGCATTCCGCGCGAGGTCGGCCGCCTCATCGAGATCCGCGCGAAGTACGAAGGCTACATTGCCCGGCAGGGCCGCCAGATCGAGCGGTTCGCGAAAATGGAGGCCAAGCTGATCCCCCTGTCGGTTGATTACACGACCGTGATGGGGCTTCGCAACGAGGCCCGGCAAAAGCTGAGCAAGTTCACCCCGCGAAACCTCGGCCAGGCGCTGCGCATCAGCGGCATCACCCCCGCCGACGTAACCGTCCTGGCAATCCATCTCGACCGGCTGCAGCGGAATGACCTGGGCAGCGCACGACCCATGCAAACGCTTCCTCTCGCCAAACGGTAGGGCAACCGATCAAACCTGCCCAGCGCCGGTCGCCGCTGATCCATCGCGACTACTGCGATTCGTCTTCCTCCGCCTCGCGCAGCGCCAAGGGGGGCTGGAAGATCTCCGTGAGGATGAACTGCGCCCGAAGCGTGTGGGGACGCAGCCACGCCGACATCCCACGCGCGTCCACCGAAGACACTGACACTGCCCGCGCATTCGCCGCTAGCGGCTTCACCGGAATCCGCCTCTCGGCGACAGCTTCAATTGAAACGGGTCGCAGAGGAATCGCCGCTGCACCCGCTGCCACGCGCCGCACGCGCTTCGGCGGCTGCAGTTTCGCCCCCATGATCGGCGCCCGCGCGGTCGATGTCCTCCGCGGCAGCGGCGGAAGCCCGCCCACCACACGGTTCGCCATCCTTCGCGGGATCGAAGGCGGCAATCGAGGGATTCGGCCCGGCCGCGCCGTTCCCGGTTGAGGCAGAGGCGGGATCTGCCTGCTTGCGGCTGGGGGCGCGAACGGATCAAACTTCACCCGATCGCGCTTCTGCTTTTTCATCAAGCGGGCCAGCGCCACGTGTCCCCAGACGAGCAACACAACCAATGCGATGACGATTTTCCCTCGCAGATCGTCGTGGCTACGCGCGAGGATGAGCGGGAGAAGATTCATCGGCGAGACGGTTTCTCAAATCCGCGGCCGCCGCAGGACCAACGGCTTCTGGAAGATCTCGGTCAGCATGAACTGCGACCGCAGCGTTGCCGGTTTCAACCACGTCGAGACGGTGGAAGCGTCCGCGCGCGACGGAGACTTTGCCGCCGTCGTCACTCCCCCGCGGCTCGTTTTGTCAGCGGCTTGCGGAGCAACCTGAGCGGGCACGGGCGGGGGTGGCGGCGACGCCGCGCGTTTCGAGATTCCTCTCCGCGCCGTCCCGCGCCTGCCGGAAACAGGAACCCCCTGAGGTGCGGGCAGCGGAAGGACGGTGCCCGGCAAAGGCTGCCATCGCGGCGCCGGTTGCTGCTTCCGCTTTCCACCCTCGAGCAGGTGAATAAGCCCTCTGACGATGAGGATGATCAGCTCTTCCATGACTCCCCGCCGAGCGCCGCCGCGCCATGTCTGCTTCCAGGATTACGTCTTCACGATGTCAGCAGGCTTGGCGATCGCCTCGCGCATCGACGTGTCGGCCTGCACGTTGCGAAGCTTGTAGTAGTCCATCACGCCCAGGTTGCCGCTGCGAAACGCGTCGGCGATCGCCTTGGGAATCTCCGCCTCCGCCAGTACCACCGTCGCCCGGTTGGCGGCCACCGTCGCGATGTTCTCCTGCTCTGCCGCAATCGCCATCGCGCGGCGCTGCTCGGCTTCCGCCTGGAACCGCCGCTTGTCCGACTCCGCTCGGTCCGCCGCCAGCTTCGCGCCGATGTTCTCGCCCACGTCGATGTCCGCGATGTCGATCGAGAGAATTTCGAAAGCCGTATTTGCGTCCAGCCCCTTGAGCAGCACCGCCTTGGAGATCGAGTCGGGGTTCTCCAGCACGTGCTTGTAGTCCTGCGCCGAGCCGATCGCATTGACGATCCCTTCGCCCACGCGCGCGATCACCGTCTCTTCCGTGGCCCCGCCGACCAGGCTCTTGATGTTCGTCCGTACCGTCACCCGCGCCTTCACCTTCAGCTGGATTCCATCTTTGGCCACGCCGTCGATCGTCGTCCTGCCCATCGTCGCGTTGGGCACGTCGATCACCTTCGGATTCACGCTGGTCTGCACCGCGTCGAGGATGTCCCGCCCGGCAAGGTCGATCGCCGTCGCGGTCTGCCAGCCAAGGTCTATATTCGCCTTGTGGGCGGCGATCATCGCGTTGATCACCCGCTGCACGTCGCCGCCGGCAAGCACATGCGACTCCATCTCCGGCGTGGAAATGTTCAGTCCCGCGCGGGAGGCCTGGATACGCGAGTTGACGATCGCAAGCTGGTTCACTTTTCGCACCTTCATCCCCAGCAGGTCCACGAAGCCGACGCGGGCCCCGCTGAACAGCGCACGGATGTACAGGCCGATGAATTGGAACGCGACGAGAAAAAAGATCAGCAGGAAAAACCCGATGACCACTGTCGCGATGAGTTGCCAGGAGATGTCAGCAGCAAGCATGAACATGAACAGTTCCTCTGTCGGTTGCGCCCGACCGCGTTTGGGTCCAGGGCAGCTTCGAGCCGCCGCCTCGTCAATGATCCGCTCGTTTACGACTTGCTTACGCCCCGGGGATCGACCGGACGACGACCTTGTTCCCCCGCACTTCGCGCACCGCGACTTTCATTCCCGCGGGGACGAATCCCGCTTCGCTGATTACCGCGGTGATCCGGGTGTCGCTCCCGTAGGGAAACTCGGCCGAGCCGCCGGGCTTCAGGTCGGTTGCCGCGTGCCCGATCGTCCCCACGAAAGGCCAGGTGTCTGCCGGCGGCGCCGTCGTTGCGCTGCGCGCCGGGGAAGCGAGGTCGCCGCTGGTGGAGGTAAGAATCAGCCGGTTGAAATACGGGATCCGCGGCAGATAACGCCGCAGCCAGAGCGACAACAGCACCGAGCACGCCATCCCGCCAACCACAACCTTCACGCCCGTTTCAACCCCGCTCCACACCGCCGGAAGCCGCCACGATCCCGGCAGGCTCCCCGCGTTTCCCGCGAAGGTCATGACCAGCCCGAACAGCACCATGATCATCCCAACGATCAGCGACACGCCGTGACCGGGGAAAACGAAAATCTCAAAGGCCATCAGCGCCAGCCCGCCGAAGATGAACGCGATCTCCCACCACTGCGCATACCCGGTCAGCAGCGGAATTCCCACCAGCAGTGCGAGGCTCAGCGTTGCCACCGCTTCCGCCGCCCCATGACCCGGCACGTGCAGCGCGATGTACAGGCTCTGGAGGAAGATCGTCAGCAGGATCAAGCGCACGAAACTCCCGCTCAAAAGCGCGACAAGCCCTTCGCCCGCGCCCGGAGCCAGGGTCGCCCGGATGCTCAGGCCCCGCTGGGCCGCCAACGCCTCGGCGCCGCTTGCGATTCCCTTCGCCAGCCCGATCTTCGTCGCCAGATCCGTGTGCACCGTCAGCAGGTGCTTCTCGTCGTCGATTGGATTCGGGACCCCTTCGACCGCCTGCCAACCGTCGCCCGTGAGCGTCTTGTGCGCCGCGGCGTCGACGAACTTCCGTTGATCCGATCCGTTCTGCACCCAATAGACCGAGTACGGAAGCGAAACCATTGCGCTCGCGACCAGCGGGTCATAGCCGTTGCGTTCGGCGCTCTCCTGGAAGTCAGCCAGGATCGGGCTCTCGATCTTCCCGCGTTCCGTATCGCCCATGGTCTGCATGCCGCCCTGCGGCGACACTTCGATCGGCGCGCAGTCGCCCAGCGTTCCGCTCGGCGTCATCACGATCTCATCGCACGCCAGCGCGATCATGGCGCCCGCGGAGATCGCCTTGTCGTTGATGAATGCAATCGTGTGAAGGTCGGTCTGATTCTTGATGAAACGCGAGATGTCCAGGCCCGCGGTAACCAGGCCCCCGTAGGTGTCGAGCTGCAGGATGATCGTTCCAGCGCCGAGCGTTCGCGCCTCGCGGAAGCGCCGCAGCAGCGCGTCGCGGTTGTAGTCATCAACTGTCCCCGACAGCTTGATGACAACCGTCTTGTTGCGGTCCGGCGCGGCTGAACCGCTCTGCGCCGGCTGTCCGCGTGCCGTCTGAAACGAACACGCCAGCAGCACCATCGCGGCGAGAAACGAATTGAGAATTGCTTTACACCCCATCGCCGCATTTTAAGAGCGGCTGGCGGGCAAAGCGAATTATAAGGCCCCTCCGCCTTTGGAGCAGCCGCGCACAATGAAAGCGGCGGGGCGGGCAAAAAACGCCCACCCCGCCACGCTCTGTCGAGGGTCGATGATCCGCGTTTCTCCTCCGGAAGACACCACGAACTAACCCTCTGCCAACACTACGCGGGGGGGGTAAATCGAGTTCGAAATGCCTGGCTAAAACCTGACGCGCTTTTTATAACCGCGCTACCGACGTTTCAGCCGTCGCCGCTGCGCCGGCAAGCGAGCGGTCGCTCGGCAACTTCTGCTCATGTTGTTGCTCGACGGCCCTCACGTGCTGCTCCCAGAAGACCTCGAATGTTCTCTCCAGCGAGGACCGGGCGCAGCGCTGCGCGGCCAGCTCCGACATGTGCTTCCGCCGCGGCTCATCATCGAGCAGTTCGTCGATCGTGCGCGCCCATCGGTCTGCGTCGCCGGCGGGCAGCACCACTCCCGTCGTGCCGTCGGAGATGATCTCTTTGGGCCCTCCCTCGTTGCTGACCAGCGCCGGCAGGCCGCAAGCCTGGGCTTCCATCACCGCCTGACCGAGCGTGTCGGTGCGCGACGGGAAGACGAACAGGTCGCTCGCCGCATAAAACCGGGCCAGCATCTCATCGTTCTGATAACCGAAAAAGTAGACCGGCAAGCCCGACAACTCCGCCGTCATCTTCGAGCGATACGGCCCGTCCCCGGCAACCACCAGCGCGATGTCCCGCCGTACGGCGCAGAGCCTGCGGAAAATTTCCACAAGCATCGGCAAATCCTTCTCGACGCTGACGCGCCCGCAGTAAAGAAGCCGGCGCGGCTCGTTCACTCCATGCTCGCGCCACACGCCGGCATCGCCTCGAAGGGGGTTGAACTTCTCCGTGTCGACCCCAGCGGGCAGCGTAACGATGTCCAATTCACGCACGCCCAAATCGCGCAGCGTGAAGCGGTACGCCTTGCTCCGCGAAAAGACGCTCGACATCTGTCCATACATCCAGCGCATGTATGCCGTCGCGCCGTTGGTCACGCGGTGATCGCCCGTCAGCCGGTTCACGTACGCGGGAAAGTCCGTGTGATACGTGCCCAGCAGCGGCACGCGCAGCATCTTCGCCGCCAGCCAGCCGCACAATCCCATCGGGCCCGGCGTGCTGACGTGGATCGCGTCGAACTGCTGCTCGTCCGCCCAGTGCAGCACCTCCAGCACCGGCGGCAGGTTCAGCCGTAGCTCTCCGTAGTACGGCAGCGGCCGCGAAAGCAGCGGAACGAAGTTGCGCCGTCCCGGCACGTCAAACTTCGGCTCCGCCGTGCACGTGTGAATGACGAACGTCCGCCCGGCCGCCCGGGCCGCGGACGCCATGTCGCGCAGGAACCGGCCCACGCCGTTCACGTCGTCCAGCGTGTCGGTGAACAGCCCCAGCCGAAGCCGCGCGGGGTCCGTCGGCGCCGATCTGCCTGCGATCTGGCGAAGCAGGTGACGCTCCTTGTTCTGGTGGAACACCGCGAAGTAGTAGGGCGCCAGCACGAACTGCTGCGCGAGGATCGCCGCAATGGCGTCAAACAGGTTGGTGAAGCTCGCGTCATCCACCGACTTCGAGATGGCTGCCGCAAGGCCTTCGCTCACGTCGCGGTTGATCGACGAGACAAACCGGAACATCTCCTCATGCTCGCCCAGCGGCGGCAGGCCCTTCACAAGCGCGGCCCGCAGGGCGTCGTGATCGTCCAGCCGGTTGCGGGCAGACGACAGAAACACCTTCGTGAGAATCCCCGTTCCCTGATGTTGCGCGTCCGCTGCGCTGGCGCTTCCACGACGCAGCCGCGCCAAAGGCGACAGCAACCGGTTCCGCGCCTGCTTGAGCTTCTGCTTCAGGGCCAACCTTGCCAGCACGGTACTCGAAGGCGGCTGCCGCTCCCCGGCTATCGTCTGCAGGATCGACGTGATCAGGTTGGGCGGCGCAACCGGCGCCAGGATGTGCCGGCTGTAGTAGCGCACGGCGACGCTGTAAAAGGTATGCGCCAGCTTCGCGCTCGACCCCGATTCGCCGCCAGGCGAACAGTCACCCCGCCGCAGGCACTCCAGAATCTCGTCGCTGCTCCGCGCGTGATCGGGAAACTGCGTCCAGGTGCGCCCGATGTTCAGCAGCCCATGGTCGTCGCTGCCGCCGGTGCGGGCCTTCTTCCATGGCTCGGGCCAGCGCGGCGCGATGCGGTGCAGCTTGGAAAGCTTCTCGATCTGCTCCGCGCCCAGACCGTCGAGCAATGGCTCAAACGCCTCGCGATGTAGTCGGCTGTGAGCGCCGTTCAGGCACTCGAAACCCTTGAACATCAGCAGCAGCCGCTCCAGGTGCCATCGCTCCAGCTTGTCGTTCTGCCGGTAGATGGGATGGGCCACCGCATGCGCGATGCGGTGCCGCTCGACGTAATTCGCCACCTCATAAATGTCGCGGGCCGCGGCCTGCAGCGCGGCGTGGTCTTCGCGGGAAATGCCCCAGACCAGCAGGTGCAGCTTGCACTCATCCTCCGGGAACCAGCAGGTGACCTCCTCGCCGACAAACACGCCACCGCGCGCCCCAAGCCGCAGCAGTCCGTCGATGCTGTCATGATCGGTGATCGTGACGAAGTCCATCCCGCGCCGATGCGCCTGCGCGTAGACCTCTTCCGGTTCGCTGTAGCACTCCGGGCAGTTGATCGCGTTGAGCGCCGCCTCGGCAGCCTTGTTGCTGGCGTCGCTATGGCAGTGGAGGTCGACCCGGACGCACCGTTCAGAAGGCGCCTGCGATAAGCTCATGGCGTTTCCTCAAACGCAATTTCGCTCGCCCTCCAGCGAATCCGCTCGACCGCCGAGCCCCCTCGCGTTGAACATTCTGCCTGGCGGTGCACCTTTCTCCAAATCGAAAAATCCGAACCACCAACCGGCGTTAACCCTGTGAGCATTCGATCAACAGCTCGAGCGTGCTCCGGGCCGCGCCGCTGTCCACCGCGGCTTCCGCCTGGCGCAGTCCCGCCGGCAGGTCGGCCGCGGCGCCGGCAACCACCAGCGCCGCGGCGCTATTCAACACGCAGATGTCGCGCACCGGCCCCTTATCGCCCGCCAGCACCGACGAAATGGCTCGCGCCGAATCCTCGACGCTGCTGATCTGCAGATCGGAAAGACGCGCGTACGGCAGCCCAAGCGTTTTCGGCTCCAGCACCCAGCTCCGCACTTCGCCCCCGCTCAATTCACTGACGCGCGTCGGGCCCAGCGTCGACAGTTCGTCCAGCCCGTCGTCCGCGTGCACCACCCACGCCCGCTCGCTTCCCAACTCGCGCAGGACCGTCGCCAGCCGATCCGTCAGTTCCGGCGCGAAGACGCCCAGCAGTTGATGCCGCGCGCGGGCGGGATTCGTCAGCGGACCGAGCAGGTTGAAGATCGTCGGAATCCCCAGCGAAGAGCGGGCGCTCGCGACGTACTTCATCGCCGGGTGATGGGCCCGGGCAAACGCGAAGCAGATGTTCGCCTTCTCCAGGCAGCGCCGCAGGCCCTCCGACGTTTGCTCGAGCTTCACGCCGAGCTTCTCCAGCACATCCGCCGAGCCGCAGCTTCCCGATGCCGACCGATTCCCGTGCTTGACGACCTTCACCCCCGCACCCGCAACGATCAGCGCCGCGGCCGTCGAGATGTTGAACGTCCCACGGACGTCGCCACCGGTTCCGCAGGTGTCCAGAACGACGCCATCTGTTTCGAACCCGATCGGCACCGATTTGTCGCGCATCACCGTCGCGGCGCCGACGAGTTCTTCGACCGTCGTTCCCTTCGCCGCCAGCCCGATCAGGAGCCCGCCGATCTGCGCATCACCCGCCTCTCCCGACATGATGTGCAAAAACGCGGCCCGGGCCTCCGCGCGAGTGAGGTCCTCCCGCCGGCACAGCTTCAGGAGAATGTCGCGCACCGGAGCGTTTGCCACAAAAGACTTCTAGCCGCGGAGGGTCACGGATGCACCCCTATGACGTGAGCCGATCATGCGCCCAGCACGATCAGGATCGAAGGGACCTGAACCATCTGCTCCCACATCGGTGTGCATCGGTTTTCACCGGCGGCTAATCACTCTTCATCCTATCACGCTGGCCCCAGTGGCGGCGGTGGTGACGAAAGTGGTGGGGCGGCGGTGGAAGCGCTTGGGGTAGGTGTCGTTCAGGTGGTTGGTGAGCGGCTCGACCGCTCGAGGCTGGGTCAGGGCCACGATGCACCCGCCGAAACCGCCGCCGGTCATCCGGGCGCCATAGACGCCGCGCACGTTCATCGCCTCCTCGCTCAGGAAATCCAGCTCCGCGCAGCTCACTTCATAGTCGTCGCGCAGCGATGCATGGCTCTGAACCATCAGGTCCCCGAACTCTTCATAATTTCGCTGGCCGAGCCTAATGGCGGCCTCGGTCGTCCGCGCGTTCTCGCTCACCACGTGCCGGCATCGGCGAAAGACCACGCTCGAAAGCTTTCCCTCCGCCGCGTCCACCTGCGGCAGCGTGACGTCGCGCAGCGCCTTGATCGACGGGTTCTGCTTCCTGAAATAGGCCACTCCCTCTTCGCACTCCTTGCGCCGCCGGGCGTATTCCCCCGCCGACAGCTCGTGCTTCACCATGCTGTTGACGATCACGACGCGCAGCTCCTTCTCCTCGATCGCGATGAACTGCCTGCTCAGGTCGCGGCAGTCCAGCAGCATCGCGTGTCCCGTCTTCGCAGACGCCACGATCGTCTGGTCCATGATCCCCACCGGCACGCCCGCAAAATCGTGCTCCGCCTTCTGACACAACAACGCCAGACGCGAACGATCCATCTCCAGCCCCGCCAATGTCAGGAACGCCAGCGCGGTGGCCACTTCCACCGCCGCGCTGCTCGAGAGCCCGCCGCCCACCGGCAGCGTGTTGGCGATCAACGCGTCCATTCCAACCAGCGGGATGCCAGCCGCCGCTAGTTCGGCGGCAACGCCACGGCTGTAGTTCGCCCACGCCGGTTCCCCGCGCTCGATCTTCTTCTGCACGGAAAACTCGACGATTTGGTCCGGAAAAACCGTCGAAGCCAGCCGAACCATCGCGTCGGGGCGCGACCGGCAGGCGATCCGCACCTCCGGTTCGATCGCCATCGGGAAGACGAAACCCTCGTTGTAGTCCGTGTGCTCGCCGATCAGATTGACGCGCCCGGGCGCGCGAACCACGTGCATCCGCGACGACGCGCTCGCCGGCGCTTCGCCGAAGATGCTGAGAAATCGCTGCTGGAGGTCGCCGATGGCAGAATCCATTGCGGCGAATGTAAAAGTGTCCCAGCGGGTGGTCAAGGCAAGGATTCGCTGACCCATCCCCGGTCTTGCCGCCCGTTATGTGGCGTACACCGTCCGATGGCCCCCCGCCTGACGGCAGCGGCAAGTTTTAAAAACCTGAATTCCTTCTGGAAGGGTTGACTCCACGAAGAAAGAGTGTATAATGAATCATGCCTCCGGCGCAGCGGCTGGGGCCGTGTCGCAACGCTCTTTGACAAATGAATCGGTGAAACCGTCGGGCCGCGCCGAATCGGCATTCCCGGCTGGGGCCGTTCGGGCCGGCATTGAGGTCTGTGGCGCGGCGGTTGAGGTCTTCCTGGTCCACGATAACCCCGCAAAAGCCCACCAAAGCCCTGCATTGGATTGGCAAAGCTCGCCAAAGCCCGTGCAAGGTCGCTTGGGCCGGCAGCGAAAAGCCTGGCCCGCACGCGGCGCGGCCTCGGGACCGACGCGGTCCGACTGCCGATCAATGGGGCGGATTCGTCGCTGAGTTTGAGGAAACTGGGGATGAGTCAGAAGGATTCGACAGGCCTACCCATTTCCCACGGCTTTCGTCCGCCTCACGCTTCATGGTTAAATAACCGGATGTCCTATTTCACGAAGGCCGACGGCGGGTATTTCCTCTCTCACAACTGCACGATCGTCGGCGACGTCTCAATCGGCGAGCTCTCCAGCTTCTGGTTCAACGCCGTCGTGCGCGGCGACGTCGCGCCGGTCACGATTGGCAAGCGGGTAAATGTGCAGGACGGCGTCGTCATCCACTGCGATACCGATGTGCCCAACGTCATCGAAGATGATGTGACGATCGGCCATCGCGCGGTCGTCCACGGAACATTCGTCGGACACGGAACGCTCATCGGCATGGGCTCGGTGCTCTTGAGCCGCACCCGCATCGGGCGGGAGTGCCTGGTGGCCGCCGGCGCCGTCGTCCCGCCCGACCTTCACGTGCCCGATCAAATGCTCGTTATCGGTATGCCCGGCAAGATTGCCCGGCCCGTCAAGGACGAGGAACTGCAGTACATGCGCTGGCTTACCCTTCACTATGTTGAGCTGGCCGAGCAATATGTGCGGGAAGGCGAGGCGCGGCGAAAGCCCGACGCCGGTCTGAGGGACTGCTAGAAAGCAAACCAGTGCGGCCTCAAAGCCGCGGCGCTCGAAGCGGCCAGCCCACCCCCGGGCACGCCGGAATGGGCTACTCCTCGCATCGCCCATCGTCGAATCGTTAATTGTTAATTGTTGCTGGATTATTTTTGCATAGATGATATAGATGTCGGCCGATTCGTTGTTGGGGGTCGCGGTCCGGGGCAATCCGTGTGGGCCGTGGCTCCTGTGGCGCGTCGCGCATTGAGCGGATTCTCCCGGGAGCGCTACACATTCCGGCCGAGCCGCCACGGGGCAAAACTCGCGACATGCCACATTGGGCACAGGCGTGGGGGTTTTTTCGGGAGGACGGTCATGCCTAACGGTTCCGTCAAGTGGTTCGATTCCAAGAAGGGGTTCGGGTTCATTCTGGGTCCCGAAGGGGAAGACATTTTCGTCCACTTCAGCAGCATCGAAGGTGACGGTTTTCGCTGCCTCAAGGATGGGGAATCGGTCGAGTACGAAGCGGTCCGCGGGGACAAAGGGCTTTCCGCCCGTCACGTGAAGCGCTTGCTCGCCAGGGAGAAGACCCCGGAGCAAATGCAGGCCTAGCCGCTCGACCCGCGGCCCTGCCTTTTCGCGCGGTGGCACGTCTCAACCGCCGGCTGTTCTTGCCGGCGCTGTGCCGGACCTCTACCTTCGGCCGCAATGGGTGCCTTTACCTGGGGGCTGCTGGGCGGATGGCTCAGCAGCTTGATTGTCTTCGGCGCCGCCGCCGTCTATGCCTATCGTCGATACGAGCGGCTGCAGCGCCGCACCCAGCAGGCGGAGCACCTGGCTGAACTGGGCACCCTCACCGGCGGGCTCGCCCACGAAATCAAGAACCCACTCTCCACCGTCCAGCTCAACCTCCAACTGCTGCGCGAAGACTTGGTCCCCGAAAACCCCTCCTACAGCCGGCTCGTCGGCCGGCTCGACACCGTGCAGCGCGAGACCGGCCGCCTGCGCGAGATCCTCGACGACTTCCTCCGCTATGCCGGAAAAGTCGAGTTGGACCGCAGGCCCACCGACGTCAACCGGATGCTCGAGGACCTGGTCGATTTCTTCACCCCGCAGGCGCAGCAGCAGCGCGTCGCGCTTCGACTGCGCCCGGCCGACGGACCGCTGATCGCGCCGCTCGATGAGCGGCTGATCAAGCAAGCGGTTCTCAACCTCATGATCAACGCCCTGCAGGCAATGCCCGAAGCGGGTGGCGAGATCCTCCTGTCCGGCCGGCAGGACGAGCGGACCCTGATCATCGACGTGACCGACACCGGCCGCGGAATGGATCCCGACACGCTCGACAACATTTTCAAGGCCTATTATTCCACGAAGAAGGGCGGCACCGGGCTCGGGTTGGCCATCTCCAAGCGCATCGCCGAGGATCACGGCGGACGAATCGTTGTCACGAGCGAACCTGGCAAGGGATCCAACTTCTCCATTCGGCTGCCGCTGTAAGCCTGTGGTGAGTGCTCCCGAGGTCGAGTAGCGTTACCTGCCCGATCCGCCCTCGGATCGGCGAATCATGCCCAATTCTGAGATCAACAAGTCCAATATCCTCGTTGTGGACGACGAGCGCGAGCACGCCGAGGTCATGTGCGAGGCGCTCACGCGCCAGGGACACAAGTGCGACGTGACCTACAGCCTCGCCGAGGCCAAATCGAAGCTCGACCGGCGGCCCTATGACGTGGTGGTCACCGACCTGGTGATGGATGGGCGGCGCGACGGGCTTGAAGTGCTGCGGCGCGCAAAGGCCTCCGAGCCGCCGCCGCCCGTGGTGCTGGTGACGGCCCACGCCGACATCCCCACGTGCAAGCAGGCGCTGAATGAGGGGGCCTACGACTACATCGAGAAGCCCCTCGATCTGGAGTACTTCCGAGCCCAGGTGAACCGCGCCGCCGAGCGCAGCGCCCTGCTCAAGCAGAACCAGGTGCTGCAGGAGCAGCTGGTCGACCACGCCGGGTTCGAGGGCATCATCGGAACCAGCGCCGTCATGCAGCGGGTCGTGCAGACCGCGCGGCAGGTGGCCGCCAGCGACATCCCCGTCCTCATCATGGGCGAAAGCGGCACCGGCAAGGAGCTGATCGCCCGCGCGATCCACAACAACAGCCGCCGGCGTAAGAACCGCCTGGTCACCCTGAACTGCGCCGGTTTGAGCGAAAGCATTCTCGAGGACGAGTTGTTCGGCCACGTAAAAGGCGCGTTCACCGGCGCCCAAGGCGATCGCGCGGGTCGTTTTGAACATGCCGACGGCGGCACGCTGTTCATGGACGAGATCGGCGACATGCCGTCGGCGATGCAGGCCAAGCTCCTCCGCGTCCTGGAGAACGGTGAAATCGTCCGCCTTGGCTCCAATGAGCCCATCCAGGTCGACGTCCGCTTGATCAGCGCGACCAACCGCAAGCTCGAAGAGCTGGTAGCCGAGCGGCAGTTCCGCGAAGACCTCTACTTCCGCATCAAAGGCGCCACCATCCTCCTCCCGCCGTTGCGGGAGCGGCGTGAGGACATCCCGCTGCTGATTCACTTCTTCGTTCAGCAGGCATCGGAGAAGTATGGCAAGCACATCGAAGGGATCGAGCCCGAGGCGCAGCAGGTGCTGATGAGCTATGCCTGGCCCGGAAACGTGCGCCAACTCCGCAACGTCATCGAGAACATGGTCGTGCTCTCCCCACCCGAAAAAAAACTGGGTCTCGACAGCCTGCCCCCGGAGATCCGGCCCGCCAGCGGCGAAATCCCCGGCGGCATGAACAACCTCGTCGGCATTAGCATCACCCAGGCCGAAAAGGAATTGATCCGCAACACCCTGAAGCTCGTCAACGGCAACCGCGAGCAAGCCGCCAAAATCCTCGGCATCGGCGAGCGCACCCTCTACCGCAAAATCAAGGAATACGACCTGACGTGAACCAATTCCAACGGCGTAGGGGCGGGTTTCAAACCCGCCCTCTTTGAGACGCGAGATGATCTACGACCCCAGGAAAGACCATCGCGAATCCATCCGTCTGGATGATTACGACTACGCTTCGCATGGCGCGTACTTCCTCACGATCTGGACGCACAACAGAACGTCATCACTCGGCACAGTGAATTGCGGGCGCATCCACCTGAACGCAGCTGGCCAGCACGTCCTGCAGGCATGGAATGATCTGCCCGATCACTATCCGCACGTCGAACTCGATGCATTCGTAGTCATGCCGAACCACATCCATGCAGTGGTCTGGCTGACCGACGCTCCGCCTGATCCCAAACCCCCCATCCCCATTACCACGACCCCCGTAGGGGCGGGTTTCCAACCCGCCCTCCCCAAAACCACAAACCTCATC
>JBBRCX010000057.1:0-31477 GCA_038204465.1 Tepidisphaerales bacterium | reverse complement strand
GGGCAACCGCATTCTCTATTTGAAGGCAAAACTTGCCGAATCGTCGGTAAGCCCAGACCGCGATGCTGACTGAAAATCAATCGTTGCCGCAGGACCGACGACGACGCGGCGTCACGCTTTCCCTAGAATGCGGTTGCCCTGGGTGCAGAGGGGCATCCTCAGGTCGGCCCGCGACAGCGCATACAATCGCGATATGCTCATCCAGGACCTCTCTGTTCTTTCATATCGCGAAGCCTGGGCGCTGCAGGAGCAGGCGCACGAAAAGGTCTGCGCCGGCGCCGAAGAGCGGATCCTCTTCGTCGAGCATCCGCCGGTCATCACCTTCGGCCGCCGCGCGGGCGTTGAACAGAACCTGCTCGCATCGGCCGAGCATCTCGGGCGACTTGGCGTCGAAGTCGTCCAGTCCGATCGCGGCGGCGACATTACCTTCCATGGGCCCGGGCAGATCGTGGCGTATCCGATCGTCCGGCTGAGTGATCACGGCCTCTCCGTCGGCGGTTACGTCCGTGCGCTGGAATCCGCGGTGATCGCCGCCCTCGTGGAGTTGGGCGTCCCGGCGCAGAAGGATGCATGTGCGGTGGGCGTCTGGACTGACGATGGCACCGGGACGCTCGCCAAACTTTGCGCGATCGGCGTGCGAATCCGCCGCGGCGTCTCGTTGCATGGCCTGGCGCTGAACGTCAACACCGACCTTCGCTACTTCAACCTGATCGTGCCGTGCGGCCTCAAGCGCCGGCCCGTCACGTCCCTTCAAAAGCTCCTCGGCAGTCGTACGCCTTCAATCGACGCGCTGAAGGCGAGTCTGGGGCGTCATCTCTTGACGGTTCTTTCCGCAAAGCCTGTCGCTGTGGTTGAGACTTAGAGGTGAGCTACTTCAGGTTTTCCGGGTTGAGCCCCTTGAGCTCATCGAGCACGAAGAGGCCGTCCTTGCGAACGAGGCGGTCGTCGAACCAGATTTCCCCGCCCCCGGCTTCCGGCGTCTGCCGCATCACCAGGTCCCAGTGGACGTCGCTGGTGTTGCCGTTCGAGGCCTCGTCGTAACAACTTCCCGGCGTCAGGTGGATGCTGCCGGCGATCTTCTCGTCGAACAGGATGTCCTTCATCGGCCGCGTGCAGTATGGGTTGAAGGCGATGGCGAACTCGCCCGTGTAGCGGGCGCCGGCGTCGGTATCGAACACTTCGTTCAGCTTCTGGGATGCCGTGCTGCTGGCATCGACAATCCTGCCGTCGCGGAAGACCAGCCGCACGTCGTTGTGGGTCGTGCCGCGGTAGAGCGTGGGCGTATTGAAGCGGATGACGCCGTTGACGCTCTCGCGCACCGGAGCGCTGAAGACTTCGCCGTCCGGGATGTTCAACTTTCCGTCGCACCCGATCGCGGGAATATTCTTCTTCGAGAAGCTCAGGTCCGTGTCGGCCGGCCCCTCGAGCCGGACTCGGTCGGTCCGGTTCATCAGTTCCACCAGCGGCTGCATCGCCCGGCCCATCCGCGCGTAATCCATGGTCGTTACCGCGAAGAAGAAGTCTTCGAAAGCCTCGGTGCTCATCTCCGCCAGCTGGGCCATTGAAGGGCTCGGCCAGCGAAGGACCACCCAGCGCGTGTGCTTGATCCGAACATCATGGTGCACCCGCTTCCAAACGGTCTGCTCGTAGTCCTTCTGCTTCTCCGCCGGGACATCGGACAATTCCGCCACATTCGCGTTGCCCCGGATCCCGATGTAGCACTGCGCCATCTTCATCTGCAGCGCTTCGACCTCGGCGATCAGGTCCCAACCTTCGCGCGAGCCGCCCATCATCAGCGCCCGCTGGATTTCGTTACTCTTGAGCATCGCCAGCGGGCGCCCACCCGCGGCCGCGACGCGGCGCACCAGCGCCTTGGTGAATTCGTGCGGCACGTCAATCGCTTCGATCAGGACGTTCTCGCCGGGTTGGACCGCGCAGGAGTATTGCACGAGGACGTCAGCGAGTTTTTCGGTGCGCGGGTCAATCATGAGCTCGGTTATTCGAAAAGCAGCCGATTCGTCCAGCGGGCCGGATCAGCGCGGCGGATGCGCCGTCCCCGCAGGCAGCGGCAAAACCGAAGCAGGCGCTTCGCCGGAGAACGCCAGGTTCGCGGCGGGGGCGGTGAAAAAGCGGCGGACGAACAACAGGTAAACCACCGCCGCCGCCATGGCGACGAGCGTGCAGACCATGATGGTGATCCGGTCGGGCAGTCCAATCCGTTGCATCATCTGGATTTGCTCAGGCGGGTACCCGCCCGCGCGGTACAGGTCCGTCAGGTCGATCTTCGAGAACGTGATCGCGTTGGATAGGCCGCCGATGAAAACCAGCCCAAGCGTTGCCCACCACGCCCAGATCCGCAGCCGGTAGATGCGTGATGCGAGCACCGCGAGAAATGCCGCGAGGACGAAGCAGACCAGCGATGCCTTGAGTCCAGTCAGCAGGGTCCCGAACATTGGAATCACTTTGAATGGTGCGGCGAACAGGACACTAAAGGCAGCAAGCAGCAGCCAGAGGCTCATTCCCAAAACCGGAATCGGGCAACGATCGGTCCATCTCGGCTTGGAATCGAAGTAGTTGGCGGTCGCGGCAACGTCGCGGCGTTGGTAGAACCAGATGAGGATCGTGGGCGCGACCAGGTAGATCAGGCCCATCATCACCACCGTCAGCACCATGATCGTTGTGATGACCGCGGATGTCATTCCCGGACTTCCGGGAGGCTGCGCCGCAGAGAACGCTCGTGCCAGGCGCGGGCCTTCCAGCAGGATAAAAATGCTGGAGAACACGCCCATCGCAAGCCAGCCCCACGCCGCGACGAGCATGATGGGCCTGACCCATCGTTGCGTCCGCAGGGCCCCGATCCCCGTCCAGATGAAGAAGACGGCGATCGCGATGTACATCAGCAGCGCGCCTGCGATGCTGGCGACCGTCGGCGGAGGCGGCATGCCCGGCCTCCGCGGGACGAGCAGGGCAAGTGGTGTGGTCAATGCCATGCACCCGCACAACGCACCGGCGATGATCTGCAGCACGCCCATCACCTTCAGCCCGGTGCGGCGGTCCTTGAAGCCCGTCGGGATGGCCGGACGGTCCGCATAAGGCAGCGATGTCATTGAGAATGCCCCTTCGTTAATGCGATCACTCGGCGGATGAAGCACGCCGGCGGCCCGCCCCAGCCGGCGCAAGCGTAACACGGCGGTGTCGGACACGTCGAATTTCTGAACCTTGAAAGGCCGGCGGCTGCTAAAGTGAGCGAAGAGGGAGGCTGCGAAGCTCAGCCGATCATCGAATGATTTATCGTCTCGGTGCTGACGCGATTGTAGTCTTTCACATCTGCTTCGTCGGATTCGTTCTCTTCGGCGGGCTCGCCGTGCTGCGCTGGCCCAGGCTGATGTTTGTCCATCTGCCGGCGGCGGTCTGGGGGGCAATTGTTGAATTCACCGGCTGGCTCTGTCCGCTCACCCCGTTTGAGAACAACCTGCGCGGATGGGGCCAACAGCCCGGCTACACCGGCAGTTTTGTGGACCACTACATCATCCCCGTGCTCTATCCCACCGGGCTCACGCGAGAGACGCAGGTGGTGATCGGCTGCATCGTGCTGGCCCTCAACCTGAGCGCATATGGATTGCTGATCGCGCGCATGAGGCGCCGTGACACTGCTTCCAGCGCCGAGGCGCAAACGCTGTAGCCGAATCAAGGCGGGGTTTGGGGCAAAAAAGCTGAAGTCGAACCCGGCGGTGGGCGGATAAGTAAGAGGAGGACGCCGCGTCTCCCCTGCAATCGGAAGCGCCGACACGCGCGCTACGGGCTGCCGGGCGTTAAGGTGCATGCGTATTGCCGAGGTGCCGATGAGCCAGCAAACCACAACGACTGTCAAAGCCACCGCAAAGCCTCGAATGGTGAACACGCCGCAGGGAAAGGTTCGCGCCCCGCGCATGCAAGTGACGCAGGCCGACCTGGACATGTATGCGGTAATCGTCGGCCGCACGCCCACGCTTGAAGAGCAGACCCAGGCGCTGAACCCGCCCGAGGAGGTGGAGGAGACGGCAGAGCAGCAGCAAGTCATGGAATCCGAAGCTTCCGCGCCATGGCTGCCAAGCTGGTCGCCGGTGGTGCTTCGTTCCTACCTGCGCGGGTTCTCGGGTGGCTTCAAGGTGAATCGCCCGCACATTGCCAGCTGGGTTTACCGGGTTTCGGCCGAGGCGCGCAAGCGTCTGCAGGAGTCGCAGGCACGGCTGGGGCCGAGGGCTTAACACTGAAGGCCCTTAGTCCGCGGTCTTCAGGAAGAAGACGAAGTACACCGCCAGAAACGCCAGCGCAAATCCCACCCAATAGTTCCATCGCAGCTTCTCGTTCGGCAGATACAGCACCGAGAAGCCAATGAAAACCACCAGCGTGATCGCCTCCTGCATGATCTTCAGCTGCGCCGCGGTGAACCCCTGATTGCTGCCGATGCGGTTGGCCGGCACCTGAAAACAGTATTCAAAGAACGCGATCAGCCAGCTCACAAGGATCACCTTCCAGAGCGCGACGGTCTTGTACCTTAGGTGGCCGTACCACGCGAAGGTCATATAAAGATATTCGAGATGGTGAGGAGGATCGCGGTTCGCATTGCCGTCGCCCCGTTCAGAGCCGTGGAAAGATCAAAGCCCAGGGAGAGCGATCCCTGGGCTTCCGCGTGGCGTTGAATGAGTCAAAGTTGCTGCGCGTCGATTAAGCGGCGCGGCGCACGGGCTTGGGCTGCTGCAGCGACAGCTTCACGTAACGCTTGGCGCGTCGCGCGACAGCCGAGTTTGCCTTCTTCGGGTGCTTCTCCGCCAGCAGGGCCAGGTGACCGAGAACCGATTGCAGCAGCAGATTCCGACTCATGTTCAGCTCCTTCTGTACTTCGATCCGTCGCACGCCCGGCCAGCCGGCCGGAACAAGTGATCAGACCCTTGGGTAAACAGGACGTGAGTACTGGGATATTCCGGCCGACCGGAAAATCGCCCCGTGACCGAGGTCATGCAGCAGGCGGTAGGCTTCCACGAGTGTCAGACCCGGACGAATCACATGGCCATGAAAACGCGTGTAAGACACCACCAGATACATCTGACCTCCCACAACAGGACAGATGTTTCATCGGCCAGGCGATCGCGCGGACTTGAGTCCGATAATAAATTGCGCCGGGCGGAGGAAATGTCGGGCTGGAGGCGAAGCAGTCAGTCGGAGTCGTTCATGCCGGCTGGCTGCGGCTCGTGAGGTCTGCGGGTCACGGCGCTGGCGACCCCGGACGCGAGCCGGGAGAAGGCAGCGGAGAGCCGGCGCAGCGGGCGCTGTGCTTTGCGGAAGCGGCGGGTGTTCTCGAAGCTGGGAATGGCGCGCTGCTCGCGCCCGGTCCAGTCTCCTTCGGGCTCGGCGTGCAGCGGGTAACCCAGCGCGCGGTTGAACTCGGCGAATTCCTGCTCCATCCAGGCCAGATCGTTCGGCGGCACGTTGCGGGTGGTCAGCGCCGCCAGCGAGGGGTTGACCGTCTCGGCGAAGGTCGCGCCGACGTTTTGGCGGAAAGTGGGATTCCCATGGCCGGGCGCGGCGAGGGCTTCCTTCTGTTTTGGCCAGGTCATCATGCCCTCGTCCCAGGGTAGGGCGAGTTGCTCACAGGCGCGACGCAGCGTCTGCTCGGGATCGGAGACGAGCGTCTCGTAGCGAACCACGGGCCAGCCCATGCGCTGGAAAAGTGCCCAATCCTCCTTGAACCGCCGCAGGCGCATCCGCAACGGTGGCTCCTCGGCGGTGATTCCATTGCGGCCGTAATGTTTCTTTGAAAGCGAGTTGAAGACGGCGCGCACGTCCCGCGCCACCAGCAGCGGATGCACTTCCCACCCCTCGTCTTCGTAGTAGGCCTTCATCTCGCTGAAGCGAAAGCTCGAGATCGTGATCTTGCACCAAACGCGCGGCGCGGCGACCGGTGGAATCTTCGGCAGGATGTCATTGCGCGCGTCGAAGACCCCGTCCAGGTCCGCACGCTGCAGAAAACACCATGACACCACCGTCGAGCCGCTGCTCTGCGGGCCGGCGCACAGATAGAGGGGCTGCGTTCGGGTCATGGGGATCGAGGCGTTACGATCAGATTACGGAAAGGCATGACGAAATCAAAACCCGCCAGGGGCGCGGCCAGGACTGCGGGAGATCCTTCTACTTAAGCAGCTCTCCCCAGCCGCTGGGGTGAACTTCGACGTAGTAGCGCCCATTGCTTTTGCGTACCTCGAGCGCGCAGCCGTAGACCAGCGCGAGCACTTCTGTGCGGACCACTTCGGCCGGCGTGCCCTGCGCAGCGGCGCGGCCCTTCGACAGCAGCAGCACGTGTGATGTCGCTGGCGGCAGTTCCTCGACGTGATGCGTGATGAATACCACCGCCGGCGGGGGGATTCGATGCGAGGCGCCATCGGTATCGAACAGCCGCTGGATCGTCGCCAGCACCTGCTCGCGGGCGAGCAGATCCAGCCCGGCCGTGGGCTCATCCAATAACAACAGGCGCGGTCGAAGAACGAGCGCGCGGGCGATGAGGCTGCGAACGCGCTCGCCGCTGCTCAACGTCGAATAGGGATGAGTCCGGACATGCGCCAGCCCGACCTGAGCGACCAGCCGCTCCGCTTCCTCGTGCATCTCCGGCTCGACCGGATCATACAAACCGATCGTGCCGAAGAAGCCGGTCAGCACAACCTCGAGCGTGGTCAGAGCGGGATCCGCGTCGTAAGGCCCCGCGGACTGCACGAGCCGGATGGCCTTGCGCGTCTCCGTGAGGTTTGCTTCGCCGAAGCGCTCGCCGAGCACTCGCACCTCCCCCTCGGAAGGCCACAAATGGCACGCCACGATGCGCGTCAGCGTGCTCTTCCCGCTGCCGTTGGGCCCGAGCACCGCTGCGCAGGCGCCCGCGGGCACAACCCAGTCGAGCCCGCGCAGGATCCAGTCGGCGCCGCGGCGCAGGCCGACCCCCTGCAGGTCGATCGCGGGAGGATAGGAGGTGGCATCGAGCGCAGTCATCGCAGCGCTCGAAATTAGGGCTCCAGCCGGCGCCGAGCAAGCCGGCGGCCTCTTACGATGTGGAACATCGTCTGAATTATCCGCGTGCGCGGACGCGACGAAGCTGCTCGCGGAAATAGAGGTCATCCGGGTTGGTGCGGATGGCCGCCGCAGCTCAAGGCCCGGCGCGAACCAGGCGGATCGCGGTTTCGGTGAGCAGGTCCGCGGCCTCGGGGGCAAGCTTGCTGCTGGCGATGAAGGTGGTCTCGTAGCCGCCATGGCGGAAGGCTGCCTTGGTGGGGACGTAGCCGACCATGCCGTTCGCCAGTCCGGCGATCAATGCGCGACGGGGATAAGACTGCTCCTTGATCTGCAGTCCAAGCTCGACGAAGTACTCGGCGGGAATGCCGACCAGCGCGTATTCATCGATGAACGTCACGTGAACTTCCGCCGGCTGCAGTCCCTTCTTCTCCCGAATCTCATGCAATAGCGCGGGCATCTGCCGGTCGTAGATCGCTGGGTCCACGAACCTCTGGGCGCCGCAGGCTGTCCCGCGCACCTGCTCTTCGTTCGGTTCGCGCATCGGGAGTTGAATCGTCTGTGAGCGCACGCCGAGCTTCAGCGAATCGCGATAGCTCGCTGATCCAACGGCGGCGATCGCGTCGGCGGCGACGAGCCGGCCGGTCTCCTGCATGCTGAAGACCAGCCCGCGCTGCGGCTGATTCACGGAGATGTTGCCCAGCGCGCCGTTGACGAAGAGCGGCACCGGCCACCCCGCGCGCTTCATCTCGTCGGCGACCACCCCGGGCCAGCCCGCGGAGAAGACGGCGTTCTCGCCGTTGTGCGTTGGATGGCAGGTGAAATTGATCAGGCATCCCAGCGTCCGGCCGCCTTTCTCCCGCGCGGTCATCACGAACAGTTCCGGATCGACCGGACCCTCGACGCACAACGCTTCCGGCGAGCGCGGATCACCGTGGGTCTTCACGAGCCCGTCGCGCATCAGCACCCGGCGGTTGTGCTGCACTTCGAAGTGGGTGCGCGAGGCGAAGCCAATCTCCGCCTGCTTCATCGCCGAGAGGGCCTTGCCAAATGCATCCAGCAGCTTCAGCGTGACCCCTTCGACGTACTGCGGTTCAACCGCCACGTCGCCGATCCGGACAATCGCCGGCCCGGCATGATTGTGGGTTGCGGTGATGGTGATGTGGTCGCCGGGAAAGTGGTGCTGCTGCTCGATGCGCCGACGGATGTCGGCGACATGACGCCGGCTGATGCTCAGCGTGTCCAGCGCGATGAACGCGACGCGTTCACCTTCCGACTCTAGCACGCAGACGCGCGCGTAGAGCGGATCCAAGATGGACTCCCCGACGAGCAGCCGCAGCCATCCGATCTTGCGCGTGCCCGGCGGCGGGGTGATATCGATCTCGGCAAAACCCGCTCTCATTTCCGGCTCCACTGCGGATAAGTCGCCATCAGACTTTGTCGCGGCCCTCAGGAGCGGGGTTCGTCACACTGTTCCGCTGATCGTTGCAACCGTGGACTCCAAAGCATCACGCTTACGCATCGAGTTGCTTCACGTTCTCCAGGACCTTGCGGATGCCGCATGCGGTGTGCCTCGCGGCTTCGGGACCATTGGGGTAGCGGAGCGGGGTGGTCATCCCGGTGTGGGCGTCGGTGTGCTTCTGGGCGATGGGCCACTGATGCAGCGAGTAGTCGACCGGCTGCGACCATTGGCAGTGCCAGGGGCAGCCGTGGCCATACCCATTCTTCGCCTGGAAGACCGTCATGGCGGGCAGGATGTAGTTCTGCCAGACGCCGGTCTCGACGCCTTCAGCGGCCATCGCGGCAACCAGCTTGTTGCGGAACGCGGCGGCGTCGTGAGCGTGGCCGAGTGCTTCCATGTCGAAGCGAAGCGTGTAATTGTACCAGTTGTGCTCCGCGCCCTTGGGCGTGGAGGTTGGCAGGATCAGATGCGGCGTTCCTTTCAACGCCTCGGTCATCGCCTCGGCATTCACCTTCTGCGCGGCGAGATTGCGGTCGAGTTTCTTCAGCTGCGACCGCCCGAAGGCGGCCGTCAGGTCATTATTGCGGTACATCCAGCCCATGGCATAGACGTGATAGTCGCGGTTCTGCGACGGCGCTCGAGATTCTCCGAACGACCAGAGGGACTGCGCCTTGGCGAGCATCTCGTCGTCGTCAGTAACGAACATGCCGCCCTCGCCGGAGCAAAGGCACTTGTTCTGGTTGAAGCTGAAGGCGCCGCAGTGTCCGAGCGTTCCGACTTTCTTTCCTTTGTAAAGCGCGCCGTGCGCCTGGCAGGCGTCTTCGATCACTTTCAAGTCGTGCTTCTTCGCCAGGGCCATCACCGGGTCCATGTCCATCGCCAGCCCGTGCAGGTGCACCGCGACGATCGCCTTGGTCTTGGGGGTGATGGCTTTCTCGATTTTCGTCACGTCCATGTTGATCGTGTCGAAGTCGATGTCGACAAAAACCGGGATCGAATTGTGCTGCAGGATGCAGGTGGCGGAGCTCGACCAGGAGTAGGCGGTGACAATCACCTCGTCGCCCGCGCCGCAGTCGCACGCCACAAGACCCATATGCAGGGCGGCGGTGCCGGAATTGGTGGTGATGGCATGCTTGTTCCCGTTCCACTCCGCAAACTCCTTCTGGAAAGCGAAGCAGTTTGGACCGAATGAATGGTTCTCCCCGTTAAGCGACGCCAGCACCATTTCGCGATCGGTGTCGTCGATTTGCGGCCAGGGCTTGATCGAGCGTTCGGGAATCGCGCGCTTGCCGCCGTTGATCGCCAGCTTCTCTGCCGTCGCCATGGAGACCTCAATTAAAAGGAGTGTTCCTGGGAGCCGCATGCAAGTTGTCGGCCCAGTATCCGCATTCGGTGGCGCGGTCGCCAGACGAAGGGGTTGCTATGATGGGTAGCGGATTGCCGGCGGGGGCGCGGGGCTTGACGGGCTGGGATAACCTGCGATGAAAACGATCATGCGGAGCTGGCTGGGAAACCTCCAGCGCGCCCTGAAGCGGCCGCCCGTGCTTCTTGCGCTGGAGACCATGACGCTGGAGCGCGTGTGGGGGGACCGGTTTCACACGACCGCGTCGCACGAACTGGTGCACGTCCTGCAGGGGAGGGCGCGGATTGAATATCGCGAGCGCTCGTTTGCGGTCGAGCCGGGCGACACCTTCATTATTCCCCAGGGAACGGCCCACCGCGACGTGCGGACCGAGGGGAACAGCTATCGCGTGCTCTACACCTTCTTCCAATGGCCCGGCGCGAACTCCGTCATCAAATCAATGGACCCTGCGGTGCTATGCGCGATACCGGCGGGGGCAAAGTCGCAATTCCATGCGAAGATGAAGGAGATGGAGGGCGAATACCTGGGCGAGGCGCCGGGGGCGAGGCAGCGCATGGGCGTGATCCTCATGGAGATCCTGCTTGCCCTGGCGCGGCACTCGCACCCGCCGAAGAGCCCCGTGAGCGATGCGAAGCGCCTGGTGGCGCTCACGCGCCGGCGCAGGCTGGCGGCGGAGGTGCGGCAATATCTCGAGCAAAACCATCGCAAGGCCTTCAGCCTCGAGGAGCTGGCGGCCCATCACCACGTGAGCCCGTTCCACCTTTGCCGAACCTTCACCCGCGAATTCGGCAGCTCGATGACCGACGTGCTGACGATGATCCGCATCGAGCGGGCGAAGGAGATGCTCGAGGCCGGGCAGCTTTCGGTCAAGGAGATTGCGCGGGACAGCGGGTTTCCCGACCCCAACTATTTTGCGAAGGTTTTCCGGAAAGTGACGGGACTGTCTCCCAGCGAGTTCCGGCTGTCGCGCGAAAAGAGATGAAGCGGTGTATGCGCGTTCTTGCGGAGGCGCGCGTGAAACGGGCGGCGGCATCGCCTAGAATCCCGCGGCCGGTCGGTGTTTCTCAAAAATTCCAACGGATCAAGCGCGCTTATGATTGCAGCCCTGAGCGGCGAGTTGCGTCGCGTCGACGAGGATCGGATTCACGTCCAGGTCGGGCCATTGCTGTATGAAATGCTCGTGCCCGCGGCCGACGTGCCGCTGCTGCAGGGCGGCATCGGCGAGGAGATGACCTTCCACACGCTGATGTATTTCGAGGGTGACGCCGGCGGCGGGAACATGGAGCCGCGCCTGCTCGCCTTCCTGCGGCCGCAGGACAAACGCTTTTTCCAGCTGTTCATCACCGTCAAGGGTATCGGCCCGAAGAAGGCCCTGCGGGCGCTCGTGCTGCCGGTGGGTGAGATCGCGCAGGCGATCGAATCGAAAGACACGCGCGCGCTGGTGGAACTGCCGCAGATCGGCAAACGGATGGCCGAGCAGATCGTCGCGGAACTGGCAGGCAAGGTGAGCGACTTTGCCACGCCGTACCAGGCGGGCAAGCCCAGCATTCCCGCCCGGGGGCGTCCTGCGTTCGAAGAGGATGCGATCCTCTCCCTCATGGCGCTTGGCGAGCGGCGATCCGACGCCGAGCACCTTCTCGATCGGGCAAAGCAGGGCAATGCCGGCATCAAGAGCACCGATGCGCTCGTGCGCGAAATGCTGCGGATGCGCACCGTTCGCGCCTGAATTTCCCGCAACTGTCAGGCATTGGGTCGCTCGATTACACTTCGGGCATGTCGTTGTATGAGATCGAGACGAATGGCCGGCTCGAGCCGTACCTGTCGCAGGAGTATTTGCTGACCAACGGGCTCGGGGGGTTCGCCTCGTCGACCATCCCGGGCTGCAACACACGGCGTTATCACGGGATTCTCTGCGCCGCGACCATGCCGCCGGTCGGGCGCGTGATGACGGTCAACCGCATCGGCGAGATCCTCTGTCTTGACGGGGAAGAGCTCGACAAGCCGCCGGCAAACCTGCTCGAGTTTTCCGTCAACCAGTTCGGCGACCGGTTTCACCCGCATGGCGAGCAATATCTCCGGCGCTTTGAGCTCGAAGATACCGCGCGCTGGGAGTACGAGATCGAGGGCGTCAAGGTCATCAAAGAGCTGCAGCTGGTCTGGATGAAGAACGTCGCGGCGGTGCGGTACACGGTGAAGCCGGACCGCGAGCGAAGGGTTCAGCTCAACCTGCTCCCATTCATTAGCCTGCGCGATTTTCACGCCCTGCGCCGTGTCACGGGTGCACGCTTCGACGTGCGGCCGGGTGAGCGCCAGGTTTGCGTAAGCGACGACGGGCGCACGGTGAACCTCTGGTCGGACGCCGGTCGATTCGTGCAGAAGGCCGACTGGTGGTATGGGCAGAAGTATGCGATCGAGACCGAGCGCGGCCAGGACGACAGCGAGGACCTTTTTCAGCCCGGGCGCTTCGTGCTGGAGACCGCGGGGCCGGCGAGCATCACGATATGGGTGTCGATCGACACGCCGCAGGAGCACGACTGGAATACGGAGCTGAAGCGGCGACGCGAGGTGGTCGCGGCGGCGTGCACGTTGCCGGAGAACGTTCAGCCAGCGGGGGGGCCTTCGATCGTCTGCACGACCGATTCGATCGCGCTCAAGCGCCTGGCGCGCGCGGCGAACGATTTCGTGGTCTACCGAAAGCTTCCTGACGGAACCGACGGCACGAGCATCCTGGCGGGCTACCCCTGGTTTGCCGACTGGGGGCGCGACACGATGATCTCGCTGCCCGGGCTGTTGCTCTCCACCGGCCGTTTTCAGCAGGCGCGGCAGGTGCTGACGGTGTTTGGGCACTACGTCAGCGAGGGAATGATCCCCAACCGCTTCGACGACTATTCAAATGAGCCGCACTACAACACGGTCGACGCCAGCCTGTGGTTCATTCATGCAGCGTACGAATACCTCCGACTCTCGCACGATGCTCACACGTTCGAAGAGCTCCTGCTCCCGGCGTGCCGCGCGGTCGTCAAGGGCTACCGCGACGGAACGCGCTTCGGCATCAAAATGGAGGCGGATGGACTGATCACGCAGGGCAACGCGAGCACGCAGCTCACCTGGATGGACGCCAAGTGCGATGGCATCGCGTTCACGCCGCGGCAGGGGAAGGCCGTCGAGATCAACGCGCTGTGGTACAACGCGCTGCGGCTGATGGGGGAAGATGAGTTGGCTGCCCGCTCGGCTGACAGCTTCCGCCGAGCCTTCTGGGTGAGCCCGTTTCGCGGACTGGCCGACGTGGTGCACGAAGGCCGTCGCGATACCTCGGTGCGGCCGAACCAGATCTTTGCCGTGAGTCTTCCTCACAGCCCGCTGGATGAAACGCAGCAGGCGGCGGTGGTGGAACTGGTGCGCCGCGAGTTGCTCACGCCCGTCGGATTGCTCACGCTGGCGCGCAGCGATCCGAATTTTCACGGTCGCTTCACCGGCCCTCCAGCGCAGCGCGACGAGGCGTATCACAACGGGACGATATGGCCCTGGCTGCTGGGCGCATTCCTTGAAGCATATTTGAAAGTGAACCGCCGCTCGCGCGACTCGGTTATTCAAGCGAAGCAATGGCTGGCGCCGCTCATTGAAGGAATGGATCACGTTGCCTGCATGGGGCAAATCAGCGAGGTCTACGAAGCGACGGAGCCGTATCGGGCGGCCGGTTGTCCTGCGCAGGCGTGGAGCGTCGCGGAGGCTTTGCGGCTAGCGGTGCAACTGGGGATGTGAACTTGAACGAGCCTGCGGATGAGCGCCAGTCCGGCTCTGAGAACAGCGCGCCCCATTTTCTCCGGCGCGAAGCCCAATATGCGATGATAACAGGATCGCTGGTCTTCTTTGCCGGGGCGCTGCTCGTGCTGGCGCCGCTCGTCCTGGGCCGGACGATGCTCAACCGATTCCTGGTGGCGTTTGGCATCGTCGGCGCGTGCCTCGGAACGAGCATGATCCTTCACGGCGGCTGGGACTGGATCCGGAGCAGGCGATGACGCTCGGCAGGCTCGCTCGGGTTTTCAAAGGGATGATCCGAGCGAGGGCGCTATGGTTCCTGGCTGCGATACCGGGTCTTGCGACGGTCGTTCCCGCTCAGGTTCAGTTGTCATTTCCGCTCGAGCGATACCGCGTCGGCCGCTATATGCCGATCCGCGTGCGGGTGGCGAGCGATGCTGCAGCGCCATTGGATCTGAAGATCGGCGCTGCCGGCTCTTTTCGCACCGGCCTGACCGTCGTTCCGGGAGCGGAAATCGTCGCGCCGTTCCTGCCTGTCGTGGATCTTCCCTCAGAGCTTGAATGGTCGACGCAGCAGGGAGGCGGGAGGGCTGCCGTCGCGCCGCGCCCTCTGGAAGACGATGAGCGGCTGGTGGGGGACGTCGCGGGCGATCTTGACATTCTTGCACGCGCGCTCTTTCCGGGACTGCGGGTGGTCACGGTGCATCTCGATCCGGCCAAGCCGCTCCCCGGGCCGATCGCCGCCTGGGAAACACTCGATGCATTGGTACTGGATGAATCGGCGGCCGCTCGTCTGCAGGAGGGAGAGCTGAAAGAATTGCTGGCCGCCAGCACAGTCGTCGCGATCCGGACGTCTAGAGCACCGAACGATCTTTGGCCCTGGCGGCAACTCGGTGAGTACTGGGTGCTGCGACCCGGGGTGATCGGACCGCGCGCGGCGGTCGTTCCCGCGGCTTACGTTCCTGTGCAGCGGCCCGCCGAGGGATGGCCGGCGGCGGTGCGACGGCAGGCAGTAATCATCGTCTTCATCTTCAGCATTCTCCTGTGCGGCGCGGCGCTGTGGCGCTCGAAATGGGCGGCGGCCGTCGCTCTGCTGCTGGCGGTCATGTGCCTCGCGGCCCTGCATGCCTGGCGCGGGCGTCAGCAATCGTGGCTGCAAAGCGCGGGCAGCATTCGCGTGCGGGGTGAATTGACCCAGGATGATCGATGGACGTATCGGCGTGCGATCGCGCCGGCGAATCTTCAGCTGAAGTGGACCCCAGGCGCTAAGCCGGTTCTGTTCTCCCGGCGTCAGCTCGAAGCCATGGATTTGACGCTGAACTGCGGGCCGGATGGCAAGCCCGCTTTCTTCTCGTTTCAACTGCCTCGAGGGGGATCGATCGCATTCCTTCAGCGCACCGTTCTGCCGGCGGCGCCATCAGCTGGCGCGCTGATGAGACCGGAGTCGCCTCTCCGACCGGTTGCGGAAGAACTCTATGGCGACCGCGCCACCCTCATGGGCGAGTTGCCGCCGCCGGCAGAAGGGATGTTTTCGACGGTGCTGATGGCTGTGAAATCTGCGGCGCCATAACAGATGCTCCGCTCGGTTCCTGGAGGATGAGCTGATGGTCGTTGACGGAAAGGTGCTGTGCAAACCCGCAATCAGCCGGCCCGCGAGCAGCGCGCTGTGAGCCATACGGCTTCTACTCTGCCGCGGGACTTTCGCTTTTCTTTTTGCCCGACCTTTTCTCCTTCTCCGCTTCCTGACGCTGCTTCAGGACTGGGATCACCTTCTGTTCGCGCTCCAGGGCCGATGTGTTGCCGGTCTTCTCGTAGATCTGCGCCAGCAGTTCATGCGCGCCGGGGTCGTACGGGTTGATGTAGACCGCTTCCATCGCGCGCTGCTCCGCCTTGTCGAGCCGGCCGGCGTCGCGATGGATCCGCGCGATCATCTTGGCAAATCGATTGTCGCTGATCTCGAGGAAACTGAACGCTTCCAGGTGCGAGGCCGCCTCGTCGGGACGCTTCAGCTTGAGGCACAGACCGGCGAGGCGGCGGTGCGGCAGGGGGTTCATGGGCTGAAGCTCCTGCGCCTGCTTCCAGAGGGTGACGCCCTCATCGACCAAACCGGCTTTGACGGCCTGATCGCCGCGCGTGCTTACGTCCTTGAAACGCTTGCGCGTCTCAGGGTCATAGCCCCAGCCTTTCACTTCCTGCTTTGCCCAGGCAAAGAAGCTCTTCTCGAAATCGGCGATCGATTGCCCGCTGGCGTCGCGGACAGCATCGGCCTCCGATTTTCCCTGCTTGTAGGTGTCGAGCATTCGAAGGATTGATTCCGGCCCGTGCTTGTCGCGCAGGTAGCGCACGATCCAGAAGCCTTCCATGTAGGCGACCTCGCCGTCGTGCGGCGCGCCGGGGTGCAGGAGCGCTCGTTGCAGCGCGGGAAGGGAGAACAGCTTGCCCCTGGTTGCGCGCTCGTACATCTCAGGAGGCACCCAGACGAAGCGGTAGGGCACCTTTTCTTCCCACACCGCGAGCCCTTCGGTGAGCCAGCGCGGGCACCGGCCATTCGTGGCGGTCAGGTTCACAGTGTGAGTGAACTCGTGCCGGAGCACGCGCGCGAAATTGAAGGGCCCCAGCGTCTCGCCGGCACGCGGCGCAACGACGGTCATCACCCGGCCAAGGCTGGCACCGAAGCTTTCCAATCCGGGCATGCCGGCGGTGCGAACGGAAAATGAATCGGCTTCGGGAAAGACTTCGACGATCATCTTCCAGGGCAAAGTGAATTCGAAGTCGCGGCAGACTTCGGCGTATGACTCTTCCATGAAAGGCGCGATGTACAACGGGACGATCGGATCGTCCTGCGCGTCGTAGCGGAAGATGAAGTGCGGCGTCTGGTAAGTGGGGAACGCCGCCATCAGGTCCAGCAGGCGAAGGTAGTTGACCGAGCGTACGTTGTAGGGATCGACGGCATACGCGGCATCAAGGGCGGCCCGCGCCTGCTCTTCCTGGCCGTCCTGCATGAGCGCCAGCCCAAGCTGGTTTTGCGCCGCCGCCCACCAGGGCGCCCGCTCGACGGCAGCCTGGTACATCTTCGTCGCGCCGGCGGTGTCGTGCGCGGCGAAGAGCGCCTCGGCAACCTCAAAGTAGGCGGTGGCATCTTTGGGCGCGATGGCTGCGATTCGCTTGTAGACCGAGTCGGTCTGCTCCTGCTGCAGCCGCAGCATGTGGACGGCGGCCATCAGACCCAGCGCCTCCAGGTCGCGGGGCAGGCGTTGCAGCACGCGCTGGGCGAGCGGCTGCGCTTCATCGGCGCGATCCTGCCGCAGCAGGTTGCGGGCATCGAGCACGTCGGCATCGGCGGAGCTGGGATTGATCCTGCGGATCGACAGGATCGCGCTCTCCGCTTTGTCGGACTGGTGGGCGTCGATCATCAGGCGGGCGATGAGCCGCCAGATGCGGGCGTCGTTTGGGTTGGACCTCAGCGCTGTCTGCAGTTCCTCCAGCGCTTCCTGGCGCTGGTCGTGGCTGATGAAATACTCCGCGGCGGCTACGTGCGCCGGCCAATAGGTCCGGTCGATCACATCGTACGCCTTCACGAAAATGTTGAAGATCGTGCGATGCAGCACGACGTTGTTCCTATACGCGCCGGTGAGATTGGCCCAGCGGTCGATCGCCCGGCCGATCAGCGTCACGTCATCCGCTCTATCGAACGGGCCTTCGGCGTGCGTTTCCCACTTCTCCAGGAACTTCTGCGGCGCTTCGACGAACCAGGAAAAATGCCTGCGCGCCGCTTCAAGGTCGCCCACGCGCTCGCTCACCGCGCCCAGGAGGTAATGCCCGCCGATCGAATCCGGATGCGCCTCGACCAGTGCTTTCAGCAGCGCCAGGGCGTCGTCGGAGTGGCCGGTATCGGAGAGAATCTCCGCCCGACGAAGCTGGATTCGCGGATCGTCTTTCACCGCATCGGCGGCCAGCGCCGCCAGCGCTTCTTCCCAGCGCCCCTGGGCCGCGAGAGAATTCGTTTTTGTCAGCGCGATAGGGACGATCTGTTCCGGCTTCGGATCCTTGATGTTTTTGCGGATCGTGCTCAGCGAAAGCTTGTATCGCCCTGCGAAGGACTGCGCCTGCGCCTTGTCGACATCGTTGAAGTATGCGGGATACTTCAGGTCCGGCAGATCTTCGGGCAGCAGCGGGTCAATCCATTTCCACGGGATCGACTCCTGAACCAGGTCCTGCCCGCGAGCGGAGGCCGCCAGCAGAAACAGGGCAAGCAAAAGCGCCGGCCGGATTGAACGTGACATCAAAGCATCCTTCTGCGGTAATTCGGTTGCCGGCGGTTCGCGGCCATGGCGGTAAACGTTCAGACGCGCGCTGCAGCGCGAAGTTTCGCTCCGCCGCCAGGCTAAAAGGCCGCGGCGATTATAGCTCAGGGGCGTATGACGGACATTCGGCACTACATCGGCAACGCGGATGAATTCCCGATCCTGCGGCAGTGGGACTTTTTCAACCATGCGGGCGTCGCTCCGGTGTCACACGCCTGCGCCGAGGCGCTGCGGAGATTCGCCGGCCAGGCGGAGGGGAGCGTCTACCTTCAATCCAACTGGTACGTCGATATCGAAAAGCTGCGCGCCTCGACCGCGAAGCTGATCAACGCCCACCGCGACGAGATCGCCTTCGTGAAGAACACCAGCGAGGGAATCAGCATCGTCGCCAACGGCATTGAATGGCAGTGGGGCGATCGCATCATCTCCACCGCGGTCGAGTATCCGGCGAACATCTATCCATGGATGGAAGTGGCGCGGGCCCGCGGCGCCAAGCTCGTTCTCGTGCCCGAGCAGACCGACGAGAACGGACGCCGGCATGTCCCGCTGGCCAGGATCCTGGAAGCGGCGTCGGACCCGCAGGCGAAGGTGGTGTCGATCTCCCACGTGGAGTTTGCCAGCGGTCAGCGGCACGACCTCGCGCGGATCGGCGAATTCTGCCGAGCCAACGACAAGTTGTTCTGTGTGGATGCGATCCAGTCGGTCGGCGTGCTGCCGGTTGACGTGGAGGAGATGAAGATCGACTTCCTTTCGGCCGACGGCCACAAGTGGCTCATGGGCCCGGAGGGGGCCGGCATCTTTTACTGCCGTCGTTCCCTGATCGAGCGGACGCGCCCGGTCATGGTGGGGTGGATGAACGTGATCGATGCCCAGGAGTACGGCAACTACGACTACACGCTGCGCAGCGACGCGGGGCGCTTCGAATGCGGCAGCCACAACGTCGCCGGACTAATGGGCCTGAAGGCGTCGCTGGAGCTGCTCGGCGGCGTCGGGACCGGAAAAGTCGCGCAGCGCATCCGCGACCTGACGGATCGGCTGGTGGATGGACTGCTGGCCAAGGGCTATCACGTCGTGAGCCCGCGCGACAAGTGGCAGTGGAGCGCGATCGTCAGCTTCACCTGCAAAGATCCGACGCAACACGAACCGATCTTCAAGATGCTGCGCAAGGACCACAAAACAGAAATTGCCCTGCGCGAGGGGAGACTTCGCGTTTCCCCGCATTTCTACAACACCGATGAGCAGATCGACCGGCTGCTCAACAGGCTGCCGGAGGAATGACAGACTTTTGAGAGGCGATTCGCATCGGATGCCGTGACGGATGAAGGTCGCACATTCACCTGATCCGACGACAGACACGGGCGGCTGTTCTACTGGCGGCTCAGCTTGCGGATGGCGTCGCGGGTGCCGGCGATGTCGAAGCACGCCAACTGGTTGTCGCGCAGCAACCGCGTCGCCATCTCGATTGCCTGCGACTCTCGCAGATCACCCGCGTCCACTTCCTGACGCAGCGCTCGGTTGAGCCAATTGCGCATCTGGAGCGAGTAGGCGATCGCGGCGGCGGGGCGCCAGGTGTCGCCGCCGAAGCCGAACATCTTGTTGATCGGGGCGGCATGAATGAACCGGCGGACAAAAACGGTGGTGGAGTAGGGGTCGATGGCCCATGCCCAGCAGAGGTCGGCCCAGGCGTTGGGGAAGTGCTTGACGATCGCGATCAGCTCCTCGCCATAGGGGTATCCGGTATGCATCAGGACGAAGCGCGTCTGTGGATGCTTCTCTAACAGCGGACACAGATTCCCCGGACGGATGTCGTCGGTGGACATGGGGCCGTTGAACGCCAGGTACCCGGTGTGGATCTTGAAGGGGAGATGATGTTGCTGCGCCAGCTCGGCGCCGCGGTCGAGGCACCAGTCGCCGAGGCAAAGCCTCGCGCACTCATCGACTGTATTAGCCAATACGCCCTGAAGAGCGCGCTCGGCATCGGCATCGCTGCGCCGCGTCCAGCGGAGCGTGCGGTCGTAGGCGTGTTGCGATTTCACCGCGATCGCACAGGGACCGGACCGCTCGAATAGCCCTTCCATGGCTTGACGTAGCGTCGCGAGGTTCCGGACGGTGATGCGCGTCTGAGCCTCCACCGCGGCGGCGTCGATGCGCCCGCTGGTGAAATCCCACCAGGAGAGGTCATGGAGAAAGAAGTCGGCGCCGCTTTCATCCGGGACAACCACTGACTGTTTGGCGTCAATCTGCATGTGGTCGAGTTTTGCGACGTCGCGCAGCAGGTGAAGCCGCTGGCCCGGGGCGAGCATGGCCCGCAGCTTTGGCTCCGCGGCGCGGGCCGACGCGGCGGAGATTTCCTCGATCCCATAAACCGAGCGGGCGATGAGGCTGACGGCTTCGCCGTAGCCGGTGAAACGCGCCGCATCCCAGGCGGCGGCCACACCGGCCCATCGTCCCTCGACGTCGGGATCACCCGGGGTGCAGAGGCGCTGCACCGCAGCGAGAGAAGCGCCGGCTGCGATGAGGTCGGCCGGCATATAGTTGTCGAACAGGTCAGACAGGACATCGGGCGGGCGGGTGATCCATCCGGCCTCGCCGACCATGTGCTCGTGGGTGTCGACGACAATGAAGTTGTCGATATGCGTGGCCAGGTCGGTCGGCACGATCGGCTCCTGCTCTCAGGCGAGATAAATGGGATTGGAGAATGCGCGGCGGCCGTCCATGCTCCGAACCTCCACCCGGACGTACCTGCGCGCGGAGCGGGGCAGGGTCAACGACTTGATGAGCTGCGGCCTGGCGTCCACGTTCCACGAAGCGATTCGTTTTCGGTCGGCGACGACGCGGACGGAGGATAGCCCGCGGGAATCGACCGCGGTGATCCGCAGCGGCCGGCGGCGGTCTTCTTTGCCGGCGCGGCCGCCCATTTTTGCCTTGCCCATCGCGATGTGAACCAGCGGCGCATCGGAGACAAAACTGCGACCCGCGCGGAGCGCTTTGATAATTGACGACTGGTCGCAGCGCGGGGCGAATACGCTGTTCCAGACGATGCCGATGGCGTGCGGCGCGTGGGCATCGGTATTGCCCAGGGCATGCACAACGCGGCCTGTGTCGAGTAGCTCGTCCCACACCTGCAGCGCGTCGTCGTCGGTGTAGTCGAAGGCATTAATGATGTTGTTGGCGCCGTTGCAGATCTCCATCAGGAACGGCGACGGCAGATCCTGCAGGGCGCGCTTCTGCTCCTCGCTGTAGCGCGTCACGTCCCACCAGCCGGCCGGGTGGGGAATGAACGGCGTTCCGCCGAGCCGGCTCACTTCCGCGACGTCCTTCAGCAGGTCTATCTGCGGCGTGAACGCGTGATCGAGGCCGAGGATGCCCAGGTGATGATGTTGCGTGACCGGCTCCTGGCCAACCCACAGGCCATGTTCTTCACATTCGGGCCCCTGGGTCACGCCCCAGTGGTCGGTGACGAACTGGAAATCGAGCTCGGCGAGCTGCCGCATGGCCGCGGTTTCGGCGACGGTGCCGATGCCGTCGCTGTGCTGGGTGTGCGAGTGGCAGTCGCCGCGGAAGAAATTCCACTTAAACCACTTTCTCGATTCTTCCACGCGCCGCGCTGTGTCCTGCGCGACCAACTGGCACATCACCAACGGGTAGTCGTACCGGCGGGCCTCGCGCACGTCCTGCGGCTGGCGGAAAAACTGGTGCTGCTCATAGCCTTCCATGAGCGCTGGACCCCGGGCGGCGGGGGAGCCGTTGGAGGGTTTGGGGCTTGAGGGCTTACGAGTGCGGACGGCGACGGTGGTTGTCAATTTCTCTCCTCGCTCGAAACGGATCAGAGGAATCGTCCGCTGAATTCGACGGGGGTGCAAGTGAGTGAGAGTGTGGGGACTTCTTGGTCAGACTCGGGGTGAATTGGTTCTGATCGTACTCCTGCTCTTGCTCCTAATCCTCTTCCTGATCTTACTCTTCATCCTACTCTTGCTCATTGGTTCCAACGCCGTCGGGAATCAGGAGGAGTAAGATGAAGAGAAGGATTACGAGTAGGAAGAGGATGACGAGCAGGATTAAGAGAAAGAGTAGGATCACGCGCCGAATCTGGCTGCCGCTTCTCGTTGTTGTCGCGGCGGTGGGTGGATGCGGGGAGCGGAAGGCCTCGAGAGAGTCCGGGCCGCGCGTCGTCGTCATTGGGATTGATGGGATGGACTTCCGCATGGCCGGCCGGCTCATGCGCGATGGGAGGCTGCCGAACCTTTCGAAGCTGGCGGCGGAGGGGAGCTTCATTCCGATCCAGTCGAGCATGCCGCCGCTTAGCCCGGTGGCGTGGTCGAACTTTATTACCGGGATGAATCCGGGGGGGCACGGCGTGTTTGACTTCGTGCGCCGGGAGATCTCGAACGGGGGGATGACGCCGGCAGATGCGTTGTCGCGGACGACGGAGTCGGGGGGCGGCCGGCGGATTCCCTTCACCCATTACGTCTGGCCCACGGCGTCGAAGACAGAGTTGCTCCGCGATGGCAAGGCGCTGTGGCAAGTGCTGGAATCGGCGGGGATCAAAACGACGGTGTACAAGATGCCGGCCAACTTTCCCGCCGCGCCGGGAGGCGGGCGCTCGCTCTCGGGGATGGGCACGCCGGACATCGAGGGAAGTTACGGGACCTTCACCTATTTCAGCGATCGACTGGCCGATGCGCACCGCACGATTACCGGAGGGCGGTTGCTCAAGGCGCGCATCTCTGACGGCGCGCTGCGCGTGTTGGAAGGGAAGAGAGAGGCAGGGCCGACACTTGACGGGCCGATGAATCCGTTCGCGGCGAAAAGTGAGCCGGAGGAACAGCGGCGGACGAAGGCGGCTTTCGACGTGTTCGTCGATCGGCAAAGCCGAAGCGCGGTGGTGCATCTTCAGGGCCGTGAGATTCTGTTGAGGGAAGGCGAGTGGGGGGAATGGCTGCCGGTGGAATTCGAGTTGGTGCCGCACCTGAAATCGGTTTCGGGCCAGGTGCGTTTTTACCTGGCGGAGGCGTCGCCTGGTTTTCGGCTGTATGCGTCGCCTGTGAATCTCGCCCCGGGCGCTGCGGGACTGGCAACCGGCGGCTTCGATCGGTACCTGGAACAATCGCTTGGTCCCTATTTCACCAAGGGGATGTCGGAAGAGACGAAGGCGATCGCTCAGGGGCTGTTCACGGCCGACGAGTATGTGGGGCAGTCGGAGCGGGTGTTGAAAGACAGCCTGGATGCCATGGACTTGCTCACCGAGCGCCGGGAGAGCCGGTTTCTGTTTGTTTACATTTCGACGCTGGACCTCAACAGTCACGTTTTATGGAAGGACCAGGACCCGGCTCATCCTGCTTACGACAAGAACGAAGCGGCTGCGCATGCTCGCGATATCGAGGATTTGTACGTTCGACTGGACGGCGCAGTCGGGAAGGCGCGCGCCACGATGAAGCCGGGCGACATCCTGTACGTGATGAGCGATCACGGCTTCGTGCCGATGTATCGAGAATTCAACCTGGTGAGCTGGCTGGAGCGCGAAGGGTATCTGTTTTTCAACGGGGGGGCGGCCACCGGGTCGTTCTCCGACATCGACTGGCATCGAACCCGCGCGTACGGCATCGGTTTTCAGAGCCTCTACCTGAACCTTCAGGGGCGTGAGCCGAACGGCATCGTACAGCCGGCGGAACGGCCGGCGCTGCTGAAGGAACTGCGCGAGAAGCTGCTCGCGTATCGTGACAGCGGCCAGCGGCTTCACAACCATCCGGTCATTTACAGCGTTTATCGAGCGGAAGAGATTTACTCGGGTCCGCACGTGGCGCAGTCGCCGGACCTGATCCTCGGCTATGCAATCGGATACGGCCCATCGGATGACGCGGTACTGGGGGTGGGGACGAACGAAGTGCTGGCGGACCACCTTCGCGGCTTCTCAGGCCACCACACCACTGATCCCGTTGCGGTGCCCGGCGTGTTGTTCTCAACGAAGAAGCTGACCGCGGACGGCGCGCGACTCGAGGACGTTACGGTGACGGTGCTGGAGGATTTCGGGGTCTCGCCTTTGTCGGGAATGATCGGGCGGGCGATTCAGCATGGGCGGTGAGGTTTCAGATGCAGATCAATCTTCGCCACGAATGTCGCGTGCGGGAGTGGGCTGCGCGGGCTGGGTGCATGTCTATGGGTGCATGTCTAGAGGTTAGCGAGCGATCCTTTCGACGTTTATTGAGAAGCAACCGTGCGAGCGGGGCGCTTAGCCGTAGGCGCCGCGGGAGTGTTCGCCGAGGAGCTCGCGCTGGCGCGGGATGCATTGGTCGAGGATGTCGCGGGAGAGGTGGACGACTCCTTCGTTGGCCGGATTTCATTCCGATGGTGCGCAGCATGTTGGCTTGAGTGGCGATAAGGGTCAAATCTGTTTTCGCCGTGAAGGAAATGACTCAGACGTCGAGGTGAGAGGTGCGGCGACGAGACGGACGAAAGTCGCGGACGTTTTCGGCTCATCCGTCCTTGGCAGCAAGCGGCAGCGGCTCAACTCTCCGAAGGCTCGACCACTCCCGGAACGTCGAAGTAGCCGATGCTGCGCAGTCGGTCGATCCATTGCTGGCGGGCGGGGCTGCGATTGGGGTTGGAGACCCACTTTTTGGAATACAGATACTCGCGGCGGCAGCCGAATGTCTTGAAGCTGACCTTCGTGCTGAGCGCGGCGATCTCGCGGACGGCCTTCTCCTCCTGCTCGGTCGTCGGGTTCGTGTAATACACGACGGTGCACATGCGCCGATCCGCGCCGCCGCCCAGCGAGCCGTGCCAGCACCGGACGTCGAACGCGACCACGTCGCCCGGCTCCGATTCCAGGACCTGCGCCGGCACTTCTCCGATCGAGAAGTTGTGCATCAGCTTATTGAACTCCGCGTTGTCGGGGAAAGCGTGCGAGCCGGGCACGACGCGCAGGGCACCGGTTTCAGCCTTCACCGGCTGCAGGTAGAACGCGTACTTGATGCCGTATTGATCGACGGTCGCGATGTCGCGGTGCCATCCTGAGTCGCCCACATAACGATTGGCGTCGGCGGCGACGCCTAAAACGTCCGGCCCATAAAACTGCCGGGCCGGCGTGAGGAAGCGCGGGTCTTCCATCAGGCTCGCGAAGAACGGCGTCTCCTCATCAAGCATCATCGTCCAGTGCCGCTGCGAGCCGTCGAACGGCTTATGCGCGTACTGGTCCGCCATGGTCCGCTCGAATTCCTGATCGATCGTCTTCAGCTCCGCCGGCGCGAAGACATTCTTCAGCACGATGAAGCCGAAGGCTTTGAAAAAGTCGACGTCATGCTCGGAAAGAGCACCGGTTTTTGGATCTTGTGTTTTCATGGCAGTGAAGCGTGAAAAAGCGGGCGATGGGATTCGAACCCACGACGTCAGCCTTGGGAAGGCTGCATTCTACCACTGAATTACGCCCGCGACGGATGGGAGTCTAGTTCAGGGCGGCGGGAGGTTCAAGGTTGTTGGCGGTCGTTGGCGGGGCGCGTCGGGCGTGCGGGGGTGTGTGACGGGATACTGGGGGTCTAGAGGAACAGTTGCTCGCGGACTTGTTGGGGGCGGACCCAGTGGTTTTGGACGTTGACGGGGATGGCGGTTCCCTTGGTGAGGTTGCGGTAGGTTTCGGGGCCGAGGGCGCTGTCGTTTTGCCATTCGACGCGGTCGCCGACCTCGAAGGCGGTGGTCTTGGCCTCGATGATGGTGAACTCGTTTCGGCCGGTGGCGATGGCGATCCTGTCTCGCGTGGGATTGGTGGCGTGGACGGTCCCGGTTTCCATGGCGGCAATCGTACCATGAGTGGGCGGGCATGCGGGGAGGGCGGTGGCACGATTTTCTCGGAGGGGGTGTTAGAATGAGCGCGCGAGTTGGGGGGCGGGACCATCGGGTGAGGCTCGGCGGAGGTGAATGATGCGCGCGAAACCGTTCAAACAGGCTACGACCACGGCCTTTCCGATCCCGGTGACGAATTCGTACGTGAGGGAGGCGCTGGAGAAGCAGGCGGCGAGGCGGCCGGCGAAGACGCCGGCGAAGGTGATGCCGGTGACGCCGACGCTGCCGAAGGTACCCAAGCCGCATGGCCGGCGACGGCGGGCGGGGACGTGAAGGGGGAGCGCGGGTGGGGTGGGGTGAAGTGAAAGGGAGGCGAGCGAAGCGGGCTGATCGCGTGAGAAAAAAGGAACTGCTGAATTTGTGGAAAGAATATATAAGGAATGAAGGGAGGCCTGCGTTTGATGCGCAGGGCTGGGGTGGCAAGATCGGGCCTTGAGGCGGATCCGTTCGGTTGCGGAAGCAGAGGTGCGGACGGGAATGAGGTAGCGCGATTCGAATGGTCAAAACGAACTCATTGTCGGGAGATGAACGAGACGGCGCGACTATTCAAATGGTGAAAACGAGCCATTATCGGGGGGCGAACGATGGCGCAATATTCAAATGGTGAAAACGAGCCCATCGTTGGGAGACGAACGAGATGGCTTTGGGAGACGGCGAGACTGCGCGATATTTAAGTGGTGAAAACCGCAGGGGGACATCGAGCCCACCGGGTCGGAGCTCGACGTTGCCATCCACGGCGCTGGCTTCTTCGCGGTGGACGACCGGGGCCCAGGATCAAACCCTCGCCAAGCTGGTCAACGAAGTCGGCAAGATCGGTTGACCCTCCAAAGTCCGATCGCCTGACGATTCCATCGCTCCCAAAGCGGACGAATTGAAGTCGCTCGCGCCTGCCGTCCGATAACACCTCCTATGGCGATTACCGCATTGCACTCCCCCGCGACGGGGCTTCGGGCCCTCGCGACGCGCATCGCCGTAGTCGCCAATAACCTGGCGAACAAGGAGGCAACCGCGTTCAAGCGCAGTCGCGTCAATTTCGAAGACCTGATGTACCTCATGCAGAAGCATGGGCAGCACCAACGCCGTCGGCGAGACTTCTCCTGCAGGCATCTTCGTCGGGCTTGGCAACGTGGATCCGGTCAAGGAACTGGTGACGCTGATCAAGACACAGCGGCCTTCGAGCTGAACAGCCAGTCGATCCAGACCGCCGACCAGGCGCTGCAAGCCATCGGCAATCTGCGCTGCGGATAGCGGCCGCCGCGGATTGGATGCCCGCGCCCGACCAGCGACAGGAGGTCGCGACCATGATGAACGGCAGACCGCTCGGCGCCCGCAAGAAGGTCCAGCTCCTGGTCATTCTCACTCTTCTTGCCTGGGCCACGCAGACGTTATTCCACCAGTGGGGCTACGGCGCCGAAGCAGCGGCGCCTGCCGCGCGGAGGACGTCTCGGCCGACAACGCGGTCCTCAGCACCGATCTGCACGACTTCGACATCCAAAAGACACATCGCGGCAACGTCCGCAACGCCACTCATAAGGGTTGGCTGCCGAAATTATTGGACGCCCTCATCCCGTTCTAACCGATAGGTCAGGGGCGGCCCTGGCCGCGCTTCTGCGAAGCACGATGCGAAGAGCGTTATTCATTTTCGCGTGCTGTCTCTTGACGCTCCCGCAATCGGCGGGCGCGGTCAAGGTGTCTGACATCACCCGGCTCAGAAGACGCGTCTCTTGTGATCGTTGAAGACGCATCGAATCGCACGCGGCGCAGCAAAAGCTGTCGGGTCGCGCAAGACCCGCCGGTGCGCTTCGACGCCGGAGTTGTGGATGGCGGCGGAGCAGATCACCTGGGTCGGCCAGCAATGGCTCATGAAAGGGTACTGCGGACGTGCGGTGGTCAGCGGAGGGGCCGATGAGGCCAAAGTGGTTCGGCCCGTCGTGATGCTCAGCCGGCGCGGAAAGATGCGCCGCGGCGCGCGGCGCATCGGGCCGACGATCGACGGAGCGGCAGCGCCGCAGGGACCGGACGCGCGGGCCGCTTAGACGCGGCGGAACGGGAGAACGATTAGACGGGGTGGAGATGACCGGGCTTTCCGCGGGTGCGGAGCGCCGGAGTCGAAGTCTGAAGCCGGCGGCGGAGACCGCGGGCAGGACAGTTGTGAAAGATCTCGCGGCCCTTAGGCCGCGGGTGGGCCCGCGGGAAAGAGCCTGCGGCAGAAATGGAGCTCGCATGGAGATCGAGAGCACGCGTTTCGGGCGGTTGACGGTCGATGACGAGCGCGTCATGACTTTCCCGCACGGTCTGCTCGGCTTCCCCAATCACACGCGCTTCGCGTTGATTCAGACTGGGGAGGAGAACTACTTTTTTTGGCTGCAGTCGATCGACGACCCGAACCTCGCGTTCGTCGTGACCGACCCAACCATCTTCTTCAAGGACTATGACGTTCCGGTCCGCGAGGAGGCGCAGCAGGACCTGCAATTGACTGATCCTGCCTTCCTGCAGGTCTTTGTCATCTGCAATCGCGTCGAGGAGTGGCTGACAGGCAATCTCCTGGGCCCGCTGGTGGTAAATGCCCAGAACCGGGTCGCTCAGCAGGTCGTGCTGACCGAGAAGAAGTGGACCACGCGCCAGCCGTTGTTAAGACTCCAGTCGCACGTTCCCGCGCAGACCGCCGAGGCAGCCTGACGCCGGGCGGCGGACTGCGGAGTCCGTTCCCGCGCCGGTGCGGCCCGCGCCGCATAAACGGCATGGCCCACCCAGAGGCCGCACCACACGGGTCACTGAGGTCCGATAGCGAGTCGGCGAAGAGGAACTTTCGCACCAGGGAATGCGTTGCGGGCTAGAATGGATTGTTCAGCCCGCCGACGCACCGCGACACGGACGTCGCGGCAAATATGGGATCGGCGCCGCCCACCGGGCGGATGAAGGTCTCGGCGGGCTTGATGTATTTCAGGCCCCTTACCCAGGAAGGAGCCAGCATGTTGGTGCTGTCCCGTCAGAGAGATGAAACGATCATGATCGGCGACGACATCGAAGTCACCGTGGTGGATATCCGCGGCGACAAGGTGCGTCTGGGGATCAACGCCCCCAAAGAGATCAGCGTGCACCGCAAGGAAGTCTACGACGCCATCCGGCGCGAGAACCGCGCGGCGGCGCAGGTCAAACCCGAGGATCTTTCGGGTCTTGGAAAGATCGGCCCGAAAGGTCAGAACAAGGAAGAGAACAAGTGACTGGATCCGCTGGATTCGATCTGCATGTTGCGGCTCACACTGCCGCACGACAGCTCGGCCCCCGCGGTCTTCTCGGGAACGATCTTGTGACCGCCCCGCACTTGCCGCCTCTTCAGGCCCCAGGATCGGGGCCCGTATTCCGGGAATGGTGCCCGGCCTGCCATAAGCAATCATGGAGGATTGAGATGGCCCGTATCAATACGAATGTCGCGTCCCTCACGGCCCAGCGCGGGCGGGCCAAGTCACAACAGAACCTGACCGGCACGCTTCCTTAACGAGGTCATCACCGGCGGCAGCGCTACGCTGGTCAGCGGCAACTGCCAAAGCCAGCAAGATCATCGAGACTGCGATCAAGCAGGTGGCGGTGCTTCGCGGCCGGCTCGGCGTGTCCGAGAAGAACATGCTGCGTGGAGATTGTGATTGCCGGCGAGAGCGGCATCCGCGATTCCGACTTTGCAAAGGAAACGGCGGCGCTCAACCGCTCACAGATCCGCAGGCCGGCACCAGCGTTCTGGCCCGCTCAACGCCGCAGAGCGTTCCCTCGCTGCCGCAACACTAACGTTCCCTGACCACAGACCGAAAACTTCCTTCGAAGGCCGCGCGCATCGCTGCACGTGGCCTTTACTTTTGTTGAATTCCCTCACCCTACCGGCGTCTCATAAAAGCCCGACACATGCCATGTCCATGCCCAAATGAGCTCTCGGCGCTCACCTATCTGAATGGCCCATAAGGTCTTGCGTCGGTTTGCTGGTCACATCTAAAGTCGCGCTCCCGCCGCGGTCGATGAGACTGGGGGGCCGTGGTTCGGGCGAATTCCTGTTCGTGTTTGCGATCCGCGGCAACGGCCTCCGTGAGAAAGCACGCCCGTTGATGATCGAGAAGGATGGGTGCGTGACGACCGGCCCAAAGAGCCCGAGCCGCGCGCGGGCGTATTCGGGGGCTGCCGGATGTTTTTATCCCCTGACCCACCAGCCAATGCTTTCAAGGGAATGAAGGGTGTGAACGGACCGCAGATCCGATCACGGGTAACCACCAGTCATGGAGCGACAGGGTCATGAGCAGAGTTAACACCAACGTCAGGTCGCTGATCGCTCAGCGCGTCCTGGCGAAAAGCAATTACACACTGAATACGAGCATTGAGCGGCTCAGCACCTGCCTGAAGATCAACACCGCCAAGGACAATCGCGCCGCGCTGATCGCCAGCGAAAACCTTCGCTCCGCAATGGCCGGCATCATGACCGCCATCGATAACGCCGGGTGCGCCAGCAACATCATCGGTACCGCCGAGGGTGGTCTGGCCGAGGTCAGCTCGCTGCTGACCGAGCTGACCGGCCTTGTCGGGCAGGCTGCCAACACCGGCGGTCTGTCGAAGAAAGAGCTTGGGGCGAACCAGCTTCAGGTCGATTCGATCCTGAGCACGATCAACCGCATCGCCGGCGCCACGTCGTTCCAGGGAGCGAAGCTGCTCAATGGCAACTACTCCTACTCGGCCAGCAGCACGGCGACCTCGGCCTTCACCAGCCTGTCTGTGACGGGCCTCAATGCCGGAAAGTCCAAGACCTTTGGCATCACCAGCGGCGCGGCGACGTTCTCGCTCGGCAAGGTCGCCGAAACCGAGAACGCCTTCATCGGGCTCCAGTCGCTTTCCACCGGCAGCCTCGGCGACGCAACCCTTGGTTACCTCAGCTCCCTCGCGAGCGGCGGCGCCAACTCTCTGAGCGCCACGAGCCTCGTTCAGGCGCAGAAGATCCTGGACAAGGCGACCAAACAGGTCAGCCAGTTGCGCGGCCGGCTTGGCGCGTTCCAGAAGTTCACCATCGGCGCAACTGTGAACAGTCTCGGCGTCGCCTATGAGAACGCCTCGGCCGCCGAGAGCGCTATCCGCGACACGGACTTCGCCCAGGAAACGGCGAGTCTCACGCGATCGCAGATCCTCTCTCAAGCTGCCACCACGGTGTTGGCACAGGCCAACGCGGCCCCTCAGGCAGCCCTCAACCTCCTGCGCGGCTAAGAGGGCGTATGAGACTCGTTGGTAGCGCGGCGCAGGCCGCGAGGCCAGCGAGGACGGGCCACCTCGCCTTTCGTTACTTTCTCGCAAGTCCGACACCCCCGGCCCGCAAGGGCCGGAGGTGTTTCGGTTGTCTCGCAAGCGCCGCCCGCGCGTGCGCAATCAGACCTTCGCTGAACGAGAGGGGAATCCAGTGGGAGTCAGCTTCCTTGTATGCTTGTATGCTTGGGTGGCGGAGCGTTCGGTGATGGATGATGGCAAGCTGATCGCCGCGTTGGAGCGGTTCGGCTCTCTGCTGCCTGCGGTCGTGCGCGACCTCTCGCCCGGCGACGCGGCGTGGAAGCCGCCGGATGACGCGTGGTCGATCCTTGAAGTGGTCAGCCATCTCGCGGATGAGGAGGTGGAAGACTTTCGCACGCGCCTGCGGCTGACGTTAGAGGATCCGGGCAAGGACTGGCCGCCGATCGATCCGCCGCGCTGGGCGAT
>JBBRCX010000056.1:0-31572 GCA_038204465.1 Tepidisphaerales bacterium | reverse complement strand
CTTGGGACTTGCGGAACATGTGCTGAAGCGCATTTGCGGGCCTCGCGTCGATTCGTCGAACGCCCTGCTGGACGCGGATGTGCTGGACCTGGGATGCGGAATGGGGCTGAGCGGGACCGTTGCGGCCGCAATGGGGGCCCGTGTGCTTTTTGCGGACCTTGAATCACCCGCCTTGCTCTTCGCGCAGCTGAACAGCCTGGCGTTCTGCCCCCTGCCGCGAGCCCGGCGTCTCAACTGGCAGATCGACCGGCTCGGCGAGAGCTTCGATTTCATCCTGGGGGCCGACATTCTCTACGAGCGGAAGCAGTGGAAATTTCTGGATCTGTTCTGGCGGGAACATTTGCGCCCCGGCGGGCGCGTGGTGTTGGCGGAGCCGGGGCGTCAGACTGGCGATGGCTTCCTCGAGTGGATTGCCCCGCGCGGTTGGAGCCTCGTCCGTTCAGAGCAGGCGGTCGCGACGCGGAAGGCGCCGATACGGATATTCGAACTCGCCTGCGGCCGGGTTTCATAGCGGAAAAAAGAAGCACAGCTGGAAGCTGTGCTCGATACGGACAAATCCACGGTTGCCGTGTGAGAGCGGTTTAGTCAAACCCTTCGTTAAAAGTGGCGATACGCTGATTCAGGATGCGAACATCCTCGAGAGGGTTCTCTCGTCAATCCGGCCTTCCGCTTCCCGTCTGATCCATCCGGCAAAATCCCGGCTGGATATTGCGGTCGTGCATCGGGCCGGCAGCTATCCCCAAGGGTTGGTTATAGGTTTAACCAAATATTTGCCCTCAATCACCTGCATAGCAGAACATCCGTATGGCGGATGATATCGATACCCCGGAGGGGCGACAATAGGGTCGGTACGGGCGCGCGAAGTCCAGGTCGACGGCATTCTCACGCCGAAGCCGCTCGAGTGCGGTAGCGCAAGGAAACAGAGGGGCAGACGTAGTCGGAATAGATGCTCGCCTTCATTGCGGTCTGCCTTGGCGGCTCCGGTCGCCTTCCACAAAGGCAGCGGACGAAAGGATTAGAGATGCAGAATTGATACCGGGCCGGCGCTTGCGGGATAAATCTCGAACCGCGGAGCATCGGCGGCGTATTCCAGGTATGTGCGGCTGCGGCCGCGACGACATTGGCTGGCCGTCGGGGGACGGCACGAGCAGCCCCTGCCAAGCGCTTGGCGGGGGCTCTTTTTTTTTGCGCCCGTAATGGCGGGCGAACGGAGGCCTACGACTCGCCCAATCGATGCAGAACTTCCTGCAATCTCTGGAAGTTGACGGGCTTGGTGAGGTGCTCGACGAAGCCGGCATCGATGCTGCTGCGGATGTCATCATCCATGCCGAAGCCGGTGAGCGCAATGCCGCGAAGGCCGTATCGTTCGCGCAGGCTGCGCATGAGCTCCAACCCGCTGCCGTCCGGGAGGCCCAGATCGCTGATTACGAGATCGAATGGATGTGAGCCGGCCAGTTGCAGCGCCGTCGCGACGCTGACGGCGCCGCTGACCTGATAGCCGAGTCGGGATAACAAGCGGCTCATCGCATGCAGCGTGTCCTGGTGATCTTCGATCAGCAGCACGCGCAGCGCGGGTCGCGGTTGCGCTGCTGTGGCCGGCGGCTGGAGAGCGTCGCCGCCGGCGGCCCCCGCGGCGGGAAGGCGCACGCTGAAGGTTGCGCCGCGCCCGGGCCCTTCGCTGCTTGCGCGAATTTCTCCGCCATGAAGATCAACGAGCGTTTTGGAGATCGCCAACCCCAGCCCAAGGCCCCCGAACTGCCGGGTGATCTCCCGGCCTCCCTGCTCAAAGGCGCTGAAGAGGTTGCGCATCACGTCGGGCTCGATTCCGATGCCGCTGTCCTGAACCTCGATGAGAATCGATCCGTCGTCAGCTGACGTGGATCGGACGCTGACCTGTCCGTTCTCGCCGGTGAACTTGATCGCATTCTTGATCAGATTCCAGAACACCTGCTGCAGGCGCGCGGGGTCGCCGACGGCATGGTGGCGGGCCGCGCGGAGATCGAGTGAAAGCACCTGCCGCTTTGCGAGCGCGTCGCCGCGGGTCATCTGCGCGACCTGCCCGAGCAGTTCGTGCAGGTCAACGTCGCTCGTCTGCAGTTCGACCTTCCCGCGGGCGATGCGCGTGACGTCGAGCAGATCGTCGATGAGCCGTGCTTCCAGTTCCACGTTGCGGCGAATCATAAGAAGACTCTCGCGCGACTGGTCGGTGAGGGCCGGCTCATTTTCCAGCTCGGCTGCCGCCGCCAGCACCGGCGTGAGTGGAGTGCGCAGTTCGTGGCTCAGCATTGCGAGGAACCGATCCTTGGCTTCGTTGGCTGCTTCGGCCGACTCCTTCGCCAGCTTCAGTTCCGCCTCGGCGCGCAGTCGCGCCTTGATGTCCCGGAGGTATGCGGTGAAGAGCGGGGGCCCCGGCAGCTCGACGCGCGTAATCGCCAGCTCGACCGGGAATTCACTGCCATCGGCGCGCATGCCGGTGATCTCGATGCGCTTTCCAACAACGGGGCCTTCGCCGGTCTCAAGGTAGCGCGCCAATCCCTGCCAGTGACTCTCGCGCAGGGGCGGCGGCACGATCAGATCCGCGAGCGCCTTGCCGACGGCCTCTGCGTGCGCATATCCGAATACCTGCTCCGCCGCCGCGTTCCACTCCACCACGATGCCTTCGTGGTTCATGCTGATGATGCAGTCCAGGGCCGCCTGCAAGATGCCGCTTTTGCGCGCCTCGCTGCTCCGAAGGCCGGCTTCGGCGTTGCGGCGCTGGATGAACTGGCCGATCTGACTCCCGATCGTGCTCATCATCCGCAGCAGTTCCTCATCGGGCGCGCGGACATCGCGACTGATAAACTCAATCACTCCGAGCACGTCCGCGTCCAGCCGAATGGGGAATGCCGCTCCGGCGTGAAGATCATCACGCAGGGCCACTGGCGCACGCGGGAAGTTAGGGTCCTTGGTCACGTCTTCGATCCAGGCCGGCTCACCGGTCTCCCACACCCGCCCGGGCAGGCCCACCCCGCGCTGCAGCGAAATGGTCCGGCTGACTCGCTCGAACTCGACTGGTGAATCGAGCGCGCAATCGCGCGTCTCAACGCAGCGGAGGACTTGCGCAGAGTGGTCGACAACCCACAGTGCGCCCCACTGCCAACCGAGCTTCTCGCACACCACCTGCACGATTCGCGGTGTGGCTTCCTGAAGTGAGGCGGTATCAGCGAGAATGAGCGTGACGGCGTACTGCGCGGCGACGCGATCCTGCGTCAGCTTGCGCGCCGTCTGGTCACGCATCACCTTGCCGAAACCGATCAGCTGCTTCGCATCGTCATAGACCGCCTGGGTAATCCCGTTGACCCAGATTCGCTTGCCGCCCTTGCGCATCTGCCAGCGGTCATCGGACGCGCGGCCGGTCCGGGCCGCCTCGCGCAGCTCCGTCTCGGGAACTCCGCGGTCGCGTTCCTCCAGAGTAAAAAATATGGAAGCGGAATGGCCGAGGATTTCCTCGCGGGCGTAGCCGAGCAGGCGCTGCGCTCCTTTGTTCCAGCTTTGCACGCGCCCCTGAGCGTCGAGCAGGAAGATCGCATGATCCTCCAGCTCCTCGATGAGATCGCGGTATCGTTCGTCCAGTTCGCTCATGCCGTCGGTCGCGTTCCAAAAGAATGCACGGGTAGCGCAAAATTGCTTGAAGCCGCGCCCGAGCCCAGAGGCCCGCCATCTTTGCAGAGGTGAGTCGGCGGATCAATTCGAAGGAGAGTTGGCGTGTTCCCGCGCGCGACAACGCCTAAACAGCTTCGCCCTCCGAGAGGGAGGGCGAAGCGCAAATCAAGGCCCTTCAGGTTTACGAGGAGAACCAGAACGAATCCATGTTGGCCACGCCGTGGCCACCCTGGAAGACCAGGTAGACATCATGCACGCCACTCGTAGCGGTGATGTCGGCGGTCTGCTGGACGTAATCGGTCCAACTCCCTGTGCCGGAAGTCGTGAGTGATCCGATGAGCTGCCCGGTGGGAGCGCCGAGGCGCACCTCGATCGTCTTCCCGGCGAAATCATCGGCCAGCGCGATGCGCGTGCGGAAGGTGCTCGCGTTGTAGCCGAAATCCACGTTGCTGAACTTCATCCAGTCGCCGGTGCTGAGGAAGCCTACGCTCGCACGATCCTTGTAGACGCCGAGCTGGGCGTCGAAAGACTCCGCCTGAATCGGCATCCGGCCCATGATGGTCGTCTCCAGGCTGTCATCGTCAGGAGCGGGAGCGGGCGGTGGTGCAGGGACAAGCGTGGGCGGTGGTGCAGGAACGGGAACGGGGGTTGGAATGGGTGTCGGCGTCGGGGTCGGTGTGTCGTCGACGGCGCCTGCGCTGAAGGCAGGCTTGCCGGTCTCATAGGCGCCCTGGTCGGGGGCGTCACCCGAAAAGCCGGCGTTGATGGAGCTGACCCAGGCGCCATTATCGACCGCCGGCGAAGTGGAACGAAGCTGATAGTTGCTCCGGGAGGGATCGACGAACTGTGGATCCGTTCCCGCAAACAGGTTATCGCGGCTGGTTGCGCCGGGACCGATGGAGGCGCGTTTCGTGAAGATGTTATTGCGGAAGACCGTTCCCGGCATGGCGCCGCCCAGGCTTGTTTCCACGCTCGAGAGGGTACCCGACAGCGTGTTGTTGTAGATCTCGTTGCCGGTGCTCGGCGGATTGAGCTTCAGCGCGTGGTTGACGTTCCACACGACGTTGTGGTGCACGAGATAGTTGCTGGAGTAGTTATCCAGATAGACGCCCCCACCGCCGAAGCCGCCCGTACGGACGTTGTAGACCAGGTTGTAGGCGATCTCCGATCCTTCGCCGTCGGTGCCATAGGTGTAGATGGCTCCGCCGTCCGTGGTCTGCAGCATCGAGTCGTGAACGACGTTGTTGAGGACCTTCACGCGCGTGGCGCGTGCGATCTTGATGCCGGAGCGGCCGCTGTTGTAGACGGTATTCCGGGTGATCAGATTATCGGCGCCGCGCGTCTGGATCCCGGCTTCGTTGGCGGCGGCATATCCCGTGTCGTGGACCACGCTGTTGCGGACAGTGCTGTGATTGCCGGACAGGACGATACCGTGACCGGCGCTGTAGGAGACGGTGCTGTTTTCAATGATCGATCCGTCTCCGAAGAGGTAGACACCTGATTCGTCGGGGCGGCTCCATCCGGTTTCAAGGATGGAAAACTGCGACGGATATTGCACGTCGAGATGGTTGAGGTGGACGTAGTCGGACCCGGCATTAGTGTTGACGGTGGCGCCGAAGATGTTCAGGCCATCGATCGTGATATTCGCGCGATTGCCGAGCTCGAATGCGAAGAGGCGGCGCTTGGCTTCGACGAGATGCGCGGACGGATCATCCCCGCGCGGCGTGGTGAGATAGAGCGAGCCGTCGTCTTCGCGATACCACTCGGAGCGGCCGTCCAGGGCTTTGAACTTTCCGGTGAGGAAGTACGGATCGCCGCCGCGCGGCACTTCAAAATCGCTCATCTGCCGGTAGGCGTAGGTTAGCTGTCCGGGGGCGGAGCTGATGACGGTGCCGGTCTGCATGACCCATCCCTCGCCGGGCGCGATGTGGATGGTAGCGCCGGTCCAATAGCCGGCCGGCTGCGTCAGCGCGGCGTCGCGCAGGATTGCGGTGGAATCGGCGCCGTTCAGCGTGGGGGTGATGCCGTCGGCGGAGGCGAACGAGGGATGAGAGACATCAAGGCTGGTGTTTGGCCACCGCGCCTCGTTCATCATCTGCCCATCGACGAAGACCTGGTTGTTGCCCTCGCCCAGGTCCCACGGCAGCGTGGACTGATAGATCGCGCCGGACGCTGGGTCCCATCCGCGAACCACATCCAGCCCGCTGACGGTGACGGTTTCGTTGTCGTAGGCGCGAAAGGTGATTGGATCGTCGGCGGTTCCGGAGCGCGCGGGACGGACGGTTTCGCGATACGTGCCGCCGCGGATGAGAATGGTGTCGCCCGGCTGAGCGAGATTGGCGGCGTGCTGGATGCTGCGGAGAGGAGCGGAGATGCTGCCGACGTTGGCGTCGGAGCCGGCGGTTGAGACCACGTAAGTGGAAAGGAGGATGCGCGATTCAAGGATCTCGAACGGATGCTTCCCTATCACTCCCACCTTGCCGCCGCTGCGCCGACCCCCGCACCTGCTGCGAAATCGCTTCCGTTGAAAGGGGGATTGACGGGGCATGCTCACTCCTTGGTGTAGAATGAATGGTTCTCTAGAGTTCCTTGTTGCGAACGCGAGGCTGCGGGACTGCGTTGGCCGACGCAGTGCGGGGACGCTGTCGAATTACTTTCGATTGGAGAGACTCAAGCCGAACAGCACGAGCTATATCGGTCTATTGAACTCCGCCGCTTCATCGCCGCTGCACTCGGGCGACGTTATCGGCCTTCCTGGCGTGAGACTGAACGGGCAGGTGAACAACCCGGTCACGGCCGGCATAACCAATCCGGCGACGCATTCCGTTTAGCGCATGTCGAATATAGAAGATCTCCGTGGTCCTGATCAAGCTACGAATTACGCCGCGCCACGGTTCGATAACAATGCGGGGAACGCGTGCAAAATCGACCGCACGGCGCGTGAGCAAGGCCCGCAAGGTGCGGGCCTTGCGCTTCGGCTTCGAAATTGAGCGTTGCTGCTAGGCGAAGCTGAAGTTGCGGATATTGGCGATACCATCCCCGCCCTGGAACACCAGAAAAATATCCTGAACGCCGGTCAACCCGGTAACACCGGTAGACTGGGTAGCTTCGCGCGTCCACCCGCCGGTGCCTTTGGTCGTGAGTGTGTCGGCGGTCCTCCCGGTCGGACTGCCGACGCGAATCTCGATGCGTCCTCCGGCGGCGGAGTTGGCGAGAGCGAGCCTCACCACGAACCTTGAAACGCCCGCACCGAAATTGATTCCGCTGTACTTGGCCCAGTCGCCACCGTTGAGGTAGCCCAACCAATAGCCATCGCTGCGCACGCCGCTGCCGGCCGAGAAGGAGATGGCCGCGATGGTGCTTCGGGCGCTGCGCGTGCCGGTCGGTGAAGGTGCCGGCGGCGGAGTTGTGTCCGGCGCCGGGGTTGGCGGGGGCAGCGTGCCGGAGGCAACGCTCAGGTTTGCGCCGCTGCCGAACGCGGTGCGGCCGAACTCGAAGGCGCCGATGTCAGGCGCCGAGCCGACGTAGCCGTTCGTGATCGGGCTGACGACGGTGCCGCGGTTGATGGCGGTTGAGCCGGAGGTCAGCGTGAAGCTCGAGGTGAGCCCGGCGCTGGTGCCCGGCAGGATGTTGTTCTGCTGGATGACGGTGCCGCTAAAGTTCGCCTTGCCGCCGATGAAAATATTGTTCTTGAAGATGGTTCCGTTCATGCTGCGGCCGTCGAGGCTGAACTTCGTGCCGGCCAGGGTGTTGTTGTAGACGCGGTTGTTGTAGCTGGAGGGGTTGAGCTTGAGGGCATTGGTCGCGTTGGAGACGACGTTGTGGTGGATGAGGTAGCTGGAGCAATTGTTGTCAATGAAGATGCCCGATGCGCCGAAGCCCCCTGCCTGCACGTTATAGATTCGGTTGTAGGCAATCTCGGACCCGCTCCCGTTGGTGCCGTACGTGTATACCCCGCCGCCGTCGGTGGTCTGCAGCATCACGTCGTGGATGGTGTTGCTCAGGATGTGGACGCCGGTGGCGTGACTGAACTTGATGCCGGAGCGTGCGGCATTGTAGATCGTGTTGTTGCGCATCGTCGCGTTGCGGCCGAGGACGCGGATGGGGGCGGTGTCGGTGCCGGCATAGTCGACGTCGTGGATGACTGTGTTCTCGACGCGATTGTTGGTGCCGCCCAGGAAGACACCGTCGCCAGAACTGGGGCCGAGGTTGCTGTTGAGCACCGCGCTGTTGCTGCCGTTGAGGATGATGCCGGTATTGCCGGGCTGTGACCAGCCGGAGGGGAACCAGGTGTAGTGCGAGAGGTACTTGGCCGTGATGTGATTGATGACGACGTTATTGGAGCTGCTGTTGGTGGTGATGTTGGCGGCGAAGATCCCGACGCCATCGATGGTGATGTTGCTCTTGCCGTTCAGGTTGAAGGCGAACTGGCGATGCTTGGCCTCGACGACGTGGCTCGAGGGGCTGTCGCTCCTCGCGGTCCAGAGATACAGCGCGCCGCTGGGATCGCGGTACCACTCGGTGGGCGCATCGAGCGCCTTGAACTTACCGGTCAGGTAGTACGGATCGCCGCCGGTGGGATTCTCCCAGCTGCTCATGCGCGGCGCGGAGTAAGTGATGCGTCCCGGCGCGGAGCTGGAGACCTTGCCCGTCTGCACAACCCAGCCTTGCCCCGGCGCGATGTGCACCGTGGCTCCGGTCCAGTATCCAGTCGCTTGGGTGAGGGCCGAGTCGTAGACATTGGTGGCGGAGGAGCCGCCCGAGACGCTGTCGGCCGACATCTTGCTCTGATGGGAGATATCGAGCGAGGTGTTGGGCCAGCGGGCCTCGTTCATCATTTGCCCGTCGACGAAGATCTGGTTGGCGCCGTCGCCGAGGGTCCATGATTGCGTTGCCTTGTAGATGGAACCGCTGTACCTCGACCAGTCGCCGACAGGATCAGCGCCGCTGACGACGACTTTTTCGCCGTTGTACGGCTTGAAGACGATGGGGGCGCCGGAAGAGCCGGAGCGGGCCGGCGTGACGGTCTCGCGGTAGGTGCCGCCGCGGATGAGGATCGTGTCCCCCGGGTTCGCGAGGTTGGCAGCGCGCTGGATGGTCCGGAACGGGGAAGCGATCGAGCCGGCATGGGTGTCAGAGCCGCCGGTCGAGACAAAGTAGGTGGAGAGCAGGACGCGCGACTCGAGCGACTCGACGGTGGACGCCACAGCGCGTGCAACAACTTCTTTGGCGCCGCGCGACTCCCCAGCAAGACGAATCAAAAGACCAAGAACCGCACCCGGGACAAAACGCTGGGGCATCATCGCTCCTTAGGACTGACGTACGACTGAACGGATTGATTCTGAGCGGCTTGTCAGAGCGGAAGGCCGATTGGTGAACCCGATGCGGAATTCCACGGCATGTCGCCCGTGGGCATCCAGGTTCGGTCGGCCTGCTCATTATGCGGGGCAGAGGAGACTGCGAATCCTGCGGACGCAGGTGCCACGTCTCATCCACCTTCGCTTGCAGTGCTACGGGCGTTCAGGTCTTAGCCGGCAGGTAAAGAGGGAAGACACCCAAGGTGCACCCACACCCATTTATCTGGCCCCAAGCCTTCACAGTCCGCCTCGATCCGATCAACTGAGAACCGTACCTGTCGTCGATTCGAACGGACCCACGTATCACCACTAAAGCCGCGCCCATTCCTCATGGGAGGGTCGGACTATATGCCTGCATTACGTCGATGCAAACCCAAAAGACCGGCAAATCAAAAAAATATTCGAATGTGAAACTGGGCAAATACGGCCGGAATCTGGGGATTTTTGATCAAAACCTTGCCCCGGGAATTCAGCAGACGACAAAGGACAACCCAGGAAGATAGGATCGTATAGTTTGAATCTATCGTTTACAACCAAACCTGGCGAACGCACATCGCTTCGTGCCGCATCGATTCGATTGATATGTCCGGATCGGACGTGCTTGCCTCAGTGTGCGGCGGAGTCGACGTCGCGCTGCGCGACGGGGGTGGGTGCTTCGGCTTTGCGCGGGCGGTCGCGTTTGGTGGCGTTGGCGTCAGCGTCAGCGGTGAGACCGAAACGCTCGAGGAGTTCGCGGCCCTGGCCGGGCTGAAGCATCAACACCTGCTCGCCTGCGGCCACGCCCTGCAGAATCTGCGCGTGCGTGTCGTTCGACTCCCCCACCGTCACGCGGTGCGGCTTCACACTGCCGCCGTCACGCACGAAGACGTAGCTGTCGGCGCGATCGGAGTAGAGCGCCTGCAACGGGACGGCCTGCACGTCGTCGAGACGATCGACGAGGATCTCGCCCATCACGCTCTCGCCCGGCTTGAGGTCCGGCGGCGTGCGGTCCAGCGTCAGCTCGATGGGCCATTCCTTCGCGTCCGGATTCCAGAAGCGCTGGCTGCTGTCGGCGACCGGGCTGATTTGCGTCAGCTTCGCCTCGACGCGCTCGCGCGTGGCGGAGACGGTAACGATGGCGGTCAAGCCCAGGCGCAGCCTCGCGCGCTGCGATTCATTCACGCGCAGCACTGCCTTCATTGAGGTCGTGTCCGGGAGCCGGAGCAATTGCTGCCGCTCGCGCACCTGCGTTCCTTCCGCGATGGCGTTCTGCATGTTGCCATAGCGGTCCATGCTGGCATAGACCACCATGCCGTCGGCTGTCGCCTTGATCGTGCAGAAGTCGAGTTGTTCCTTGAGGTGATCATACTTGCGCTGCTGGATCACCAGGAGTTGGCCTTTGGCGCTGCGATCGGCTTTTTTCTGCGCCAGGTTGCTGGCGTTCTCCTGCTTCACGCGGGCGAGCTTCTGCTGCGACTGCGCGAGGTAGTTCTGTTTTCCGGCAAGGTCCATCGCGTGGGAATAGTCGGTCAGGACTTTCAGCGCCGTCTGCGCCTGGCGCAGCTCGTTGCGGACCGTCGTGACGGAGAGCTCACCCGCCTTGACTTCGGCGGCGGTGACGAATCCCTTGGTGAACAACGAGCGCGTCTGCTCGAGGTCCTCCTCCTTGTTCTTGAGGGTGATCTCCGCCATCTTCAACTTGGTTTCGGCATCGGCGAGCTGCTGCGGATAGGAACCCTCGACGTACTGCTTGAGCGCCAGTTGCGCGAGCTTGAGGTCAACCTCGGCGGCATCGAGGTTGGCAGCATTTTGCCCTTCCTGGATCTGCAGCATCTCGGTGGAGTTGGTGACATCGGCTTCGGCCTTGCGCAGTTCCAGCGAGGTGTCGTCGAGTTTTTGCCGGATGGTGGAAGAGTCGAGGACGACCAGGACGTCGCCCTTCTTGACCACCGATCCTTCCTTGACGATCTGAACGATCGTGCTAGCGCCTTCGACGAGGCTGGGGATGTCGATGTTCTTGACCGCCTGAAGCTCGCCGTCCTTAACGACCTTCACGTCAAGCTGTGCAGGCTGCACGTTGTAGAACTTACCGTTGACGGCGCTGCCCGCGCGGCCGGGCCGGTGCGTCGCGATCCACATTGCAGCCGCTATGGCGAGAACCACCGCCACGCCGATCGTCCACGGCAGCCAACGCCTATTGCGCACAGAGGTCGACATCATCAAGGCAGCAGTCATCTATTTCTTTCCGATTACGACTTCCCGCCCGCCGGCATGGGGGCGGCATCCGCGCTGGCGGCCCCCGCGAGGGCGCGCCCGATCGCGCCGGCGGCCGGATCGACCCGCAAGGTGCCGGTCTCCCGCAGGAATTGTAGGACCTGGACCTGCAGGTCGGACCGAGCCTCATCGTACGCGTCCTGCGCGGCGAGCAGAGAGCCCTGCGCTTCGACGACATCCCGGGCATTGACGGTGCCCTTGCGGAGCAATTCATTGGCAAAATCGAGGCGCCGCTGGGCCAGGAGGATGCTCTGGCGCTGGATTCGAAGCGACGATTCTGCAACGCGAATGCCCCGCACGGCCTGGCGGACGTCGGCGGCAATTCGATCGCGCAAGTCAACAAAACCGCGCTGGGCGCGATCGAAGCCGATGAGCGAGCGGCGGTAAACGTTGCGCTCGGCCAGGCGGTCCAGCGGCAGGTCGAGGGTGAGGCCGGCAGTGTAATTCAGCGAGCGCGTGTCGAAGGACTTCGCGGGAGTGCCGCCCCGGTTGCCGACCTGGGTTTGGCCGCTCAGCGCGAGGTCGGGGAGCAGGCCGTTCTTCGAGACGGCGATCTGCCGCCGGGCGTCATCAACGCGGTCGCGCGCGGTCTGAAGATCGAGGCGGTACTGCTCGGCCAAGGCGATCACATCGCGCGACTCGATGTCGGGTACGGTTACGTCGAGTTCGACCGGCACCACCTCCAGGCGCTCGACGACCGGCATGCCGACCCGGATTTTGAAATCGTCCAGCGCGTTCTGATAGGACTCACGCGCACTCAGCACGATGTTTTCCGCGCTGAGCAGCGCCTGCTCGGATCGCTGCACTTCGAGGAAATTAAGGCGTCCCGCTTCGAAGAGGGCGCGCGTCCGTTCGAGCAAGGCCGCCAGGTTCGCGTAGTTTTCGACGCGGTTATTGACCGACTGCTGCAGGGTGAGCAGGCGGAAGTAGAGGGTAGAGATATCGACGGCGAAGGAGCGGCGGAAGTCTTCGAAGTCGCGGACGCGGTAGACCAGCTCGCGCTCGCTGGAGATGAGCCCTTCGAGGTTGACGAGTCCCGCGCCGCGGAGCAGGGGCAGGCTGCCGCTGAGGGCGACGGACGCCGACTCGCCATCGGTGACATTGCCATGCAGCGCGTCGACGAACTGCACCAGCGTCTGCGCGACGATTTCTCCGCCATAGGGCAGGCGTTGGCGGACTCCGGCGTTGGCGGTGGCGGTGAGAGCGGAGCGGTATCCGATGTCAGCCTGGCCGCCGACATACTGCACGCTCGTCTGGGCGAAGGGGACCGTCGAGAACAGATGGCGCTGCAGGGTGACGTCGAGCGCGCCGAGATACAGCTCTTCCATCTGCGTCGCATAGAGCCGGCCGTGCTGTGTGGCGTATCCGAGGGCGGCAAAGAGATCGAATCGGTTTTCCTGCGCCGCCGGCGCCGGTGGGCCATATGCCTGCGACGATTCAAATACCATCGGCTCGGCTGGGCGCGTCGTTTCCACCGGCTCGGCTCGTTCCCGTTCCGGCGCGGTTGTTAAAGGTGGAAGCTCGGGCCCGAGGGGACCGGCGGGCATTTGGACACGGGGCATCAACTCCACGGGCGAGGGGCCGCGCGGCGGAATCGGGGAGAGCGGAATCTTCGCGTAAGCGCGTTTCGGCAGGGCCGGCTCGGGTTGCTGATTGGCCGGGGTGGCGGGCTGGTAACCGAGCGTGGCCGCTTTGCGCTGGCGGAGCAGATCGGCGACGTCCCGGTCGGCGGAACGGCGGTAATCCCCGGCCCTGCACCCGATCAGCAGCGTTGCCAACAGCATCAACAAGGTGTTTCTCACGCGGATATTGGCAGTCTAACAGTCCATCATGCGCCCGCCTAGAAAGGGTTACAGAAGCTTCATTCGCAGGCCTTTGGGCGGCTTATTCATGGGTGCGGCGTCTCGCTGCGACACGGCGGGGACAGGAGCAATAGTGCGCACGTACGATTTTCACAGCCCGCCGCGGCGCGCACTTTTACTTTTCCGTGCGGGGGTCTTACTTTTCGCGGCATGAATGTGAAGCTGTTGGACCTTCAGGCGCAATACCTGCCGATCCGAAATGAAATCCGCCGCGCGATCGACGAAGTGTGCGACGCCCAGGCGCTGATTCTCGGCCCGCACGTTGAGCGTTTCGAAAAAAACCTGGCAGCGTACTGCGATACGAAGCACGCGATCGGCGTCAGCAGCGGGACGGATGCGCTGTTGTGCACGCTGATGGCGCTGGGACTCAAGCCGGGCGACGAAGTCATCTGTCCCTCGTTTACTTTTTTCGCAACCGCGGGATCGATCGCGCGTCTTGGCGCGATACCGGTGTTCGCGGAGATCGATCCGCGCACGTTCAACCTGGACCCGGAGAAGCTCGCAGGGCAGGTGACGCCGCGGACGAAGGCGATCCTTCCGGTACACCTGTTCGGGCAGATGGCCCGGATGGAGGAGATCGATGCCGTCGCGCAGAAGCATGGGCTGGCGGTGGTGGAGGACGCGGCGCAGGCGATCGGGGCGAAGCGCGACGGGAAGCCGGCCTGCTCACATGGGCTGGCGGGGTGTCTGAGCTTTTATCCGACAAAGAACCTTGGCGCCTTTGGCGACGCGGGGGCGATCTGCACGGACGACGACAGGCTCGCCGAGAGGTGCAGGCTGCTGCGCGTGCACGGTTCCGGGCACCAGTATCACCACAAGTTCATCGGCGGCATGTTTCGCCTGGCGGCGATCCAGGCTGCGGTGCTGGACGTGAAATTGAAGTACCTGGAGGAATGGCACGAGGCCCGGCGGCGAAACGCAGCGCTCTACGACAAGCTGTTCGCGGGGGGTCCGGTAGAGAAGCCGTTCATTGAACAGGGCAATTCAAGTATTTACAACCAATACATCGTTCGCGTGCGCAACCGCGACGCGGTCAAGCAGCGGCTGGCAGACAAGGGAATCGGGTCGGCTGTGTACTACCCGGTCCCGCTGCACCTTCAGGAGTGCTTTGCGTACCTCGGATACAAGGAGGGGGACCTGCCCGAGAGCGAGCGAGCCTGCCGCGAAGTGCTGGCGCTGCCTGTCTACCCAGAGCTGCCCGGCGAGCAGATCCGCCACGTCGCGGAGCAGGTGTTGTCGGCGGTGAATGAAACGTGAGCGGGAGCCCCTAGAGGTGCACCCGGCGGGTGTAGACCCACCATTCGATGAGCAGCAGCGGCACGGCCCCGACCGCGACGAGCCACCACCAAAGCTCGAGCCGCTTCTTGCCTCCTTCGGCGGTAACGACGTCTTCGATGCCGGCGGGGTTCTTGTCAGTCGGGAGCAGGTTGCTCTCGTTGGCGTCGAGCAGGTTGACGGCCAACTTTTCAAACTGCGGAATGGGCGGGTCGGTGCTGTAGATGCCGACGTGATCGAGGGCAGGGAGCGCGAAGTCGCCGGCGTCCGGGACGCTGAGCTGACGGTCCATCCCCGGGCCGCTCAGACGAACCTTTTTGATAGGGTTTTCGCCGCGCTGCAGGTTGGCTCGGGGGATGCGCGGGGTCGCGCCAGGCTGGAAAGACTGCCGCACGTCCATCTCAGAGCCAATGGCCAGGTACTGAAGCGCGTTGCTGAGGAAGATCGGGAAGCTGGGGCGCTGAGGCCAGTTGCTCTGCAGCGAATCGAAGGTGATGAGCAGATGGGTACTCTTGCCCTCGCGGTGCAGGACAATCAGCGGACCTTTCAATCCGTCGAGCAGGACTTGAGATTCCTGCGGGAGCGGCAGCTGCAGCGCCAGCGAGCGGGCAACATAGAGCCTGCTCAGCGAGAGCCCGCGGAGGATGGGGTGCTCGCGGTTCCAGTCAAGAACTCCAATGTCCTCGAGCACGAGCGGTTCTGCATCGCCAGCGTCGGCGCCATCGGATTGGCCGGTGGTCGGCCCCGCGGCTCTGGCGAGCTTAAGCTTGAGGCCATTGGGGAGTTCGCCGAAGTAGATAAAGTTTCCCGCGGGCGGGAGCTTCTCCGGCTTGTAGCGGTCGAAGAGGATGACGTCGAAATCGGCGGGGAGCTTGTCCTGGTATTCCGCGACGCTCCTCACCTCGCGCTTCTGCAGCGGGAGGCTGTCGAGGGCGCGCTCCAGAAAATAGTTCCCATCACTCACGAGGAGCACGGCAAGGGCCTTGGGCGGGGGCACCACGACGGTCGCGATGTCGTCGGCCTTCAGAAGATCTCCCTCCTTGTGCATCTGCTCGACCTTGACGATGGCGGAGCTGGTCAGGTCCAGCTCGTACTCCACGCTGTCGACGGCGCGGCGGCCTCCTTTCGACTCATAATCAGAACGCGCCTGATCGTCCCAGCGCTCGGGGAGCAGAAAGACCTCGTGCAGTTTCCCGCCTTCAACGGCGACCTTCTCGCCATCCACGCTCAGCTCGACGAACGCTTCGGTCGGCTCAGGGCCGAAGTTGGCGAGCCGGGCGAAGACCTGCACCTGCGTGGGACGCTCGTAGTTTCGTTTGGCGTTGAGCGCGACAATGCCGACGTTGCCGGCGGTGTCGGCGCCGATTTTTTCCAGCACGACGTGGGCATGAATGCTCAGGTCGTTCTCGTCGAGGACGCGGCCATCCGAGTAGACGTGAACGTCGGGCCGCTCGAGCGAGCGAAGTTGTTCCGGATTGAAATTCGTCTGCGCCTCGGCCAGCTCGTAGGCGACTTTCAGGCGCGATTTGCGGTCGGTCGGCTGGACGGAATCGACCGCGCCGCGCAGCGCGCTGGTGTCGCTGGTGAAAGGCTGAATCGTCTCGGCGCCTTCGTCGAAGGCGATCAGCATCGCGGAAGAGCCGCGATCCATCGTGCCGATCAGCTCTTTTGCGCGGCGCTTGGCCTCGTCGAGTCTGGTCTTTCCGGCGGCGTCGGTGGCCGACATGGATGCGGAACGGTCGATGAGCAGGACGGTCATCTTCCCCGCGCCAGGCGTCCAGTTGATCACCGGGCGGGCGAGCGAGAGCATCAGCAACACGAGCAAGAGCAGTTGAAGCAGAAGGAGAAGGTTCTTGCGGAGGCGCTGGAAAGGCGAGTTGACCTGGAGATCCTGGATCGCCTTTTTCCAGAGCAGGGTTGAAGAGACGGGCATTTCCTGGCGGCGCAGCTTGAGGAAGTAGAGCACAAGCAGCGCGGGGATCACGATCGCCGCCGCGATAGCGGCTGGAACCGGGTTGAGGAATCGGGGCAACTGCCACATATGAAATCAGTCTGCTGCGCGGGACGAGGTCCGGACCGTGCTGAGAACTTTGAGAGAGAGGCTCGCTTTCGGAAAGATCGCTCCTTACATCTTGGGCACGGGCGGGACGCCCGTGTTACAATCTAACCCAGCAGTCCTCTTTCGCGCAGGTAGTTCAGGACCAGGGTGTCGAAGGGGACGCTGGTCGCAGTGAAGAGGTACGTGCCGCCGCGGCGGGTCACATAGTCTTTTAGCGAGAGGCAGTAGGCGTTGAGGTTTGCCTTGTACTGCTTGATCAGCGGCTGCGTGACCGACACCTCAGCCAGGTCGTCATCCTCCATGTCGCGGAGCTTCAGGTCGCCCTTCAAATCCGGCTCGACCTCCTGCGGGGAAAGGACCTGCACGCAGAAGAGGTCATATTTCCCGCCGGCGACGTAACGCAGTCCATCCTCGTAGCCGCCCTTGTCGAAGAAATCGGAGAGGACGACGCACACGCCCTTTTGGCGATGCGAGAGCGCGAAGCGCCGGCACGACTCGGCGAGATGGCTCGGTCCGGCGGGCTTGAGCTTCGAAACGAAATCGATCATCTGGCTGACGCGGCGCCGGCCGCGCATGGCGCCGGTTTCAGCAACGATGCTGTCGGCCATCGCGGCGATGCTCACGCGGTTGTAGTTGACCAGCCCGATGTACCCCAGCGCGGCCGCCACCTGCTTGAGGTAGTGCGCCTTATTCGGATTGCCATAGTCGCAGCTCGCGCTGACGTCGACGATCACATAGAGCGAGAGGTCTTCCTCTTCAAGAAACAGCTTGAGGAAGAGGCGGTCGAGGCGGGCGTAGATGTTCCAGTCGATGAAGCGGAGATCGTCGCCGATGACGTAGTTGCGAAAGTCGGCGAACTCGACGCTCTGGCCGCGGCGCTTGCTGCGGCGTTCGCCCTTCATTTTCCCAGCCAGCATCTTGCGCGACATGAGGTCGAGCTGATCGAGCCGAGCCATGAAGGCGGGGTCGAGGAGGAGCGTAGAAGATTCGGGGGCTTGCGTGGTCATTGAGGATCGGAAGAGGAATTAGCCACCGATGGGGCACCGATGGGCACCGATGAAGTGGAAGACAGCCAGAGTCTTGGCAAGGATTTTTTGAACTCGGTCATGAGGCTCAATATTTCTCTCTCTCAGATTTTCAGCGTTTCGAGCAACTGATCCGGCGTCAATCCTGTCTGTGCTGCAACCTCGTCGAGAATGCCACTTAGCGTCCCGACCTTGAGGGGCTTATGGAACGGAATTGTCAGCTTGTCGTGACCACCTCTACCTGAGCTCATCCGAATATGGCTCCCAGTCTGCCGCAGCACACTGTATCCAAGCCGTTGCAATGCCTTCACCAACTGCTCTCCCGTCACATCGCGGGGCAATCGGCTCATAAGGCAATGACCTCGTCATGCACGTAATGCAGATGGATGAGTTTCGGAGCATCATTTGGCTCGAAGTGACAACGAACCGCATCGCGCACCATCGCCTCGAGCTGCTCACGCGTCTCGGCCTGGGTGAAGATGGCCTGACCGATCGCCTTGGCGTTGTATCCGCCGGCTTCGTCTTCCGTCACGATGAAGATGATCTCATCCATAAAAGTCGATCTCGTCCTGCAGTTTTTTTCCCTGCGGCGTTTGCAATTACCGCGCCGCGGCCTCGACTTCGCCTTCTATGTTGGTGGGGGTTTCTGCGACTACTTTTTCGAGCACCAGGTCGGTGGTGATGCCTTCGGCTTCGCCTTCGAAGTTGAGGATGACGCGGTGGCGCATGGCGGGGATGGCGACCTGCTTGATGTCGTTGAAGCTGACGTGGAAACGGCCGTCGAGCAGGGCGCGGACCTTGGAGCCGAGCGTGATCGCCTGGGCGGCGCGCGGGCTGGCGCCGACGCGGAGGAACTGGTTGACCATCGGGACGGCGAACATCCCCTGCGGATGCGTGGCCAGCGTGCAGCGGATCGCGTAGTCCTGGACGTGCGGGGCGATCACCACGCGCTTGACCAACTGCTGGTGGCGGAGAATTGTTTGGCCGTCGAGCACCGCGTTGACCTGAATGCGATGGCCGGTCGTGGTGCGATCGAGGATCTGCTTGAGTTCGGCCCGGCCGGAATACTGGACGATCAGCTTGTAGAAGAACCGGTCGAGCTGCGCCTCGGGAAGCGGGTACGTGCCCTCCTGCTCGAGGGGGTTCTGGGTGGCCATCACGAAGAACGGCTCTTCGAGCTTACGCATCTCTCCGCCGGCCGTGACCTGCTTCTCCTGCATCGCTTCGAGCAGCGCGCTCTGGGTCTTCGGGGTTGCGCGGTTGATTTCGTCGGCCAGCACGATCTGGGCGAAGATCGGACCGCTCATGAAGGTGAAGGCGCGGCGGCCCTGATCGTTCTCCACGAACATGTTGGTGCCGATCACGTCGGCGGGCATGAGATCGGGAGTGAACTGGATGCGGCTGAACTTCAGGTGCAGCGCTTCCGCGAGGGCGCGAACGAGCGCGGTCTTACCGAGGCCGGGCACACCCTCTAAGAGCGCGTGGCCGCCGACGAACAGGCAGGTGAGCACGCCGTCCACGATCTCCTCGTGCCCGACGATCGCCTTGCCGATTTCCGTATGGACGGCGCGATAGTCCCGGCGGAACTCTTCGCACATCTGGTGAACTTGCGGGTCGATCCCCGCCGCCGCTGCTTGAGCCATGCGTTCCTCGTAGCTGATATTTCGCCTGTAACCCGGCTGAAGAAACTCAGTCGCCTGGTGACCGATTGTTGCATCGCGGCGCGGGCTTTTCCTGCGGGAATGATACTCGAAGAGGGGCAATGGGCAGTATTGCCACCGAGTGAGACGGCGGGTGCAGTCTGCCGGGGCAACGGTTAACATTCCGCACCCATGACCCAGACCCAGAGCAGCGCCGCGAATCTGCCATTCACGTCTTACGCGCATCTGCTGCTGCGCTGGAACAGGGTGAGCCGGGGCCGCGGCTTTAAGGCGAAGACGGTGGCCGAGCTTCGACGCTGGCGGCGCGAGCTGGTCGCGGAACTGAAGAAGATCACCGGCTATGCGACGATGCAGAGCTGTCCGTTGAAGGCGCGGATCACGGAATCCGAGCAGATGGACGGCTACACGCGCCAGCACGTACAGATCCAGACGGAGCCGGGCGTGGTGATGCCGTTCTATGCGCTGGCGCCGGAGGGGAAGGGACCGTTTCCCGCCGTGATGTGTCCGCACGGTCATGCGAGCGGCGGGAAGCTCTCACCGGCCGGGCGGCGCGACATCCCCGAGATCGACAAGCAGATCGCTGAATACAACTACGATTACGGCGTGCAATACGTGCGCGAGGGGTTCATCGCATTCTGCCCGGACGCCCGCGGCTTCGGCGAGCGGATCGAGCCGCGGGTGCGCGAGGAACACCCGAACGACATCCTGTGGTCATCATGTCAGTACCTGAACCAGATGGGCATTCCGCTGGGCCAGACGGTCACCGGCATGTGGGCGTGGGACCTTCACCGGCTGATCGACTATATCGGGACGCGGAAGGACTGCATACCGGGCAAGGTCGGGTGCGCGGGGCTGTCGGGCGGCGGCCTGCAAACGCTGTGGGTGAGCGCGCTCGACGAGCGCGTGCGCTGCGCGGTCGTCAGCGGCTATCTATATGGATACAAGGAGTCGCTGCTGGAGATGCACTGGAATTGCTCGTGCAATTACGTGCCGCACCTGTATGAAAACGTCGACATGGGGGACCTGGCCGCGCTGATCGCTCCGCGGCCGCTGCTGGTCGAGACGGGGGATGAAGACCCACTCAACGGCCGCAGCGGCGTGAAGAATGTCACGTCACAGCTGAACATTGCGCGCAAGGCTTACCGCCTGCTCGTCGCCGCGGAGGCGGTGGAGCACGATCTGTTTCCCGGCGGGCACCGATGGAACGGCAAGGTCGCGATTCCATGGATGAAGCGCTGGCTCGATGCGTGAGGACGGCGGGCGGCCATCCGTTGAGCAATTGAGGGAGCCTTCATGCTGACGCAGCAACCGTTACCGGGCAAGACGTATCCGAACGTGCGCGTGCCGATGCGCGACGCGGTGACGCTCGCGGCGAATATTTCGCGGCCGGACGTCGCAGGCAGGTTTCCGGCGATCCTGGAATGCACTCCATACAACAAAGGTTACTACACGAGCGTGCCCGGACACTTTCAGCACTTCGTGAATCGCGGGTATGCGGTGGTGCACTGCGACGTGCGCGGAACGGGCGATTCAGGAGGCTTCACGAGCGAGCCGTGGTCGGACGTCGAAGCCAAGGACCTGGCGCAGTTAATCGGCTGGGTGGCGGAGCAGCCCTGGTGCGATGGAAACATCGGCATGTGGGGAGTGTCCTATTGCGGCATGGTCTGCTGGCAAGCGGCAAAGGAGAATCCGCCGAACCTGAAAGCGATCGTCGTGATCTGTGGACCGGACGACAGCTACCACGACATCGCCGGCCCGGACGGCAGTCCGCGCATGTTCCTCTATGAGAACTACGGCCCGCTGATGTCGGCGTACAACTTCATGCCTCCGACGGCGGAGTCCGCGCCGGACGACTGGGAACAACTTTGGCGGAACCGCCTCGAGCACAACGAGCCGTGGATTTTTAACTGGCCCAGGAATCAGAACGACGGTCCGTTCTGGCGTCAGAAGTCGGTGCCGCCCGACTACAGCCGGATCAAGGTGCCGACTTTTCTCATCACCGGATGGGAAGACTGGTATCCGGCGAACCACCTGCGGGCGTTCAACAACCTGGATGTGCCCAAGCGGGTGATGATCGGGCCCTGGGGGCATTTCCTGCCGCAGTGGGCGGTGCCGGGCCCGTGCCTGGATGGGATGCGCGAAGTGACGCGTTGGTTTGACCAATATCTCAAGGGGCAGGCGCCGGAGTCGCAGGATCCTCCGATTCAGCTGTTCATTGAAACCTACACGGAGCCTGCGGCACAGGTTGCAGTGGCGAACGGCTTCTGGCGATCGGAGCAGGAGTGGCCGCCCGCGCGAGTGCGGCCGAGGCCAATGTATTTGCGAGAAGGCCGACTCAGCGAAGAGCCTGATGAGAGTCGGGAAGCGGCGGATCAGTACCGCTACGAGCCTGGCGTCGGTCTGGCGGCGGGAAAGTATATTGAAGGGCAGGTTCCGGGCTGGGCCCACCCGCTGGACCAGCGGATCGACGACGGCCAGTCGCTCACCTACACGACTGCGCCTCTGCAAGAGGAGCTTGAGGTAACGGGTGACCCGGCGGCGGTGCTGCACGTCTCGTCGACGGCGGACATCGCATATTTCGTGGTGAAGCTTTGTGACGTGGCGCCGGGTGGCACGTCATCGCTGGTTACCCACGGGGCGCTGAACCTTACTCATCGCAATTCCGACACTCATCCCGCGCCGCTGGAGCCGGGAAAAGTATATGAGGTGAAGATCCCGCTGCTGTCGACGTCTTATGTGTTCCTCGCGGGGCATCGCATCCGGGTGAGCATCGCCAACGCGGATTTCCAGAATTCGTGGCCAACGCCCAAAGCGGCGATAAGCACGGTGTATCGGGGCGCGGACCGGCCTTCGCGAATCGTGCTGCCGGTGGCGCCGGCGCAGTCACCGGCGTTGCCGGCGCCGGACCTGATCCCTGCGGCAAATCCGCCGGCGGGAGCGTTTGAACAGCCCGAGCTTTCCGTGAAGCGTGACCCGATCGCGGGCACCACGACGGCGCGCTACCGGGTGCGCTGCGGCGCCGGCTTTAACGAGGCAAGCACGACGGTTTCATCGCGTGATCCGGCGAAGACGGTGGTGAAAGCGAAGTACAACTGGGACGGGACGCGCGCGAACCGCCCGGTCCGCATCTTCAGCCGCAGCACGACCACCAGCGATGCGAAGAGTTACCGGATGAAGCTGCGCGTCGACATCACGCTGGACGGCAAACCCTTTCACAGCAGGAGCTGGTCGCTGAAGGTCCCGCGTGAGTTGAACTGAACCTGCCCCATCTCCCCCACAAAACCAACCGATCGCCCATGACCTCATCCAACCGTTTCGACGGACAGTTCTTCAGCGGCGAAGGCGACGCTGAGTACCTGCGCATGCTCGACATCGCGCGGCGGATGCATGCCCCCGACCCGGAGCTTCAGAACCTGTCGATGCTGTACTCCCCGAAGTGGAACGGATTGGTGGAGGGCGAGCGCTGGGACGCGTGGTGGATCCAGAACAGCTACGGCGCAACCTATTGTTCGCTGCCGTTCCTCACGGAGCCATTCCTGACCTTCCTGCAGAATTCGCACGAGCTGTGGTTCGAGCGGATGGGAGATGGGAAGACGCCGCGAGATTTCACATTGCACGCGGACAAGAAGGTGCGGACCTGGGTGGCGCCGGACGGATGCCTGTGCGATGCCGCGAGCGACAAGTTCTACGTTCCCAGACAAGGCGACGGGGACATTGATATTAACGACTGGGCGGTGGAATTCACGGCCGCCGGACTGCTGATGCAGTGCGAAATGCTGCTGATCGAGCGCGAGCGGGAACGAATCGAGCGCGAGCTTCCGCGGCTGCGGCGCTGCGCCGAGTTCCTGGAGAGCCGTCGCGATCCGGCGAACAACCTGTTCCTTGCCGGCCCGGCCGCGAACCTGCTTGGGCCCAGCTACGCCGGCTGGAGGAAGGCGGACGGAACGTATGGGATGGCCTATCTCTCCGGGCTGTCCGTGACTTACATCGCGGCGCTGGACCGGTTGATCGAACTGGAAAAGCTTTCGCGTCAGGCGGACCGGGCGCAGATGTATGCAGCGCGCCGCGAGGCCGCGAAAGACGGGCTGGCGAAGCTGACGACCGACGAAGGGTATTTCATCAAGTCGCTCGATCCCGACGGCACGCGTCACGGAGTTTATGGTGCAGCGAAGCACGGGTACTTCGAGGCGTCGGTCAACCATGATGCGATCTGCTTTCGCGTCGCAGACGATGCCCAGGCGCGTCAGATCTACGCGAAGATCGCTTCGATCCCGGGGCTCCGCCCGCACGATGTGATCATCACCAACTATCCGGGCCTCGACGACATGTATCGCAACGACGGGTCGTTTCAGTTTGGCAGATGGGTGAACGGCGGGCACTGGTCGACGTGCGAAGCGCGGATGATCATGGCGTATCTGCGCCTCGGCGCGTTCGACGATGCGAAACGCTCGATGCGGCACTTTCTTGCGCTGGCGAGGGCCTTTCACCTCGATGAGCCGCTGAAGGATTTTGGGGCGACACCCTGGTTCGACAAGGACCCGATCATGTTGTGCTATGACGCATTCGGAGTCCCTGGCGCGATGATGCGCGGGCTGTTCGAATATCGGTACACCGCCGAATCGCTCATCCTATACCCGCACATCGCGCCCGACTTGCGGCGGCTGGAGCAGCGATGCCCGGTGCGATTCGGCAGCAAGCGGCTCTATCTGAACACAACCGGCAGCGGGCCGATTCGCGCGGTAACGGTTAACGGAGCAAAGTGGACCGACTTCGATGAGGGCAGCATCCGCCTCGCGTACGAGGCGATGCCGGACGAGGCGACGATCGAGATTGCCCTGGGGGGTGCGTCGCCCCCGCCGAGAGATAGAGCCACTCGGGCAGGGCCGCGCCATCTCGAGGAGAGACAAACGCTCGATCCGGAGTGGCTGGTGCCGGCGCGGCGGCTGGGTCGGTTCATCGAAAACCTGAGATCAATCGGAGCAGCGGAAACCTATGAGGCTTCGCATGCGAGGCTTGGACTGGATGCCATGAACGCGGCAATGCGGCGACGCGAACTGATCGCGCGCGGCGAGATAGAGCCGCTCCCGCCTTCAGCGCAGGAGCCTGCGGAGGCGAGCTACCGCGACGCGGCGCGACGGCTTGTGAGTGGGCTGGAATCCCTGATGGATTTATACAGCAGGAGCCAGGATGCGCGACAGAGGACGATCGCACAGGCCTGGAGCGCGGCGGCGGCCGCCAATTGATTCATTCGAGGGCGGGATTGCGTTATCTTTAGGGCGGTTTCGGTACCACGAGCGAGGCGCATGACCCAACAAGAATTTCAAGCGGCAATCCATGGAGCGCGGCGGGCGATTGAGCAAAACCCGTCGGACCTGCGAGCCCACAATGCGCTCGGCGCAATGCTCGGCGCATCGGGAGACTGGGAGGGCGCGGAGTTGTCCTTCCGGCGGGCGCTGGAGATCAAGCCGGACGGCCCGATGCTCAATTACAACCTTGGAAAAGCGCTGCAGGAGCAGGGCCGGCTCGAGGAGGCGGTCGCCGCGTTTCGCAGGGGCACCGAGCTCAAGTCTGATCAGCCTGAAATCTTTGGATCGCTGGGAATTGCGCTGCAGCTCATGGGGAAGCTGGACGAGGCGGCGGTTGCGTACCGGCAGGCGATTGCCATCAACGCGGAGCAGCCGGCGGTGCACAATAATCTTGGGAACGTGCTGCAGGCGCAGGGTAATGCGGCGGAAGCGATCACGTGCTACGAGAAAGCGATCTCAGTACGACAGCGCATTCTGCAACATGCGAACCAGCTCCGCGAGCAGGGCCGGCAAGCGGAGGCGAATACTTTTTACCAGCATGCGACGCAGCATGCGCCGGAACACCGAGTCGCGATTAACAACCTGGCTGGCATGCTGTTCAACCAGGGACGGGTGGAGGAGGCGGTCGGGCTGTACCAGCATCCGGTTGCCGACACTCCGGACTACCCAGACCCTTACAGCAATGGCTTGTCGCTGATGATGTTCGTGCCGGACATCACCGGGGAAGAACTGTTTGAGGAGCACCGGCGCTGGGCGCAAAAGTTCGCCGAGCCGCTGAACCGCGCGGCTCGGCCGCACGCGAACACGCCGGACCCCGGGCGGCGATTGCGGGTCGGCTTGGTGTCGCCGGACCTGCGCGCGCATCCGGCCAGCTGCTTCGTTCTTCCGGTGCTGACGGCCCACGACCGCGAGCGGCTGGAGATGATCTGTTATTCCGACGTGCGCAGCGTGGACGAGGTGACGGAGAGGCTTCGCGGGCAGGCGGATGGGTGGCGCGACATCAGCCGCTTGACGGACGAGCAGGTGGCGGAGCAGGTGCGAGCGGATGAAATTGACATCCTGGTGGATCTGGTCGGGCATTCCGCGTTCAGCCGAATGCTGGTATTCGCGCGGCGGCCGGCGCCGATTGCGGTAGCGCAGTTCGGATATCCAACGACGACTGGCCTGTCGGCCATGGACTATCGCATCACGGATGCGTATGCGGACCCGCCAGGCGCGACGGAGCAGTTTTACACAGAGCAATTAATACGTCTGCCGGAGACGGCATGGGTGTACCAACCGATGGGTGAAAGCCCGGCGGTTTCCCCCCTACCTGCCGCCAGCACCGGGCAGGTGACCTTCGGCTCGCTGAACAACGTTGCGAAGCTTCATCAACAGGTGCTGGCGGCCTGGGCGCAGATCCTTCTGGGAGTGCCGGGATCGGGGCTGAAAATTTTCGGGTGCCCACCTGAGATCGCGAGCCGGCTCCGGTCGCAGTTGCGTTCGCTGGGGGTCGATGAGGGCCGCGTTGAAACTTTGGATCGCGCCAGCCGGGATCAGTACCTCAACCAGGTCGCCACGATTGATATTGCCTTGGACCCATTCCCGTACAACGGCGGGGTAACGACCTGTGACGCGCTATGGATGGGTGTGCCCGTGGTGACGCTGGCGGGAACGCAATATCTGTCCCGCCAAGGGGTAAGCGTTCTGAATAACGCGGGCCTGCCGGAGCTGATGGCGCCTTCTGCGGAAAGCTATGCCGCGATTGCTGTCGGCTTGGCAAAGGACTTAGGGCAATTGTCGCGGATACGGGAAGGGCTGCGCGATAAGCTGGGCCGGTCTATCATCATGGATGGGCCACGCTATGTACGCAGTTTGGAGCGGGCGTATCGGGAGGTGTGGAGCCGGTGGTGCGCGGTGCATGGGGGCGGAGCCTAGAAATGGAATTTGTGTCGTGCGGCCGGAAGCTGCTGAAGAATAAAGCGCGAGTCCTGTTCCATAAGAGCTTCGATAGCAGTGACTTAAATTCTGGAACGGCGCGGCGCGGTTAGGTGAAAAATAATCGTGCCGCATCGCGAGTTTATTGTGTACTTTCGAAAACCCGGTGTTAAGATGCGGATCGGACTAGGGGACACTTCACTGTTCCTGAGCAGTTTTCTTGGTGGTCTTTGGAAGGGAGTATCTGAGATGAGTAAGAGCAAACGGGTTGCACTCGCAGCGGCAGTTGCCGCGGGATCTGTGGCGCTGGCGCAGCAGGCGCACGCGGTCATTCCGTACTTCCAGTCATTTAACACGAGCGTGGGCGATTGGGACGGCAATGATACCGTCGTCGCAGACGGCACCGGCGGCTCCTGCAATTACTGGGTCGGGCACAGCGAAAACTACACCAACCAGACACCCAGCCCAAACGGTCCTCCCGATGCGCCGGGTGGCGTCTTCACCGACGCGCACAACCGCATGCAGGCGGTAATCGCTCCAGGAACTTACCAGCCCCCCACGGGTGATGGCGGCTTCGGAACCGGCGGCGTCTCCAGGCTCGGTGGTGACGGCACCAATGACGCGACTTACAAGGGCGACTACTTCACGGCAGTTGACGTCTACGTCGACCTCGCCGTATGGCTGCCGGCGCGCCCCGGTATCCCGCTCTGGTGGCTCGACACGGCCGGTCGCCTGACAGACGGCAGCCTCGCCGCCCCCGGCACCGAGGCCAGCATGCAATTCAATCGCGACTCGATTGCCCCGGACATCCGCATCAGCAATCCCTCCGCCAACGGCACCACGCCTGGTAATTATGCTCCCGACATTCATATCACCGAGACCGGGTGGTACACCTTCGTCGTCACGTACTCGAAAGGCACGATTGACCGCTCCACGCTGGCGGGCATTCAAGCAAAAGTCGAGATGGATTACTACGTCCTTGACTCCGCTGGCCTGCAGGTGGGCGCTACCCAGCACAAGGTTGGGATCCCCGCCGCGTCCCGACTGGGTTCGGGCGGTTATCAGTGGATCACCGTGTGGCAGAACGACGCATTCGATTGCCTCGCTCTGGACAACTCGCGGTCGGACCTCGGGCGCCTGGTCGGTATTCCGGAGCCCGCTTCGCTCGGCTTGCTGAGTCTCGGCGGTCTTATGGCACTACGCCGGCGCAAAGCACTGATGGCCTAGCCCTTTTTCGCTTTCTTACTCAACAACGAATCCCCGGGTGCTTCGGCATCCGGGGATTTTCTTTTGTCTTTACGAAAGGCCCGACGCGCAGGCGGACGAAGCGGAGGTTCAGTTCGCCACGTTGCGCAAGGGCTGGCCGAGCAGCGCGCGGCGACAGACTTGTGAAGCTTTGAGCGGCGCAAAGAAACGCCGCCGTCAGGGGGACGGCGGCGACAAGCTTCCAGGAGTATTCCGCGTATCTCAATCGCGCTCTTTGATGACTTCGCGCTCCTTCATGGTTTCGCGGTCGCCGTCGGCTGCTTCGTGCATGGATTCGCGGAGGACCATCTCCTTGACGATCTTGCGCATCTGTTGGGCGTCGTCGAGGGGCGCGGGCTTAGCATGATCGGTCTTACGCTTGATGACGTCGGGGTCGTTCGCCATGGCGCGGACCTTGCTTGAGACCTCGGCATCGCGCATGAGGAGGCGCTCGACGTTCTGGCGCCGGATCGCTTCCCGGATCTCATGGGTCTCGGCGTCGTCCTTGGCGATGTCATCGCGGATGCTGTCCATCTTGCCTTTGTCGGCGAGCATCCCCTTCAGTTTGAGGGTCTGATCGGCGCTCATGGTGTTGTCATCGGCCATCTTCTCGTCGGCGGCGCGAAGCCACAGGCTTGCGGAGAGGACCAGACAGGCGGCCGCCAGGGCCACCGGGATCATTCGTTTTTGCATCAACATTTCGTTGCTCCTGCCGTCCGTAGGACCGGCGACTTAAGTGACATTTCCTTCGGGCGGGCCAGCAGCCGCACCCACGCCACGAGCATCTCAGGCTCGGCGGCTCCATCTTCAGATGAACCTCTTCCAGGCGAAGTGTAAGAAGCCTCCTTTCGCGAAGCCTACCTCGTGCGACCGGCGGCCGCGGCCAGCGGTTGCAACTGCCTCCGGTTTCCCCTTTCGGGTAATTCAGTTGCGCGGAGTGTACGCAAGTTGGCTTTCTTGGGAAACGCCAAATGCGTAAGCCAGAGCTCGGTGGAGGTATTTAGACGACATGGCGAGCGCGCGCCCCAGAAATGCCGCTTTTGACCGACGTTTGGGGCGCCGATAGAGTGTGGATTCTCCGGAGGAGTGGCAGAGTGGTCGAATGCGCCGGTCTTGAAAACCGGTGGGCCCGCAAGGGTCCCGTGAGTTCGAATCTCACCTCCTCCGCTTTGAGTTGGTTTCAGCCCCTCGAACTCGGCCGACCGGGAATTTTTCGGAGCACACCCAATGTCCACCCGCCGCGTCGCGGTCGGCCGGCTATGGCAGGAGACCAACACCTTCACCGAGGCCCGCACGACGCTGGCGGAGTTCAAACGTTACACATTTCTCCGCGGCCCCGAACTGCTCGCGGCGCTGCGCAAGCAGGACGATGAGCTGGCCGGTTTCACCGACGTCCTCGATCCGCATGGCGTGCAGTACGTGCCGCTTCTGGCGGCCTCGACCTTCTGCGGCGGACCGGTCGTCCCTGAGGTCGTGCAGACCATCACCGGCGAAGTCCTGGACGCGCTGCACAACGAAGCCGAAGTTGACGCGGTGCTTTTAACGCTGCACGGCGCCATGGCCGGACTCGACACTCCCGACCTCACCGGGCATTTGCTGAGCGCGATACGAAGTCAGGTCGGCTCCCGCGTTCCCATCGTCGCCACGCTGGATCATCACGCGAATGTCACCGACGCGATGGCCCGCGCTGCTGACGTCCTGACGGCTTACCATGACTGCCCGCACACCGACCTGCGCGAGACCGGCCGGCGCGGCGCGCGCCTCCTGCTCGGGCTGTTGGACGGAGACTTCAAGCCCTCGATGGCCTTCCGCAAGCTGCCGCTGATCACCCCCGCCGAAACCTTCGAGACCGCCAAGCCGCCGCTGCGCGACTGGTTCGAGCGCGCCCGTGCGATCGAGCGGCGGCCCGGCGTGGTCGACGTCTCGCTGTGCCCCGTCTTCCCCTGGATGGACGTGCCGGAGCTGGGGTGGTCGGTCCTCGTCGTGACCGACAATGACCCTGCGCTCGCCGCCGCGTGTTGCGATGAGCTGGCGGCATTCGCCTGGGAGCGACGCCGTCAGTTCTTCGTGAAAAAATGCGCGCCCGACGAGGCGATCCGCCTCGCCGCCGCTTATCCCGAAGGGCCCGTGGTCATCCCTGACGGCGCCGACGCGACCAACGGCGGCGCGCCGGGGGACAGCCCCTGCCTCCTGCGCGAAATGCTCGCGCAGAACATCGCCTGCACCGCGATGCTCACGCTGGTCGATCCCGATGCGGTCGCGGCAGCCTACGCGGCCGGCGCCGGCGCAACGATCGACGTCAGCATCGGCGCCAAGCTGTCCCGCGACTTCCATCAGCCCCTGCCCATCAGCGCCCGCGTCGCGCGCTTCTCGGACGGGTGCTTCGACATCACCGGCCACATCACCACCGCCGTCAACATGGGACGCTGCGCGCTGCTGGAGATCGGTCCCGTGAAGATCCTGGTGAGCGAACTTGCCGGCCCCGGTCACGACCCTCAGGTCTACCGCCACATCGGGCTCGAGCCGCGCGACGCTCAGATCGTGGTGGTTAAAGCAACGGTCGGCCACATGCACGCCTATCGCGACATCATGAAACTGAACCTGCCCACGGAATGCCCCGGCCCCTGCGCCTCCTACCTCGAGCGCCTTCTATACCGACGTATTCCACGTCCGATCTTCCCGTTCGATGAAGAAATGCAGTGGAGCCCCGGACTAGTCTAGAAGGGACGGCCTCGCCCCTACGGTGCATGGCGCTTTGGCTCGCGTGCTGACGGCGCTGACGGTGGACGGTCCGCTGGACTTCATGACTTTGAAGAAGCGTCTGGAGGCGCCCGACGGGAGCATGAGCATGCACCTGCAGAGGCTGGAGGAGGTCGGTTACGTTTCGGCAAGGCGAGAACTGCTGGGCCGCCGCCCGCGCACGACGTACCGTCTCACGGCCGCGGGAACGCGGGCGCTGGGGAAGTATCTCGCGTCCCTGCAGCAACTGCTGGATTCGATGAAGGGCAAGTAGAGTTTCAAGGGGCACGTAGCGTTTTACAGTAGGTGGGGAAACGATCACGAACAGCAGCTGGATTCAGCGCCGGCTGGTTCGGCAATCCATCTTTGCGCACAACAGGCGCGGGCCTACAGTAGGGTCCGGAGAGAGCCGCGGTGCGCGCGCGAGGTTCATACCAGGCCCTCAGGTGCGGGCGGCCTTGATCGGAAGGAGGTGATGCGTGCGATCGTTCAAGAGTTTGTCGGAGCGGGAGGTGCTGGCGCTGGCGATTTCGCTGGAGGAGGACGACGGGCGAATTTATGGGGATTTCGAGGAGGCGCTGCGGGCGGATTTTCCGGCGAGCGCGGCGATCTTCGCGACGATGCGCGAGCAGGAGTCGGAGCACCGGCGGCGGCTGACGGAGTTATACCGGCAGAGATTTGGGGAGCACATTCCGCTGATCCGCCGGGAGCACGTGAAGGGGTTCATCACCCGCCGGCCCTTCTGGCTGATCCGCCCGCTGGGGATCGAGACGATCCGCAGGCAGGCGGAGTCGATGGAGACGGAGACGGGACGGTTCTATCAGAAGGCGGCCCAGCGAACGACGGATGCGAGCATGCGGCAGTTGCTCGTCGACCTGGCGGAGGAGGAGCGGGCGCACGCGCATGCCGCGGAGAACCTGCAGGAGCAGAAGCTGACCGAGGATGCGAAGGCGCAGGAAGAGGAGGCGGGGCGGCGGATGTTCTTGCTGCAAGTCGTGCAGCCCGGGCTGGCGGGGCTGATGGATGGCTCGGTCTCGACGCTGGCGCCGCTGTTCGCCGCGGCATTCGCGACGCATAACACGCGAGAGACGTTCATGGTGGGCCTGGCGGCCGCGGTTGGCGCGGGGATCAGCATGGGGTTTGCCGAAGCACTTTCAGATGATGGCGCGCTGACAGGCCGGGGCCATCCATTGCTCCGCGGCGTGGTGTGCGGGCTGATGACGGCGCTGGG
>JBBRCX010000055.1:0-31772 GCA_038204465.1 Tepidisphaerales bacterium | reverse complement strand
CATCGCGCGCCACTGGCCGGAACCCGGATCGTGGATCTCGACGACACCCGTCGCGAGCGCGAGATGCGCGATCGGTTGCGGCGGCGCCTTGCTCCTCGGCGCAATGCCGAGCGGCGCTGGTCGATTCCATGGCTGAAGCAGGACAACCGCCAGCAGAAATCCCGCGGCCGCCGACGCGAGCATCGCCCACCACGCGAACCGCCGAGGCGGCGCACGAGCCGCGATGACGCGATCCGCCAGGAATTCGGCAGCCTCCCGGCGCGGCCCGAAGGCCCTTCGCAACTGCTCGTGCTGCCTCGGCCACTCCTCCGCCGCCGCGCGACAGTCGGCGCAGCCGCTCAGATGCTCATCGAGGCGCAACTGCTCCTCTGGCGAGATCTCGCCGTCCAGTCGGGCGGAGATGAGATTGAGGGCCGTCTCACAGTCCATTCGTGCGCTCCACGTCAACTTTGGAATGGGGCGCGCGAGGCGCCGCGCCTTTGGCGCCCAACCGGTCGCGCAACATCTGTCGCGCTCTGGTCAACCGGGCGTTTACCGTCGCCGCCGACACGCCGAGCAATTCCGCGAGCTCGTGGTAGGTGCAGTCCTGATAGTAGTAATGCATGAGCACCTCGCGGTACTGCTCCGGCAGGCGCTGCACGGCTTCCATCAGCTCCGCGATCTCGTCCCGCTTGTCCGTGTCATCCGCGGCCGCCACGGCGTTCGCCGCTCCTCCGTCGCCTGCCGCGCTCAGCACCGAGAATGGAACCTCGCTCCGCTGCGCGGATTTGAGCCAGTCCAGTGCGGTGCGTGTCGCGATTCCGCACAGCCAGGGACCGAACTTCTCCGGGGCCGTCAGACTTGCGATGCCCCGCAATCCGCGAAGCAGCGCCTCCTGAGCAAGGTCCTCCGCGATGTCCGATCTTCCGACCCGCGCGTGGCAGACGGCCAGCACGCGCGCAGACCAGCGGCGCACGAGCTGCTCGTACGCTCCGGCCTTCCCAGCCAGCGCCTGGCGGACCAGATCGGCATCCGACATCTCACCCTTTCACGCAACTTCGGCGGCCGCGCCTGCACATCTGAGTAGAACGAAGATCGAAGGTGACTAACAAAAAAACATAGTAACCCGGCAGCTTCGATCTACTCAGGGGTGCGCAGATCGAGCGGATCGTTGGTCGAACTCGGATGAGCGGAGGACCCCATGAAATGGACTTTCATATTGATCGTCGTCTGTACGTTACTGCCTCAACGGCTGCTGGCGGAGCAGCTTGTCGTGCACGAATGGGGCACCTTCACCGTCCTTCAGGATGAAGAAGGCAACGCAATCGGCGGCATAAACACCGACGATGAGCCGGTGCCGGGCTTCGTACATGACATTGCCCGCATGACGGGATCGCTGCGCGACCTGCCCACTCTGTTCGACAAGGTATATCCACACCCGCATCCAGACATCACCGTGCGGTTGGAGACCCCGGTAATTTACTTCTACCCGCCCAAGGGGGCTGACATCGGACCGATCGACGTCAAGGTCTCGTTCCACGGCGGTTGGCTGACTCAGTTCTATCCGAAAGCGCAGGTGCAAAGCCCGGCGCTCAAAGACGGTCTGAACGTCCGCAGCCTCAATGGCGAATCAATCGGGACGCTCGCATGGCCTGGCCTGCGCCTCGGCGGAAGCTCGACGGGGCCCCAAACCAAAGACCGGGTCTGGCTCGCGCCGCGACAGGTGAAAGCCGCGATGGTCACCAACGAGTCGAATGAGCACGAACGTTACCTGTTCTATCGCGGCGTCGGTCAGGTGAATGCGCCTCTAAGAATCAGTCGCGAAGGAGAGAATCTCGTTGTTCGCAGCCAGTGGGGGAACTTTGGAAAAGTTGAGTCCGACAGCCGCCTGGGCCCGTTGCTGTTGATCGACGCCCGGGCCGATGGAACTTCCGCTTTCCGAACAGTCGACAGCGTCAGCGTCGCCAGGGGCGGACGCGATGCGCTGGCAACCCTGCCCGCTACCTTCGCGCCGTCGGAGTACAACGCCACCAATCTGACCAAAATCCGCGCAGTCCTGCATGACACTCTCGTGCGCGAAGGGCTCTTCGGTGATGAAGCGGAGGCAATGCTGAATACCTGGGAAGTCTCCTACTTCAAGCGGCCGGGCCTGCGGCTCTTCTTCCCGGTGCCGCGCGCCTGGACCGAACAATACCTGCCGCTCTCGATCTCCCCCACCGCTGACGTAACGCGCGTGATGATTGGACGAATCGAGATTGTCACTCCCGAGCAGCGGACCCTGCTGCGCAAGATCGCCGCCGGGCCAGCTTCGAAACCCAATTGGACGGAGGCGGCGATGAAGGCTATCGGCGCTCAGCCGACCGAGACCTTTGGAAACGACGCGTTTACCGCGGCCCTGGATAACAAGCGCTCGCTGCTGGAAGGATTGAGCGTGAACGTCCCGGACGACTACCGCGCATTCCTGGCAATGGGACGGTTTCGAATGGCGCTGGTGAACGATGAATCGAAGCGGCGCCCAAGCAAAGACCTCAACGCATTCATCGACGCGTACGGCCTGCGGGAATACAAGCTTAACGGCGCTTAGCGCCGCTCCAGGCGGCTCCGGCCGCGCTTGCTTCGCCGTACTATCCGAACGGCTCGGCCGCCAACTCGGCGCAGCAATCCGCATTGACGCGAGCGTCTACGGGGCGGGCCTCTTAGCTTGGCAAAATGCGCGGGAGGGAGCTCGCTGGAACGCGGGTAGGTGAGAATCCTGACATTCGAAAACTGCCGGTGACATGTGCCGTCATCGGCAGTTTGAAAGCGGGTGAAGGGGGTCGAACCCTCGACATTCACGTTGGCAAAGCGATACATGCGTTTTTTCCCTTGTTTTCAAGGTGTTTTAAGGGGTGGTGTATCCCTTCAACGCATGAAAGGGATACAAAAAGGGATACACGTTTCCTCTCGCCACTTTCGGCTCCAGGTGTATCCCGATCATCACGTTGACGAGCAGCGGTGTATCCCTTCATTTAATTCACCGCCTCGGGTGGACGGCTCGTGGACTCCAGGGTCACCATGCTGAAGAGACGGCGGACACTGTCATCACTTACAAGCTCCGAGAGGTTCATTGTCCACTCCAAGTTGACTCGGCCGACCGGCGGGGTTGGCGCACGTCTTTGGCTTCTGTCCTTTTTGGGTTGCCACCCGCCGGAGTGTTTGGACTTTCGGTGCGGAGTGCCCGGCGGAAGTTTGCCGGACGCCGCTTCGGACGCCTTCTTCACCGCCACCGCCGCCCGAATAACTTGCGCAACGAAGAGAAGGAACTCCGAGAAGACGAGTTGCACGTCTTTCGGCTCAAGTCGTAGCTCTCGGTTCAGTACGAGCCTGATTCAGTTGCACTTCAAGGTGTCACCTCAAAGACTGCGCCGTGAAGAACTAAGGCGTATCGGGTACCTTTTGCATCACGTTCACTGCGGCCAGTTCCCTGCACCTATCGGCACCAGCTACGTGAGAGTAGGCCGAGCGATCACTGTGCGTTGGAGGCAGTGTTCGACCCGCTGGTGTTAACTTCGTCCAGGGCTTGAACAAGAAAGCTCGCCAGGCCTCACAGGACATCACCTGAGCTATGATGGGCGTGAACTTTTTTCAAAACAGTTTCGAGGCGTGAAATTCTGCAACAGCGGATTCGCTCGTCTCTTGTTACGATAGCATCACACGAGGATTGCGATGAGCGATGCTCAACTATTGCCGCCCGAACAAAATTTCCGATCCCTTTTTGAATCAGCGCCGGCCTCGTATCTCGTTCTCTCCCCCGGACCCGACTTCCGGATTGTCGCCGTCAGCAACGCTTATCTGCGGGCGACGATGACGCAACGTGATTCAATCTTGGGCAGGCGGCTCTTCGAGGTCTTTCCCGATAATCCCGACGACCCCAGCGCCACCGGCACCAGCAATCTCCGGGCAAGCCTCGAACGGGTAATGCGGGAGCGAGTGGCCGATACCATGGCCGTGCAAAAGTACGACATCCGCAAGCCTGAGGCCGACGGGGGCAGTTTTGAGGAGCGCTACTGGAGTCCGGTCAATTCGCCGGTCCTCGGGGCCGACGGCAACGTCGAAAGCATCATCCACCGAGTTGAGGATGTGACTGAGTTTGTCCGCCTCAAGCGGTCCGATGCTGCACGGGCCAGGGTCAACGAAGAACTTCGAACCAAATCCGGCCAGATGGAGTCCGAGATCGTCTTGCGTGCCGGAGAGCTACAGGAGGCCAACAGGCGGCTACGTGACGCCATGGAGGAACTGGCACGGCGGGAAAAAGATTCGAGCTATAAGTATGTCGAGCAACTTCGAAGGGCAAAGGAGGAAGCCGAGGGAGCGAACGAAGCGAAGGATCGCTTTCTGGCCGTTCTCAGCCACGAGCTTCGCACCCCGCTGACGCCGATCCTCGCCCTGACTTCAGCCCTTTGTAATGACCCACAGTTGCCTGAGGTCGTGCGGGAAGACATGCAGACGATCCGTCACAACGTGGAACTCGAAGCAAGAATTATCGACGACCTGCTGGACTTGACGAGGATCAGCCGAGGGAAGGTAGAGCTTCACTTCGAGGTCGTTGACGCCCACAAAGCGATTCATGTCGCTTTGGCGATGTGCGCCCCGGAGATCGAGTCCAAGGAACTTGAAGTCTCGCTCATGCTGCGTGCTAGGCGGCATCACCTTTGGGCAGACCCGGCCCGCATCCAGCAGATCGTCGTAAACATCGTTGGCAATGCGGTCAAGTTCACGCCCGAGCAAGGCAAGGTTTCGGTGGCCACATACAGCGGGGACAAGATAGGCGGCAGCGATAGCGAAAAGCTCGCCATCGACGTGGCGGACACGGGCATCGGGATCGAGGCCGACCTGCTGCCGAACCTGTTCCAGGCATTTGAACAAGGTGAACGGACGATCACCCGAAAGTTCGGCGGACTGGGGCTGGGGTTAGCCATCTGCAGGTCTCTGGTCGAAATGCAGCACGGAACTCTTACTGCCGCCAGCGAGGGAACCGGTACGGGGGCGACGTTCACGCTAATGTTCGAGACGATGCCTACACCGTCTGCGGAACGAACCCTGCCGCCCGATGCCGCCCCTAGGGAAGCCCACAAGAAACTTCGCATCCTGCTTGTCGAGGACCACCTGGACACAAGCAAGGTCATGGCCAGGTTATTGACGGGTTTCGGCTACTCAGTCGCCTGCGCCAGCAGCGTCAAGACCGCACTACATCTGCTGGAGACTGAGCCATTCGACCTCCTCATCAGCGACCTTGGGTTGCCCGACGGCTCGGGGCTAGATGTGATGAGGCACGCTAAGCAGCGGCCGCACATAAAGGGCATCGCTGTTAGTGGCTTTGGGATGGAAGAGGACGTTCGTCGGAGCCGAGAGGCCGGGTTTGTCCAACATCTGACTAAACCGGTTGAGTTTCAAAAACTCGAAGCGGCCATCGAGCAAGTCGCCGGTTGATCGTGAAGCAATCGATGAGGACACGGGTATATTGGGTGGCATCGATGAGCCTGAGCTTTTTTCAAATGAGTTCCAAGGCGTGAAATTTAACAGCAAATGCGAAGTTTCCCCACAGGAGCGACCGCCGTCAGCACTCCAATTGCCCGTACCGACTGACCGCCTCCGCCATCGCCGCCGCTGATTCTTGGCCGAACCGCTTCTGAAGCATTCGGACCCACGGCCGGGCGAGGCGGATCAAGATATGGCGTGGTTGGGAGAAGGAGAGGATGTCGAACCAGACGGCATCGTTCGAGTGGTCCCACTCGATCAAGAATCTCTCCTCGCCGGTCTCCACGTGACCGGGCAATGTGCCATAAGCGAAACCGAATCTCGATACCGGCCCCGTCTCATCCACGACATAAACGACTCGGCAGGCATTGAGGCACCACAGGCCCAGAGACCTCCCAACAACTCCCACGAGGATGCCCGACTCTATCGACCGCTCCGGCGACCACGCCTCCACCCAGCCAAGCTTAAAGTGATCCCATCTCCCGAGGGCGGCCTTAGCCGATTCGAATACCTGTTGCCCGGCACCGAGGCGGATGCGGGTATGGTCTACGGTATATCCTGGCGGCGGCGCAGTCGCCGTCGCCCCGACTGCCAGGTAGCTGAGTGCCAGTCCCGACTGCGAATTCAAAAAGGCACGGATGGTGTCGGTCGATGGCTTTCGCAGTGACAGCATCAGGCTCCAGTAACCTAGGACCCCCCCTATCATTGCGGGCAAGCACGGTCGAACTCTGCTTTCAGTCATTTTGCACTATTCGTACCTTCGTAGGTGGAATCGATGCCGTCGTCGGAAGAACAACCTGGTCCCCGCACCCTGCTACTGGGCGGGAGCGGCTACATCGGCGGCCGGCTCATCCCTGTGTTGGAGCGGTCGGGCGTGAGGCTGTTGTGCCTTGCCCGCAATCCAGATAAGTTGCGGCCCCTGATCTGTGAAACGACCGAGATCGTTCAAGGTGATGTGCTGGACACTGCCTCGCTGGACCGTGCGTTGGAGGGCGTAAAGATTGTCTACTACCTCGTGCATCTGATGGCTGACTCCAAGGACTTCGAACAGGACGACCGACTGGCAGCGACGAATCTTGCCACGGCGGCAAAGAAGGCGAACGTCGGGCGGATCGTTTACCTCGGCGGCTTGGGGGACGAGCAGGCTCCGGACTTGTCGCCCCACCTGAGAAGCCGCCATGAGGTCGGGCGGATATTCCGGCACAGCGGGGTAGAGACGGTGGAACTGCGTGCATCGGTGGTTATCGGAGCGGGTAGCCTCTCGTTCACGATGATGAAGTCGCTTTGCGACCGGTTACCGGTCATGCTTTGCCCTCGGTGGCTGAACACGCCGACCCAGCCCATCGCCGTGGACGACGTGCTGGCGTATCTGCTCGCCGCCAAGGGCCTGCCGGCAGGCGAGAGTCGCATCATCGAGATCGGCGGGAGCGATGTGGTGAGCTACGGCGACATGATTCGAGAATACGCACGGCAGCGGGGCCTCCGGCGTTGGCTGATCTCGGTGCCCGTGCTGACGCCGTACCTGTCCAGCCTCTGGTTGGCACTGGTGACGCCCGCTGCATTCGAGGTCGGGCGACACTTGATCGAGGGGCTTCGAAACCCGACGGTCGTGCGGAACCGCAGATCGCTCGACGCCTTTGCGATCCGGCCGATGGGGTTGCGGGCGGCGATGGACAAGGCGCTCGCCGGATCGTCTTAGCGTGCTGACGGACTAGAGGTCGAGTCGCTTCTTGAACTCGTCGCGCTGAGACCTGTCGATTTCTACCAGGGAGCGGCGTGTTCAGCGCCTAAGAGATCGCCCGAAGCCATCGGCATGTCGCCAAAGCCAATGTTGCCAAGTTCCGCAGGCGGAATCGTGGTCGCCAGTGGCGGAGCGGTGGGTGCTAACGCCTCCGGTAAGGCTTCATATCGCTTGCACTCCCTCAAACGGTCTTTGTGGTATATCAGAAAACCGTGGTGTGCCGTGAAGAAGTACACCCAGTCGCCCACCGTCTGCGTAAAGGCACGGCTGAGAAACATGACCGTGCCGTCCTCATGGACCAGGTGCATGACTCCATTGAGTCGTGGGTCGTCGGGTTGGAGATCGTGCTGGATCGACTGACCATATTCGTTGAGCTTTAGCATTCCACGAGCAACAGTTTCGTCCATGATGCGCCTCAAGTCTGGAACTACGGCAGGTCGCTCGCAGAGCAACTCGCTCCTGTCGGGGGCTTCAATCCGTGGCAGTCGTCGAGATGGGCCGCCGCTTGAAGTCGTCCGTGACAAGGGCTGCATGAGGAATGCGAGCGTCGTGGTCGAACCATGAACGACATGGCTTTCACGACGAGGTCCATTCTGCGTCGTGGCAATGAAGAATTGCAAGGCGAAAGCGTGCCATTCCGAGGATTTGTCAGTCGCCAGCAAACTGAACTGGGCCGGCGACCGTGAAAGCTTGCCGGCTTGGAGGACCAGCGGTGATCGAAGACGCACTGTGCAACTGGCAGAAGGGCTAATCGAGCATTTCGGTCTGCCGGATGGCTTCTTCGCGGCGGGCCTCTTAGCTTGGCAAAATGCGCGGGAGGGAGCTCGCTGGAACGCGGGTAGGTGAGAATCCTGACATACGAAAACTGCCGGCGACATGTGCCGTCATCGGCAGTTATTCAGAGCGGGTGAAGGGGGTCGAACCCTCGACATTCACGTTGGCAACGTGACGCTCTACCACTGAGCTACACCCGCGCGGCCGGCCGAAAATAGTATCGGCGGTTTTGGGGCAATGCAAGAGAATCGCCAGGCTCAGAGCCCGACCGTGTTGAAGCCACAGTCGACGAAGAGGTTTTCCCCGGTCACCGCGCTCGAGAGATCGCTGAGCAGGTAGACGGCGGTCTTGCCGACCTCGTCGCCTTCGACATTGCGATGCAGCGGGGCCTTGCGCTCCATGTGCTCGAACATCTCGTCGATCCCGCCAACGGCCATGGCGCTGAGGGTGCGAATGGGGCCGGCGCTGATTGTGTTGACGCGGATTTTCTTCGAGCCCAGATCGAACGCGAGGTAGCGCGCCGATGATTCCAGCGCGGCCTTCGCGACGCCCATCACGTTGTAGCCGGGGATCACTTTCTCGCTGCCGAGATACGTCAGCGCGACGACCGAGCCGCCGCTGGGCATCAGCGGGGCGGCCCCGCGGGTGAGGGCGATCAGGCTGTAGGCGCTGATGTCCAGCGCCTGGCGGAAGACTTCGCGCGGGGTCGAGGCGAATACGCCGGGGTCTTTCTGCAGGTAATCGCGGTTGGCGAAGGCGAGGCAGTGCACGAGAAAGTCGATCGTGCCGAACTGATCGCGCGCGGCGGCGAAGAATTTCTCGATCGACTCGTCATTCCCCACGTCGCACGGCGCGAGCCACTCGCTGCCGAAGCCGCCCTCCTCCATCGCCTTGCGGACCCGGCGTTCCATCTTCTCCATCGGAAGATAGCCAAAGCCGCATTTCGCCCCCTGCTTGAGCGCGTTGTTGGCGATGTGCCAGGCGATGCTGCGGTCGTTGGCGATGTTGAGAATGAGCCCCTTCTTGCCGTCCAGCAGACCCATGTCGTCTCCTTTTGCCGAGTCGCGGGTAGCTTAGTTGGCGCGGCGAGCCGGGGAAAGGGGTCGGGGAGTCGGGGGAGGAGGAGAAGATCGAGGATTGAGAATCGCGGAATCGCGGCAAACGGTAGTGGGTCGGTTTGAATTTATGCGACGGCACATCAGCAATTGGATACAATGCGGACAATTCGATTTGACGGCTCCGCGCGTTTGCGTTGCCGCAAACAACGTCATCTTTTAAATCTCGCGTGGAGCGTTTATGGCCGTTCATGTTCACAACGCTACTGCAAGCTGCAATGATGACGACGGTAAAAACCCGATGGATCAGATGAGCGAGATGTTTGGTCCGGGGCACGTGGACAGTTGCATCCGTCAAGCGATTCAGTCGTGTTGGATGGTGCTCCCCAAAGCTCGCCGAACCGCTGACGAAGTGGAGAAAGAGATTCGCCGGCTTGTCGATCGGGCGCTGGTAAACCTTCGCGAAGACGCCCAGGCATTCGGCCGGGGTGAGTAAAACCGCCGTTGCTTTCAGGACTGACCCACTACCCGGTAAACGCAAGGCCTGCGCGCATTCCGCGAACCTTGGGGCCGTTTCAGCGGCGCTCGACGGCATCGATAAGTGATTTGAAAAGCGTGCGCTCGTTCAGGAGATTTCGCAGGTCGTGAATGATCTGGTCGGGCTGGGCACTGCCCAGCAGTTCCATCACCCGTTGTTGCGTGTCCAGGAGCGGGGCGCGCTCGGCACGCAGCTGTTCCAGTTGGGCACGAAGCTGATGATTCTCCGCCAGGGTAGAGACGATGTCGGCCGCCGGTGGCGCGCTCCCCGACTCAAGAAGGTCCGGCTGCCCCGGTTGTTCCTGCCGCTCCAGCAGATCGGGGATCGGATTCAACCCGCGCTGCATGGGTTCATTCCCTCCGTCGAACATTCCTTCCCGGGCGCACGCTCGCTCCGCGTCCTCTCCTGCAAATCCTGTGCTAAAGCGACCTGAGCCATTGCGAGCTTGTTTCGTCGGGCGTGGCAAAGGCCGTGTGCCACTCGCGGCCTTCCCATTCTGTCCGAGCCGGCGACGGATTGGCGTGTGTCGAATCGTGCCTGCGGTCGGCTCGGCTGCCCCAAGGGTCGGGTGAGCGACTGGCTCAACCATGGCACCCGCTTTGCCGCCTCGAGCGGTGCCGTCAGGGACGAAACTTAGTCTTCAAATGGAGTGACCATGACTCAAATCGAAACTCAACAGCCGACTCAGCAGGATCGTTTCGAGCGAAACAATGACGAGGCGCAACGGCGTGTGAACGTCGGGGACACGGAACGATGGGTCTCCGCCCTCGCGGGCGGGGCCGCGGCGCTCTACGGGCTGAAACGCGGATCGCTCGGCGGGCTGCTGGTCGCCGCGCTCGGCGGCGCGCTGGTCTATCGCGGCGCGACGGGGCATTGCTCCGCCTACGCCGCCATGGGAATGAACACGGCCGGCCGCGAGCCGGCGACCCCCGAGGAATACTCCGAACATGGGATCCACGTCGAGGAATCGGTCACCATCAGCCGCTCGCCATGGGACCTGTACGAGTTCTGGCGCAACTTCGAGAACCTCCCGCGGTTCATGGATTACCTGGAGTCGGTGAAACGGATCGATGAGAAACGATCGCACTGGGTAGCGAAAGCTCCCGCCGGCACGACCGTCGAATGGGATGCGGAGATCATCAACGATGAGCCGAACGCGCTGATCGCCTGGCGCTCGCTGGAGAACGCGAACGTCGACAACGCCGGCTCGGTGCGCTTCATCCCCGGCACGGCCGAAGAAGGCACGATCGTGAAGGTGACGATCGACTACATCCCCCCCGCCGGGCGTTTCGGCGCGGCGGTGGCGAAGATGCTCGGCAAAGATCCCGCCGCCGAGATCCGCGAGGACCTGCGGAACTTCAAACAGGTGATGGAAAGCGGCGGGCCAACCAGAGCCGTGGGACAATCTCGCGCATCAGCCGCGCGATGAGGTGGTTTGCGGTTTCCCTCCGCCCCTCCGCAAACAATATGCGGGCATATACAGCGCCCGGATCGTACGCGGGATATTCGGCCCTTCGGCAAACGCGCCCACAGGAACCTGACGTCGTTCAGGTTTGAAAGCGGTAGGTAAAACCTCAACACGGTGCATGCGTCGGATGCTTGGTCTCACCCTGACTTTTGTTCGGTGAGCTTAGGTTCAAACCCGCGTGCGCTGCTCGTGGGTCGCGGAAAGGGACGATTACGAACTTTCCATGCAATGAATCACCGCAAGAAATGCGGGATCCAAATAATGAGCAGCCCGGACACAGCCCACCCGGTTACTACCGTCCCCACGGATGGATCAGTTGGGTTGTGGTAAAACCCGTAACCGATATACAAGAACAGCGCCGCGACGCCAGAGACCGACATCCAACATATGCTTATTGTTGTACTATAGATCAGCAGCCAAACTCGAGGGCATACAAATTGTGCTGCCGCTGCAATCAAGAGCGGAACAAAGTACTTAAGAGTGAAGTCCCAGCTCAATCCGGGGATCACCACCACGTCGCTCAACATAAACGTTCTCCGCACCGCCGGAGCCACCTGCATACTGGCACGATCGCTGCAGCTTCTGGCATCCGACAAGCTTTTAACTTCCCTCCGCTGACACCCTTCTTCAATTGGATCTTACTGGCCATGCGGAGGGTTGAAAACCCGCCGGTGCGAATGCGGCGGCGAATGTGTGTCGGGGCGGCGGGGGGAAGAGGGCGGGTTTGAAACCCGCGCCTACACAAAGGACTGCACGCGTTGCTCCCGGGAAAAACAAAGGGGGGGCGCATCTCGAGACCCCGGCTGTTTCGCGTCGCGCTTGCTTGGTCGGTTGCTCCGGGCTGACTTCGCGTTAGCGGCGTGTTCGCATTAGAGCGGAGTCATTTCATGAAGGATTGGCACCCGCGTGCGGCTGCGAATTGGAATGGCGTCGGTGGTCGGGCGGTTTTGCGGTGGTGGGTTGATGGTCGGCGGCTGGCGAGCGGATTGCATCGCCTGGTCAGGCATCGGGCCTGCGGTGGAAGCGCCTCGGGGGCGCGGTGGCTGGGGGGTGGGCGCTTGATGGCGATTCGATGGAGGGTCGATGGTGGCCGGATGGGGCGGCGATGGGGATCGTATGGGTTGAACATGGTTTTTTGGACTGGGAATCGTGTTTTGGGACGCTGCTGCGGGTCTTTGCAGTTGTCGGGATCTGCTTTTTGTCATCAGACCCAATGGGCGGAGGCGCAGCTCCGGGTAAGACGCCGCGGGGCGGGAGAGGATGGTGATCCAGAGGCGGGCGCCGGCGTATGGCCTCCACGAGTGTCCGCGCGCGTGGGTACACTTTCAGCCGCTGACGCCGGCGATGAACTTCCGCTTGTTTCCCGCTTCCCCATCGCGTCAGCGCGCTCGGAGAAGCCGTCGTGCATGGCGATGGTCCGCCGTGTTGTCTCAGGGCTACACAAACCATACGGTACTGAGGGAGCGAGGCGGCATGATCAAGAACACCAACGACGGAACGTCGCGCGCGCCTTATTTACGCTGCGATATCAACGGCGGGACGTGGACGGCGTTGCCCGAAACTTCCACGGGCCCGCGCGGCACGGATGAACAAATCCTGGCGGCCGCGAAGGCGGCGGGTTTCGCGGGGGTGCAGGGCGCGGACGCAGCGCTGTGCAAGAGGCTCGGCCTTGGCGCCACGTCGGGCGGGCGGGTGAATAAGGTCGGCGAAGCTGGGCCGCTGGCGAAGTCTCTCAAGGAGGGCGGCTACGAATGCGGCACGCTTCACGTCGGCTGGGGGATGGAGGATGACGCGGAAGTGGATCGACTCGTCGGCGACATTCTGGAGGCGTCAGCGCGGCATGACATGCCGCTCTACATCGAGACCCACCGCGCGACCATCACGCAGGACCTGTGGCGCGCGGTGCAGATCACCAGGCGATTCCCGGATGTCCGCTTCAACGGCGATTTCTCCCACTGGTACACCGGCCTGGAGATGGTGTATGGCGAGATCGAGCCGAAGCTGGAGTTTATTGCGCCGGTATTCGAGCGCGTCCGGTTCGTCCATGGCCGGATCGGCAACCCCGGATCGATGCAGGTGGACATCGGCGATGGAACGGGCCGCAAATACGTCGAGCATTTCAAGGAGATGTGGACGCGCGCCTTCGCGGGCTTTCTTCGCAGCGCCAAGCCGGGCGATTACATCTGCTTCGCCCCCGAATTGCTGCAATCGACGAACTACTATGCCCGGACGTTCCGCAACGCCGCGGGGAAGGAAGTCGAAGAGGGGGACCGCTGGCAGCAGGCGCTGCTGTACGTTGAGATCGCGAAACGCTGTTTTGCGGACGCGCAGCAGCGCGTTGCTGCGGGCCGCTCGTAAGCTTTCGGATTCGGATGTGATCGCATGCTCCGACTACACATCATGCGAATGACGCGCCCCGTATTCATCGGCCTTGCAATCGTTCGACTGGAGAGCCAGGCTGCACATGCTTAATATGCCGCGAGTGAGACTTCGCCGCCGCTGCGAAGCGACACATGAGCGACATCCCCCTCGACACCACGTTGACTGGCCGGCTTGGCGGGCTCGAGCAGCGGCTCGCGTTCATCATCGAGACCATGCGCGAAATGAGCCGGCACACCGACCCGCAGGTCATGGTGCAGAACTACGGGAAGCGCATGCGGCAGATCCTGCCTTCTGACGGATCGGTCTCGCTTAGCCGTCGCGATCTGCATGTCCCGCGCTACCGCATCACCCGCAGCAGCCGCTGGAAAACGCCGATCAACCCGTGGAAATCAAAACAGCAGCTTCCCCTCCTGGAGGGAGGGCTCTTCGCGGAACTTATTTACGGCGATATGCCGGTGATTCTCGATGAGTTGCTTCCCGATCCGAACGATCCGGCCGCCGAATACCTGCAGGGTGTTGGCTCGCTGGTGGCCATTCCGCTCTACGACCGCGGGGTGGCGCTCAACATGGTGGTGCTCTTCCGCAAGGAGCGCGGCGCCTTCCGGCGCGAGCAGCTGCCGGAGCACGTGTGGATGAGCAATCTGTTTGGCCGCGCGACGCAGAACCTGGTGCTGTCGGATCAGCTTCGGGAAGCGTACGACGTGGTTGACCGCGAGCTGCAGGTCGTCGCGGAGATTCAGCGCTCCCTGCTGCCGGTGACTCTGCCGAAGATCCCGACGCTGGAGCTGGCTGCCTTCTACGAAACCTCACGGCGCGCCGGCGGCGATTACTACGATTTCTTCCCACTGCCTGATGGGCGCTGGGGAATCCTGATCGCCGACGTCAGCGGCCATGGAACGCCCGCGGCCGTGCTCATGGCGGTCACCCACAGCATCGCACACACCCACTTCGGCCCGCCCTCGTCTCCAAGCGGGCTGATGACCTTCATCAACCGCCACCTGGCGGCGCGCTACACGAACGGCTCGGGCAACTTCGTCACCGCTTTCTACGGCATCTACGATCCGCGCGAGCGAACGCTGAGCTATTGTTCGGCGGGACATCCCTCGCCGCGCCTGCGCCGCGACGGAAGCGTGACTTCAATCCGCGAGGCGAACAGCCTGCCGCTGGGAATCGAATCCGAGGAGAGCTACTTCGATTGCCTGATCCAGTTTCAGCCTGGCGACGCGATTCTCTTCTACACCGATGGAATCACCGAGGCGCGAAGCGTCTCGGATGACTTGTTCGGAATGGAACGGCTCGACGAAACGTTGAATTCCTGCACCGGCGATGCCGCCGAAATCGTCGCTTGCACGCTTTTCGCTGTCGAAGATTTCGACGGCGGCTATCCCCCCACCGACGACCGGACGCTGTTGGCCGCCCGGGTGGTCGGGTGATTCTGAACCGACGCGCGCTGATCCGCGCGTGAAGAGGCCGAAACGCTCGCAGGACCTTCCAGGCCGGCGTTCAGCAGCGGAGCGAGGACATAGCGCGCGAAGGTTAGTGACATCGCCCCGGTATGATCTCCAAAGTTGCCGTACCACAGCCACGCCGGATCGTAATCGACGTTCTTGAGTTTCGCGTACTGCGCCTGTTCGGCCGCGCGCGGCGCACGGAAGCCGAAGCGCCCCGCCGCTTCGGCATTCGCGCCGTCCATTGTCCCAAAGACGCTCGTGCCTGCGCCCAGGATGAAGAAGTCGCCGGCGCTAACGAAGGCATACATCCGATGGTCGACGTGCCGTAGCGCGGCCGACAGGTCATAGCATGGCGAGATCGCGGGCGCGACAAGCAAGGCGGAGCGCACGCGCACGTCATCCGGCAGCCGCTCCAGCGCCCACACCAGCACGCCAGTGCCTCCGCTCTGGGCCGTAATGATCACCTGTGCGGAAGGTTCATTGCGGGAAATCTGCGTGATCCGCTCCGCCAGCCGCTGCGCCTCCCGCTGATTGCGCTGGCGAGCGTGGAGTGCGGCGAACCAACGATCGCGCGCGGTCCAATCGAAAAGTTCGGCCTGCGCGCCGAGACCACCTTCGTTGAGCGCGTTCATCCACCAGCGATCGAAGACGCTGTCGCCGGCGATGCCGGGCAGGTGAATCAAGTAGGTCTTTCGCGCGGAAACCTGCGCGCCACGTTGCGCAGACGCACCCCCACCCGCATCCGTCTGACAACCCGCGACAATGCTCAGCATCGTCAGCAGCAAAACGTCTTTAATTCCCGCATTCACATCCCACCTGTGTTGCCGTCATTCTGATCCTGGCAACGAAATCCGGCAACACCACAAATGCAAAAGGGCGACCGGCCTTCGCGGCCGATCGCCCGTTGTGGTTCAACTGAAGAACGTCAGATGCGGTCGGTCGTCGTCACCCGATCCATCGGGGTGGCGAAACCGAAGTAGGCCGCGATCAGGCCGGTCACCGCATGGAGCCACACGTTGTGGCTGTAGATCGGCACGAGCCCGAAAACGGTGCGGGTAAGATCGTTCGGGATCAGGCCCAGAACCGCCAACAGCAGGTAGATGATCGCCAGTCCGCGCGCGAAGCCGATCGATCCGCTGATCGTGCGGAACGCGAGCATCCCCCACACGCCGATGAACACGTGGATGATGCTGAGAAGCAGGTTGACGGGAAACAGACCGAGCAGCCGCCCATAATACAGGTTCGCGAAAGAGCTCCTCAGTGCGGGATCGCCCGGGACTGTCGTGTGAACCAGGGCCGGTATCGGTATGAGTCCCAGCAGACCCACCAGCACGTAGATCACTCCGATGACGAGGGCGAACATCTGGACCGTCGATCGCGTCCGGTCGGCCGGAACGCCCGAGCCAGGCACCATAGAGGGGTCACGCGTCATGAACTGCTCCTAAAAATGAGTTGGCTGCAACGGTGCGACATGAAGGAAAGCGCGCACCCCGGCGATACGTCACGTACTCTATATCTGACCGTCAAGCACCTGCAAAAGAATTATCCGGTGGCGTCATATCTTTATGGGACCTTCGCGATTGACGGTCCCAGATCGCCATTGCCGAGCAAAAACGGCAATTTCGCAGCGCGGATGCGAGGGCGCGCTGCCGCGGACGGAACAGCATGGGCGGCGTGCGCCCCCGCCGGTCCCGGCGGGATCTAATACTGCGGTCCCCCGGGATTGATGTCCTTGTTCCACAGCAGGATTCCGCCCGCCATGCTCTTGACGTCCTTGAACCCCGCCTGGCGCAAGGCCTCGCTGAACGACAACGAGCGGGCCCCGCTGCGGCAGTGCACCACCACCTTCTCGTCCCGATGCTCGCGCAGCTTCTCCAGGTGTTGGTTGATCTGCTGAAGCGGAATCAACTCCGTGCCTTCGATGTGCGTGATCGCGTACTCGTTGGGAAGCCGGCAATCGATGAAGTAAAAGTCCTGCCTGCGGTCGCGCATCGCCTTCACCTCACGCGGCGTTACCTCCCAGTTCGGATCGAATTTGTATCCGTGCGGCAGTCCCTTCGCGTCCAGGTCCGGCGCAGACTTTCCCGCTTGCCCGTTGCCGTCCCTCGCGATCTTCACTTCCGCTTGCGTCTCCGCGATCGATTTCGGATCGAGAATCGGCACGCCGCAGAATTGCTCGTAATCAATCGGGCTGGTGATCGTGGGATTCGTGCCGCACACCGGGCAGTTGGGATCGTGGCGCACCTTGAAGCTCTTGAAGTCCAGGTCGAGTGAGCTGTAGGTAATCAACCTTCCAATCGCCGGCCGTCCAATGCCGAGGATCAGCTTCACCGTTTCATTTGCCTGCATGCTCCCGACGGTGCCGCAGATGACGCCGAGCACTCCGCCTTCCGCGCAGCTTGGAACCGACCCCGGGTCCGGCGGCTCGGGATACATGCAGCGATAGCAAGGACCCTGTTGTCCGGTGTCCGGGTTTTTCAGGTGCGGCGCGAAAACTGTCACCATCCCCTCGAACCGGAAGATCGAGCCGTAAACATTGGGCTTCTTCAGAATCACGCATGCGTCGTTCACGCAGTAGCGCGTCGGAAAGTTGTCCGTCCCGTCAATGATCACGTCGTAATCCTTGATCAGCTCGAGAACGTTCGAGCTGTTGACCACCGTCTTATGCTCGATCAGGTTCAGATCGGGATTGAGGTCCTTCAGCCGCTTTCCTGCGGCCTTCACTTTGTCCTCGCCGATGTCCTTGACGCCAAACAAAACCTGCCGCTGGAGGTTGCTCGGGCTGACGACGTCGACGTCGGCCAATCCAATCGTTCCGACCCCCGCGGCCGTGAGATAGAGGCTGATCGGGCAGCCGAGCCCTCCCGCTCCGATGCAGAGCACCTTGGCATTGAGCAGCTTCTTCTGCCCTTCCATGCCGACTTCGGGCAGGATGAGGTGCCGCTTGTAGCGGTTGATCTGCTCGCTGTTCAACTGAGTCACCGGCGCCTTCGATTTCGGCGGCATTTGTGTCTGCGTCATAGGGTTCCTCTGTGAGCGCAAGAAAAAACCACGCCCAGAATGGCATGGCCCGTGGCAGAAGGTTCTGCCGCGCTTTAGCTGTTTTGCGGGACGAATCCCACGGGCCGCAAGCTGCGAATTCAAATCGCCCCGGGGCCAATGGCCCCACTGGTTGTCTGCAACTTACTTTAGAAAGCGCGCTGGGTGAGGTCAAGCACGGCGGCAATTAGCGCAGAGTGGCACTGACGTCGCGCAGCGGTTATGAGAGACGACTCTCGATGCCACTGAGCCCTCACCCATATCAGATTCTGATCGGCAGAACATATGCGCTGCCTATCTGTGACGTGTACCTTCTCGGTCCCCACGGCCGCATTCACGTTAGGTCCCTGATCGACAGCGGAGCGGATATGCCGATTTTCCCTCGCAAGGCAGGGGAAGATGCTGGAATCGATCTTTCCGGCCTGCCTGATCAGGACGTACAATACGCTGGCAGCCGCGAGCCGGCTTGGGTTCGCCGCGCTTACTTTGCTCTCGGCGAACATACTTTCGACTTGGATATCTGGTTTGTTGAACGCCTGGATTTCCCGTACGCAGTTCTGGGCCGCCGAGGATTCTTCGCGAAGTTCAGGGAGGTGGCGTTTCTCGAAAGGATTGCCACGCCAAGGGTTGAGTTAAGGTGGTGAGGCGCGACCAATGACTACCGCAACGAAGTTAACCTTCTCCCGGTTCATTGACCTGCTGTTAGCTGCCGTTTACGAGGCGGACGCAGAAGCAGATGGTGACTACATCGACTTGAATGCGATAGCACGGCAGATAAAGGACCCTTTCCCGGAGACGTGGGTCATTGATGCAGCGAAGGTCCTGCAGTCGCGTGGACTTTTGGATTGCGTCTTCACCTTTGGCAGCGTGCACGCGCGACTTACGGGTGAGGGGCGTCTGTTCATCGAGGAGGACCGCGGTACCGGGATCATTCGTGAATACAAGCAGAACCCCGAGCGTTTTATTCAGAATGTCTCAATCTCTGGCAGCAATAATAGGGTTATGCTCGGCCAAGCGCGTGGGGATGTGACGCAGGAGCAGCAGCTTGAACAGGAACGCCGCCCGGCGTTCGCGTTAGTGGATGAGATCAAACGCAAGGTGACATCTGATCCGTCTCTGTCGGATCGAGAAAAAGAAGAACTGGTGGGCGACGTGGAGTCTATTAGGGTTCAACTTCTCAAACGTGAACCGAGCCTCCCTGTTCTATCGGCTCTCCTGGCGCCCTTGAGCAAGTTGACGTCCATCGGCTCAAATGTCGCATCGCTCATTAGGCTCATAAACGGCTGAACCACAGGCATGCGCCGCGTAAGAACATTGGTCACGATCGTCAGTCATGTGGACGGACTCCCACGCGCGATTTACGCACAGCCAAACCGCGGTCATTCGCTGCCGAGCTGCTGCAGGCGTCGGAGCTGTTCTGGATGCTGCTTCATGTACGAGTCGTCCTTTAGCAACTCATACGCGCGGGCGAAGCGGGGCCGTGCCTCGTCTGTCCTTCCGGCCGCCGACAGCGCCTCGGCGAGCTCCTCGAGAACGTAACCGTTCTCTTTCCCTTCGCTTGATAGCTCGCGCTCGACCTGGCGGATGATGCTCAGTCCCTCTTCGCCCCGTCCCAGCAACCGGAGCACCTTCGCGATGTCCTTGCGGACATAGATCGACGGCTCAATTGCCTCGAGCTTGCGGAAATACTCCAGGGCCGGCTCATTCTCCTTCAATAGCAGGTACGTCTCGGCGATGTTGTTGTACAGCGCCGGCAGCCAGCCGTGGTGGCCCGGATTGGCTTCGACAAGGCGCAGGCCTTCCAGGTTCCACTTGAGCTGGTCCGCCGGTTCCGGCTCCGCGATCGCGAGCATGTGGATTGCATCGATCGCCAGGCGCGTGAGCCCCGCCTCTGACGCCGCTTCATAGGCGAGATGAAAGAGCGGCAGCGCCTCGCGCGGCTGGCCCGATGAATTGAAGACCCGCCCGCGCTCCAGCAGGTAGCGCACCCGCGGCAGAGGATCGTCGCCGAGCTGCGATTCCACTCCGTCGAGCGTCGCCTGCGCCTCGACAAACTTTCCCTGCAGCCCCTGCGCTCGCGCAATCTGCGTCAGCAGTTGCAAACGATAGGAAACATCGCCCGGCTCCGCTGCCCCGGGCAGCACGTCACGAAAGCGCCGCTCGCTCACTGCGGGCTGCTGGTAATCCCAGAGCTTGGCGAAGTCGGGCAGTGGCGAACGGGGAGGATCCGGTTCTTTCATCGCGCAGCCTTGGGCTAAATTCGCCAGCAGAAGCAGGATGCCAACACGTAACCACCTCATGAAACGTCGCAGTTTTAAGCCATCGAACGAGCCGCTAAGATACCGCAGCCCCGTGTGGGGCGGCATCGTTCCCGCCGAAACCCAACACTGAATCCCATCCGTACAGGAGTCCGCAACGTGGCTATCAAGATCGCGATGATTGGCGCCGGGTCCATCGGCTTCACCCGCCGGCTCATGCAGGACATCCTAGCCGTTCCGGAGCTCGCCGATACGCGTTTTGCACTGACGGACCTCTCGCAGCGCAACCTCGACATGGTCACGCAGCTTTGCCAGCGCGACATCCAGTTCAACGAATTGCCGTCAACCATCGAGGCGACCACCGATCGTCGGCGCGCGATCGAGGGGGCGAACTACATCCTGTGCATGGTGCGGCAGGGCGGGCTCGAAGCCTTTCAGAGCGATGTCGACATTCCGTTGAAGTATGGCGTCGACCAGTGCGTCGGCGACACCATCTGCGCCGGCGGCATCATGTACGCCCAGCGCACCATCAACGCCCTCCTCGGTTTCTGCAAAGACATCCGCGAAGTCGCCCGGCCCGGCGCGCTGTTCCTCAACTATTCCAACCCGATGGCGATGAACACCTGGGCGTGCAATCAATATGGCGGCGTGAAGACGATCGGTCTGTGCCATGGCGTCCAGGGCGCGCATTGGCAGATTACCCATTGCATCGAGCTGTGGGCGAAGAAGCAGGGATTGCTCGAGGAAGACCAGAAGCTGCATCGGCGCGACGTCGACGTCATCGCGGCCGGGCTGAATCACCAAACCTGGTTCATCAGGATCAGCTGGCGCGGGATCGACTTCGTGCCCAAGCTGCTCGAGCTCTTCGAGGCGCACCCGGAGTATTCCAGGACAGAGAAAGTGCGCATCGACGTGCTGCGGCGCTTCGGCTACTACAGCACCGAATCCAATGGCCATCTCAGCGAATACCTGCCCTGGTACCGCAAGCGCACCGAGGAGATCAACCAGTGGATCGACCTGTCGAGCTGGATCAACGGGGAGACGGGCGGCTACCTTCGCGTCTGCACCGAAGGCCGCAACTGGTTCGAGACTGATTTCCCCAACTGGCTCCAGCAGGAGTCGCCGAAGATCGAACCGAGCAACCGCAGCGAAGAACACGGCTCGTACATCATCGAGGGACTCGAGACGGGCCGCGTCTACCGCGGCCACTTCAATGTGCCCAACAGGGGACACATCACCAATCTCCCCGAAGGCTGCATCGTCGAGGTCCCCGGCTACGTCGACAGGACCGGCGTCAGCATGCCCGTCGTCGGCGCGCTGCCGATGGCCTGTGCCGCAACCTGCTCGGTCTCAGCGCGCGTGCAGGAGATGGGGATGGAGGCGGCAGTGCATGGCGACGCAACGCTGCTCAAGCAGGCGATGCTGCACGACCCGCTCGTCGGCGCGGTCTGCAATCCGGAAGAAGTCTGGCAGATGACCGACGAGATGCTCGTCGAGCAATCGCAATGGCTCCCGCAATACAAGCAGGAGATCGCCAAGGCGAGACAGCACCTCGCCGACGCGGAGAAAAACGGCACGCGCGTGAAGCTGGTCCAAACCCAGGGCGCGGCGCGGGTTCACACCAAGACGGTGGACGAGATGGCCCACGACCGCGAGCAGGCCCGCGCCAACGCCGCCGCCGCCGACAAAGGCAAGATGACCGCGGTGCGGTAGGGACGGATTTCAGGATTCGTCGGTGTGAATGGGTTGAAAACTTTCGCTGTTGCAGACTATCCCGCCCCGTTTCCAAGCGAGTTCAAACTCTCTTTTGCGAGAAATAAACTTCGGCAGTAAAAGATGCCGCCGCCCACATCCTGTTGTGCTCCAACGCGCTTGAGCGCAATCCGGGGTGAGAATAGCCACAAGTTTTGCGGCGGGTAAATCAATCCGCCTCCCGTAGCGTTGACACCCTTTTACCGCAGAAGCTATACCCTAACTCTTACCGAACTAGGGAAGGTTCATGCGGTTGATCTCATGCCACGATGGGAAGCTTCTCGCGCTGAGCGCAGCGCAGCTCGGCCCGTCGCCCGCCAGGACCTTCGTTACCGGCTTGGCGCCCATCGATGCTCTGCTGCCCGGCGGCGCGTTCGCATGCGGCTCGGTTCACGAGCTGCTCACCGAGCCGGGCCAGGGCAGCGCATTTTTCTTCGCCGCCCTGCTCGCCTACCGCGCCGCTTCGCCGCTCGCGGCTTCGCAAACCCTCGCACCGGCGCCTACCCCTCATGCCCCCATCGTGTGGTGCGATCCCAAAGGTGAGCTGTATCCGCCCGCGCTGAGCGCTCATGGCATCCGCCTCGATCAGCTTTTCCTGCTGCATCCGGCAGAAGCGCAACAGGTCTGGGCCGTCTGCGAATGCTTACGCTGCAAGGGGGTCAGCGCCGTGGTCGCCGCTCCGCCATGCCTCTCGCGCGTCGAGGCACGCCGCCTCCAGTTGTCCGCGGAGCGTGGCGGCGGCGTCGGCCTGCTCCTGCGCACCGCCGGCCCCGGCTCAACCCATTACGCCGCCGCCACCCGCTGGCTCATTCGTCCCACGCCGGGCGAACGAACAGTGCAACGCTGGAACATCCAACTGATTCACGGTCACGGAGGACGTGTCGGACAAACCGTCATTCTGGAGTATCACCGTGAAACAAATCTTGTGCGTGCGGCTGAGCAACTGGCCGATCGACCGTCTCAAAAGAAATCGCGCCCCATCACCCGATCTGCATAACAGCGCACCCAACAACCAGGCGCCCAACGCACGCGCCACCCCCGCGTATGTGGACCACGGGATAACATCCCACCCCGCCCCCGCCGGTTTAGCCGTCGCGCCCACGCGACGCCTCAGCGCCGGCGCGCCGTCCCTCCCCTCAATCCAAAATCGAAAATCGAAAATCGAAAATCCCATCCTCGTCATCGTCCGCAGCATCGCCGACCGACAGCAGATCGTCTGCGTCTCCGCCGAAGCGCATGCTTTGGGGATCCGTTGCGGCATGACCCTGACCCAGGCCCGCGCGCTGTACGCCGATGTTGATCACGCCGAATCCGAGCCGCAACGCGACCTCAAGGCCATGATGGCCTTGGGACGCTGGATGATGCGCTTCAGCCCAGTGGTGGCGCTGGACTGCGTTCTCGATAAGGATCAACGTGCCACACCGCCCACTTCCCTCCTTCTGGACGTCACCGGCTGCGAGCGCTTATTTCATGGCCTGGACAACCTAATCCGCCAGGCATCCGATGCCTTGTCCCGAATAGGCATCACCGCCCGCCTGGCGATCGCCCCCACGCCCGGCGCTGCCTGGGCGCTCGCGTTGGGGTGCGAACAGGAGGGAGCCATCGTTGGCCAGGAGGACCTGGAATCCGCCCTGGCTCCCCTGCCGTCGGCTTCATTGCGAATCGGCGAAGAGCTTGCCGCCGCGTTGCACCATTTGGGTCTGGCCACGGTTGGCCAGTTGATGCAACTGCCGCGCGATCTGCTGCCGTCGCGCTTCGGCCCCCTGCTGCTGGAACGGCTCGACCAGGCGCTGGGGCGAATTCCCGAACCACTCGTGCCGCTCGAACACCGCACTCCGGTGGGAGCACGGATGGAATTCGACGGCGCCGTCTCGTCGCTCGAGGCGATCTGGTCGATCTTCCAGCAACTGATCGGGCGCGTCATCGCCCAACTCGTTCATCGCGGCTGCGGGGCGCGCCAGCTCGACATCGAGCTGCTGCGCAACTACGCCCCGCCGCTGCGCAAAACCATCCACCTCTCGCGCGCCAGCCGCGACTCGGTGAACCTCTTCAACCTCTTCCGCTGCGCCCTGGAAGACGTGCAGCCGCCCCGCCGCTCGCGGCTTCGCGGACGCCCGCCACGCCCACCCATCCCGCCGCGCTCACCCGCCAGCGCCTCGGTGCGCTTGATTAAAACCGTCGACGATGGCTTCACAGGCCTGGTGCTGTCGGTCCCCAACTATGAGCCGCTCGCCGACGAGCAGATTTCACTGCTGGAGCACGAGCAGTACGCCGGGCAGATCGAGCTGGACCGCCTCATCGAGCGTCTGCGCGTCCGCCTCGGCGGCGAAGCGATCGTGCAGGCAGAGCTGGTGGAATCGTACGTGCCTGAGCTGGCCTGGCGGCACGACGCGGGGGAAGCAGGCGCGAAGGCGGAGCTTCTCGCGCCACGGGGACGAAGTTCGGCCGCGGGCACAACACTTGCCCGCAAACGCAAAAAAATCGCTGCGCCTCTCCGCTCGCTCCCTACTCCGCCAGCCCCTTCAACGCGCCCGCTTCATTTGCTCCGTCCTCCGGCGGAGGTGCGGGTGATGGTTTCCCCTTCGCACGATCAGGAGGGCCGCCCCGTCGCCTTCACGCACGAGAACGAAGTCCGCCGGGTGCTGCACGCCGCCGGCCCCGAGCGCATCGGCGGACGCTGGTGGGACGGTCACGACAAGACGCGCGACTACTTCGACGTTGAAGACCCCTTCGGCCGCCGCTTCTGGATCTTCCGCGTAGCCCAGAGCGGCAAGTGGTTTCTGCATGGAGTGTTTGAATGAGGCGACCGTCCTGGGATTGATCGATGCCCGAATATCCCAACCCCAAGCTCCGCACCGTTCCTCCCGCGCCCAGGGCCGCGGCTACCGGATCGCATCTGGAGTACGCCGAGCTGGATGTGACCAGCAATTTCTCGTTCCTGCGCGGCGCATCCCATCCGGATGAGCTGGTGTATCGGGCGGCCGAATTAGGTCATCGCGCGATCGCCATCACGGATGTGAACAGCCTGGCCGGTGTCGTTCGCGCGCACGAGGCGGCCCGGGAAGCGGAGATGAAGCTGTTGATCGGTGCCCGCCTGCAGTTCACCGATGCGCCGGACCTGCTGGTCTGGGCTTGCGATCGCGCCGCCTATGCCCGCCTCTGCCGTCTGCTGACCCTGGGCAAGCGCCGCGCCGAAAAAGGCGAGTGCACCCTGCACTTAAACGACTTCCTGAACGACAACGCCGGCCTGCTCGCAGCAATAGTGCCCGACGGCGCACCTGATGGCGCATCCAACAGCGCGAACAACGATCCACCCTCGTCCTCCGGTTTAGCCGTCGCGCCCACGCGACGTTCCGATGCGCTCTTTTCCCATTCGAGCCGAAACGGAGAACGTTCACCCTTGCACCTCTCATCCCATGTCACCCATAGCGGTCCCTTCGCTCGGTTGAAAGACGCGCTCGCGGATCGCATCTCCATTGCCACATGCTGCATTTACGGGCCTGACGACTACACGCGCCTCGCCCATCTCGCGGACCTGGGCCGGGCATACGACATTCCGCTGCTCGCCACCAATCACGTCCACTATCACGACCCCGCCCGCCGGGCTTTGCAGGATGTGCTCACCTGCGTTCGCCACGCCTGCACGATCCAGCAGGCGGGCTTTCGTCTGTTTCCGCATGGCGAGCGCTATCTCAAATCACCGGAACAGATGCACCGCCTGTTTGCCGACTATCCGCGGGGATTGCGGCGAAGCCTGGAGATCGCCGAGCGCTGCAATTTCTCGCTCGAATCCCTGCGCTACGAGTATCCCGACGAGCTGGTCCCGGCCGGCCGCTCTCCGATTGAATACTTGTCCGAGCTGGCCTGGAAAGGCGCCGCGCAGCGTTATCCGCAGGGCGTGCCGCAGAAGGTGAGAATGCTGGTCGAGCGCGAGCTGGCATTGATCGAGCAGCTCAAGTTCGAGGCCTATTTCCTGACGGTTTATGACCTGGTCACCTTCGCCCGCTCGCGGGGGATCCTTTGCCAGGGCCGGGGGTCCGCCGCCAACTCCGCCGTTTGCTATTGCATCGGCGTCACCTCGGTGGATCCCGCGCGGATCGATCTGCTCTTCGAGCGCTTCATCAGCGCCGCGCGAAACGAGCCGCCGGACATCGACATCGATTTCGAGCACGAGCGCCGCGAAGAGGTAATCCAATACGTCTACGAAAAGTATGGCCGCGAGCGTTCCGGCATGACGGCGGAGGTGATCACCTACCGCGGGCGCTCCGCCATCCGCGACGTCGGCAAGGCGATGGGCCTCAATCTCGACATGGTCGATTCGATGGCCGGCAAGCTCGACTGGTGGCACAGCGGCGTGCTCGATGAGCGCATGATCCGCGAGACTGGCCTGGATCCAAACGACCGCACCGTCCGCCTGGTGATCGCGGTCGCCACCGGATTGCTCGGCTTTCCCCGCCATCTCAGCCAGCACGTGGGCGGCATGGTGATGACCCGCGGCCCCCTGTGCGAGATGGTCCCCATCGAAAATGCTTCGATGCCGGATCGGACCGTGATCGAATGGGACAAAGACGACATCGATTCCCTCGGCATCCTGAAAGTCGACGTGCTTGCGCTGGGGATGCTGACCTGCATCTCGAAGGCGTTCCGTTTGGTCGATGGGATCGCCGCCCCTGCCGAAGCAACCCACGCTTTGCCCGACACCTCGGCGCTGCATACGACGCCTACTGTTCACCACAATGATTTCTCCCCCGCCACGTCCGCCAGTTTAGCCGTCGCGCCCACGCGACGACCCGATGCCCAGGAAATGACTCGTGCGTCCCTCCTGCAGTTACATACGATCCCCGCCGAAGATGCCGCTGTTTACGAAATGGTCAGCAACGCCGACACCATCGGCGTTTTCCAGATCGAGAGCCGGGCCCAGATGTCGATGCTCCCGCGCCTGCGCCCGCAGTGCTTCTATGACCTGGTGATCGAAGTCGCCATCGTGCGCCCCGGGCCGATCCAGGGAGACATGGTCCATCCGTATCTGCGCCGCCGGGTCGGCGAAGAACCGGTCACGTATCCCAGCGAAGCCTTGCGCGAAGTGCTGCACAAGACGCTGGGCGTGCCGCTGTTTCAGGAACAGGCGATGCGCCTGGTGATGGTCGGCGCCAACTTCACCGGCGAAGAGGCCGACCGCCTCCGCCGCGCGATGGCCGCCTGGAAACGACACAAGGGCATCGAAGGGTTCCACCAGAAGATCGTCGACGGCATGCTCACCAACGGCTACACCACCGAATTCGCCGAGCAGTGCTTCAACCAGATCCGAGGCTTCGGCGAGTATGGCTTCCCTGAAAGCCACGCCGCGTCGTTCGCGCTGCTGGTCTACGTCTCGGCATGGCTCAAGCGTCATCACCCCGCCGCCTTCGCCGCCGCCCTGCTGAACAGCCAGCCCATGGGGTTCTACATGCCCGCGCAGATCGTCAGGGATGCGAAAGAGCATGGCGTGGAAGTACGCCCCGCGGATGTGAATCGCAGCGATTGGGATTGCACGTTGGAACCGGAGCGCGAAGGCCACTCATGTGCCGCGGGCTGCCGGGGCGTGTCTTTGAATTCCTCCCAAACATCGGATGCTACCCCACGCCACCAGGAGCCGTTCACCAGCCAGCCTCCTTCAACCTGGGGACATTGCGGCCCCGCGATGCGGCTCGGCTTTCGGCAGCTCAAGGGAATGCGCGAGCAACATGCCCGGCGCATCATGGAACGCAGGGAAAGTCATGGGCGATTCAGTTCGGTCGCGGAATTCCATCGCTTGACCGACCTGCCCGTCTCGACGCTGCGCCTGTTGGCGGAGGCCGATGCCTTCGGCTCGCTGGGGATCTCCCGTCGTCAGGCGCTGTGGCAGGTTTTGAAGCTGAAGGACGAGCCGTTGCCCCTGTTCGATAGCGTTAAAAGTGAATGCAACGAGACGCCCGTCAGGCTCCCGACCATGCCGCTGGGGCAGGAAGTGATGACGGATTATTCCACGATCGGCCTGTCCCTCAAGCAGCATCCGCTGGCCCTGGTGCGCGATGAGCTGTCGCGCCGCAAGATCCTCACTGCTTCAGAGCTTCAGGACATTCCGCACGGACGATGGGTGCGCGTGGCCGGCCTCGTGCTCATCCGCCAGCGCCCCGGCACCGCCGCCGGCATCGTCTTTGAAACGCTCGAGGACGAGACCGGAATCGTGAACCTGATCGTGAAGCCACAGATCTACGATTACTACCGCCCCGCCGCCCGACATGCCGGCCTGCTCCAGGCCGAAGGCTACGTCCAGCGCGAAGGCCAGATCATTCACGTCCTCGCCAAGCGCCTCTTCGACCTCAGCGACCTGATCCGAGGACTGGAAACGCGCTCGCGCGATTTCCATTGAGACCAGACCCGCGCGCGTATGTGCTCGCCCTCGCGGCGCCCCCACTGGCTCATTGTTATCGGAGGTGTGCTGGGGAATCTCATGTAATCGTGGCCGCGAGTCGATGAAAAACGGGTCGTTTTGAGCATCCCCCAAGGCGAGCCGGCACCCCCTATAATTCAAGCAGCATGACCGCATTTGTGGAATCCTGTGTGGAGACTGTCGCCGGGTCGGCCGTCGCAGTGGAGCGGCAGGCGCGCAAGCGCCCCCGCGTCACCCGGTTGCTCAAGCTGCTGGCCGACAAGAAGAACATTCTCATCACCACCCATCAGCACCCCGATCCCGACGCGCTGGCGAGTTGCCTGGCGCTGTGCAACCTGCTGACGCAGAAGCTGAAGGACGCCAGGATCGGCATGTCGATCAAGGGACAGATCGGCGGCGGCATCAATGAGGTATTCGTCCGGCACAGCAAGCTCAATCTGCTGCCGTGGGATGATGCTTCATTGAGCAGTTACGACGCGATCATCCTGCTGGACACTCAGCCGCTGTTCGCCTTCAACCCCCTGCCGGCCGGCGTGAAGCCCATCGCGGTGATCGACCATCACCGCAGCCGCTACCGCAAGCGCATCGACTGCCCATTCTGCGACGTGCGCACCGACGTCGGCGCCACCAGCTCGATCATCTTCAGCTACTTCATGGAGCTGGAGGCCCCGATCAGCCCGGAGCTGGGGGCGACGCTGCTGTTCGCGATCGAGTCCGACCTGGCCGGCGCTGCTGGCACGCCAGGCGAGCTCGATCAGATCGCCCTTTCCAGCCTCACGCTCAAGGCCGACCCGCGCAAGCTCTACCAGATGCGCTATGTCGACCTGCCGCAGAGTTACTACCTGTCTTACTCGGTCGGCCTGGCCAACGCGGTCTATTACGACAACGCGATCATCTCTCACCTGGACACGATTGACTCGCTGGAGAAGCCGGCCGTGCTCGCCGACTTCCTGTTGCGCTTCGACAAGGTTCAGTGGGCGATGGTGACGGCGGTTCACGAGAACAAGCTCGTCGCCAGTTTGCGCACGAAAGGCACGAAAACGCCGGCTGCAGACATTGCCCGCCGCCTGTTCCGAAAGATCGGCGAAGGGGGCGGCCATCGCACCAAGGCCGGGGGCTTCATTCCTCTCCAAACCGGGTCAGCGGCGGAAGTGGAAAAGCTTCGCGCCACCCTCCGCCGCCGCTTCCTTCGAGCGCTGAAGATCAGCACCTCGCGAGGCCAGCGCCTGGTCCCCAAAGATGCCCCGCGCGCTCCGGCTGCCGCCGCCCCTGTGTAATCCGAATCGGTCGTGTTCTTCGGGTCCAACTCGCTCACGATGTTCCCGACCGCATCCTAGCTGCAGGTCCACCTCGGCCCCACCGAAAGATCAGCCCCTCCCGCGTCGCGGCAACGTCGAAGGCCCGCAGTACGTCCAAAAACACAGTCCTTAGGTCGAAAACCCATGCGCGGCCCAAGCGATCCCCATCGCCGCACCATCACCGCCCCATCCGGCCACCATCGCCACTCCATCCGATCCCCACGAAGCTCCCACCTTCCAGCCGCCGCGCCCCCAAGGCGCTTCCGCCGCACGCCCGACTCCTGACCACGCTCCGCCCATCCTTCGCCGCCCCACCGCCGACATCATTCCAATTCGCACCCGCACACGGGTACAATTCTTCATAAAAATGACTCTGATCTAATGCGAACATACCCCGAACACGACGGCGATCCGGAGCAACCCACCAGGTAAAGCACGATGCGGCACAGCCGAGTCTCGAAATGAGATGCGTCGCTTTGGCCCTTTGGGTTTTCCCGAAATGAGATGCGTCATGCGTCCTTGTTTTCCGACCCGATACGTCCCCTTTGTGTTCCCCAAGATGACAGATGACCGGATGACGCTTTTCTTCCTACCTTTGTCGGCTTGTTGCGGAAGGGGGGGTGCTCATCGCATGGCAGGCAATGCTCTCTTGGAGTGGAAGTCGACGCGAACCGGCGATACGTTGTCACGATCGATTAACGAGGAGCGTGAGCACATGACCACGCTGGCCGAATCAACGAAACGTGCGCCCGGCAACAAAGAGCCGTTCGCACCCGAAGAGCTCGAGGCGATCACCGCGGACTTCCTCCGCGATGGCTATCGGCTCATCCCACAAGTCCTTTCGAGGCACGAGGTGCAGGAGTTGCGGGCCGGCATCGACACGGTCTTCAACGACGCGAAGTACAAGGAGAACGTAAACGGCCCGGACGACGCGCCGTACATTCTGGTACGGCTCTTCGAGACGAACCCGGTCTTCGAAGACACCTCTACCCAATAGCTCCGCACCCACAGCACACACACCGCCGCGCATAGCAGCAATGACAGCGCGGCGGCGAGGTTGAAGAGCTTGCGTTTCATGCAGCCGATGTGGGGTTGACCACAGTTCCACACTCCGGGCAGCGGTCGGGCGAGGCCCGAACGTCATAGCCGCACGTGCGACATAGACCGCGGGCCCGTCGATTCCGGGTGCGGACCCCGACCGAGACAACAGCGATCGACGGCACCGCCGCGACGAGCGCCGGAAGCCACAGCGGCAACTCGTACCTCGAAAGGCCCTGCCAGAACCCAGCAGAGGGCGGACGGCCAAGTACGTTCACTACGCCCCGGGCTTCCCAGTGGCCGAGGCCGAGCCGGTTCCAGAACGTGCCGGTCCCGACCGACGGCTTCGGCCACTCGGGGACGGATCGGCACTCGGCTAAAACTCCACCCGTCGGCAGCGGTTGGCTTGATTCCGAGGAGCTCCTCTGTCGTGTCGGCACGCGTGACGGTCCGCTCGAGGGTCAGTTTGCCCCAGCCGAAGGCGATGCTCGTCGAGTTCCAGTCCGGGCGAGGCCGGTCGGGCGTCGTCCCATCTACGCGACAGACGATCGTGGTCGTTCGATAGCTGTCCACCCAAAGCACGACAACCGCAAGGCATGATGCCAGCAAGAGTGCGACCGCGAGATTGAACAGCCGGCGTTTCATGCTCCGCTCATCTTACCCGTCTGTTCGTCTGCTACCGAACCAATCCGCCAAGCGCCAGGTGCGCGGCGATGCCAGTAGTGCGTACGCTCGGAGCATGGACTCGACGCGCCTCACCGAATCGCAGCGGCAGAAGCTGATGGCCGCGGTGTCGCCCCAACTCCAATATCTCCACAAGCTTTGCACGCGCATCCAGCGGCTGCACTTCCCCGAGGGCGATCCGCTGGACGTGGCGGCGCATCGTGCCCGCGATGCGATCCAGAAGCTGATGGACGAGGCGCGCCGAGTGGGCAGGAGGTAGGATGCTGGATCACCATGAAGCCGAAGCCGCTGGATTACGCAACACCGACGCCGAAGCGAATCGATCCAGATCGGTGGGTAAAACTGGCTTTCCAGATCATTGGGGGATAAATAAAGGTGACGGGGAT
>JBBRCX010000054.1:0-32086 GCA_038204465.1 Tepidisphaerales bacterium | reverse complement strand
CGCTGCTACGAAACAGGACAAGTTGAACTTTCCGTTCAACCGGCGCAGTACACGGTGCAAGTCGCAGAACGGCCGCGCACGACACCGTTGGCGCGTCTACAGTCAGCGCAAGGAAATCTGGTGACGAACCTGAAGCACGAGCTGGTCAATTTGAGCGACCTGGAGCGCCACGTGCTGCAGCATCTGGACGGCCAACACGGAGCGGACGAGCTTTTGAGCAAACTTCTTCAGCAGGTGGAGGCGGGAAGTCTGCTGGTTCATGAACAAGGACATCGGATCACCGGACGAGAGCGAATCGCCGTGTATTTGAAACCGGCGATCGAGACAACGCTGACGGAGTTGGCAAAACGATGCTTGTTCACTGACTAAAGGAGCCGTATTACCTGTTTGGTGGTCGAAGTTACGCCGTGAGCCTCACAAGCTGTGCCGGAGAGCACGTCTTTGTGGAGAGCAGTCCATTCTTGGAATTTCCGCCAGCCGCGAATGTGGCAGCTCGATTCTGGGCGGGAAAGGGGCGTTGACCCGCTCGATCTAAAAACCGAACGCCGGATGCGGCGATAGCGGTATGTTCGGGGTGGCGTTCGGGCAATTTTCCGGCTGATTTCTGGTCAGAGGATGGGGGGAGGGCACGGCGGGGGGTTGGGCTGGGGCTGGGCGGGGAAATGGTGGGGCGCTGGGGGATATTTGGAGATGCGACGGGAGCCGGTTGGCATTGGGGTGGGGTGCCGATGGAGGTGGGATGGCTTGCCGATGGGAGCGGGGTGGCTCGCCGATGGCGGTGGGATGGCTTGTCGATGGGGGCGGGATGGGTTTCTGAGGCCCCAGAGGCGGTCCGAGGGTCGCGGAGCGATGGCGGGCGTGCGCGGAGGGACGTGGAATTAGTCGGTTTCACCGCGACTTGGATGGAGGCGCGTCTGATGCATGCGCTCAGTGGAGCAGTGGTTCGATGGCGAAATGGATGAGCAGGTAGGTTACCGCCGACATGAACGCGGCGCAGGGCAGCGTGAGGATCCAGGCGAGAATGATGCGCTGGCCCCAGATCCAGCGCACGGAGCGCACGCCCTTGGTTGTCCCCACCCCGAGGATGGAGCCGGTGATGGCGTGGGTGGTCGAGAGCGGCACGTGGGACCTGGTGGCGAAGATGATGGTCGCCGCCGCGGCGGTCTCGGCGCAGAAGCCGCCCACCGGCTGAAGCCTGGTGATGCCCGAGCCCATCGTCTTCACGATGCGCCATCCGCCGAACATTGTTCCGAGCGCGATCGCCGCGTGGCAGGAGAGGATGATGGGCATTCCGTACTCGTGCTTCTGGCCGAGGAAATGTGGAATGTGGCCCCACGTGGTCCACTCCGGATGCCCTCCGGCCAGCAGGAGCGCGACGATGATGCCCATGGTTTTCTGCGCATCGTTCGTGCCGTGGGCGAGGCTGTAGACGCCGGCGCTGACCAGCTGCAGCCGCCGGAACAGGTTGTCCACGCGGTTGGGCGTGAAGCGCCGGAACGTCCAGGCCACGATCACCATCAACGCGCCGCCCAGCAGGAAGCCCACCAGCGGCGCCAGGATGATCCACTCCAGCGTGGAGATCCAACCGGCCGGCTTCAATACCCCAAAGCCCGACTTGGCGATCGCCGCGCCGGCGTAGCCGCTGATCAGCGCATGCGACGAACTGGTCGGCAGCGCCAGCAGCCAGGTGATGATGTTCCACAGGATCGCGCCGCTCAGCCCGGCGAACACGACGTAGATGTCGACCTGGTGCGTGTCGATCATCTTCTCGCCGATCGTCTTGGCCACTCCGGTGCCGAAGAGGAAGGCGGCGATGAAGTTGAAAAACGCCGCCCAGATCACCGCCTGGGACGGGCTGAGCACGCGGGTGGAGACCACCGTCGCGATCGAGTTAGCGGCGTCGTGGAAGCCGTTCAGAAAGTCGAATACCAGGGCGACGAATACAATGAAGAAGATCAGATACAGCGCCCCGCCGACAGCGGGGGCCGTCGTCGGACCACTCGAGGCGGCCGCAAGGGCGATGAAGATCATGACGGGAAGCCGGTTAGGAATCAGCCGTTCTTCAGGACGATGCGCTCCAGGGTGTTGCCGGCGTCTTCGCAGCTGTCGATCGCGTCCTCGATCAGGTCATACAGTTCCTTCCACTTGATGACCTCGAGCGGCTCGATCCCGCCGCCAAACAGGTGGGACATGGCGGCGTGATGGTTGTCGTCGCCCACGCTCTCGTTGTGATGGATTTCGATCAGCTTGTCGCTCAGCTCGGAGAGCTTGCGGCTCTTGCGGAGGCGGTGGACGGCCTCGCTGAGCGTAACCGTGGCCTGCACGAGCACGTCGGTCTGCTTCAGGAAAGTCGGCTCCATCGCCTTCACGTGAAACAGCGGAAAGCGCTTGGCCAGCGCGTCCACTCCATCCACGATGTCGTCGATTTCGCCGACGAGGGTATGAATATCCTCGCGGTCAAAGGGCGTGATAAACGTCCGGTCGAGGCGATCCAGCGCCTTGTGGGCAAGATCGTCCGCCGCGTGTTCCTCTTCGCGGATGCGCTGCAGCGATGCGGTGATGTCGGGAAAACTCTTGGCCAGCTTGCGCAGATGTTCCGCGGACGAAACCGCATGGCGCGACATCTCCTCGAATAGATCGTAGAAGACCGTGTCTTTCGGCAGAAGGTTGAACATTCCTCGCTTCCCTCCAGAGCCTACCAACGTAGGCTTGGAATTCGGCGCCCGCACTTCGCGCCAGCGTTTGGTGACCGCGGGATTGTAATTGCGTTAAGAGCCGGAGCAAGTTGACCGTTGCACGGCGACAGTTCGAGGGCGTCGAGTTCGCGCAGTTCCAGCGATGCCGCACCCTTGCGACTCGCCTCCGCGCGGCCTACACTTTGCGAAGTTCGCTAGGGGTGGCCGGTCGTATCCCCCGGCCTGAGAGTAAACCCTTGGAACCTGATCCGGGCCGTGCCGGCGTAGGGAAGCGAATCAATGGGACGTCCACCTCCGCTTCCGCGTCTCACCGTCACTTCAGCCCGGCCGATTTCGTTGCGTTCAGGAGCACTTCATGAGCAGCACAACAGACGACCGCACCTTCGTTCTTCCGCTCCTGGGTGACAACCCCGCCACCAATCGGGAAGGCACCACGCCCGGCTCCTTCGCCAATCGCGGACGGGTTGGAACCCCCTACGCCTTCAGTTCCCCCGATGCCCCCGGCATGCCTGGCGTTTCCGAGCTGACCGCGATGGATTTCGCACAATCCGCCGATCGCGAAGGCAAAACCCAGCTCGAGCAAGCCCGCTCCGCCATCGTCTCTGCCGAAATGAAGCGCGTCGCCCTCCGCGAGCCGCACCTCACGCCCGAGCAGATCCGCCTGGAGGTGGCCGCGGGGCGGATGATCATCCCCGCGAACAAGGTGCACCTGAAATACAAGCTCGAGCCCATGTGCATCGGCCGCGCCAGCCTCACCAAGATCAACGCCAATATGGGCGCATCGCCAATCTCCTCCGGCACCGATGAAGAAATTGAAAAACTCCAGTGGGCCGAGCGGTGGGGGGCGGACACGGTCATGGACCTTTCCACCGGCGGCGATCTCGACGCCTGCCGCGAAGCCATCATCCGAAACAGCACCGTCCCCATCGGCACGGTCCCGATCTACTCGATGATCATCGGCCGCTCGATCGAAGAGCTCAGCTACGATGTCATCCTCAAGGAGCTCGAGCATCAGGCGAAGCAGGGGGTCGACTACTTCACGATCCACGCCGGAGTTCTGCGCGAGCATTTGCCGTATGTCCGCAAGCGCCTGATCGGCATCGTCAGCCGCGGCGGCAGCCTGCTGGCCAAGTGGATGCTGATCCACAACAAGCAGAACCCGATGTATGACATCTTCGACGACATCTGCGATGTCATGCGGCAGTATGACGTCAGCTTCAGCCTCGGCGATGGACTCCGCCCCGGCGGTCTCGCCGACGCGAGCGACGAAGCGCAGCTTCGCGAGCTGGCAACCCTCGGCGAGCTCACCGAGCGCGCCTGGGCCAAGGGCGTGCAGGTCATGATCGAAGGCCCCGGCCATGTGCCGCTCGATCAGATCGAATACAACATGAAGCTTCAGCGCAAGCTATGCCACGGCGCGCCGTTCTACGTCCTGGGGCCGCTCGTCACCGACATCTTCCCCGGCTACGACCACATCACCAGCTGCATCGGCGCCACCAACGCCGCCTATCACGGCGCGAGCATGCTCTGCTACGTCACCCCAAAAGAGCACCTTGGCCTTCCGAAGAAAGACGATGTGAAGCAGGGCTGCGTCGCCTACAAGATCGCCGCCCACGCGGCTGATGTCGCGCTCGGCATCCCAGGCTCCCGCGACCGCGACGACGAGCTGACCAAAGCCCGCGCCGCACTCAACTGGCAGCGGCACTTCGATCTCAGCTTCGACCCCGACCTGGCCCGCGCCTACCACGATGAAGACCTGGAAGTCGACACCGACTTCTGCGCCATGTGCGGCCACGACTGGTGCTCGGTCCGCATCAGCAAAGAGATCACCGACTTCTACAGCGGCAAGGACGAGGAAGCGCAGCCGGCGAAGAAGGCGCTCGCGTCGCCCGGCGTGAACGAAGCCGGTGCGGACATCTTAAAGCAGCGCGGGAACCTCTCGTCCGAGGAGATCCACAAGCTGGCGCACAAGGGGAAGAAGGCCGACTGCCACAGCGACAACGTGGAGGACGCGGAGCAGGCGAAGCTGGTGCAGGTGAACACGCTCAAGGCGCACGGGGTAAGCGTCAATGAGACCGGGCTGTAGGGATTCGGTCACGAAGCGTTTTGCGGCGGCTGGACCGAACAACTGAAGAAACGCTTCCGTCTGAGCATTCCCTGGCTCCGCGGCCGAGGCTTTTCCTGGGGATCCGCATCGGTCCCGGAAGCCTGCGCTGCGCCGAGCACGCTTTTCTTCCGTTGTGCAATTCATTCCGTCCAAACTAACCTGCGCCGGTCGATTCCGTGCCGACGGAAAGCGGGCGCTGGTCCATGCGGTGGAATCGCTTCTCCCTTTGGATCGCTGTATTGATCGCGTCGGGCGGTCTTGCCCCGACTTGGGCCGGCGTCGAGTATCAAACGATCGCACTCACCGGCGGTGAAGCGCCGGGCGCCGCAGGCGGGGTAAAGTTCGGCCACTTCGGCTCTTCCACAATCAACAGCGACGGCCGCATCGCCTTCGTCGCCGACCTTGTCGGCCCGTCGATCGACAGCTCCGATTCACACGGCATCTGGAGCGGAGCGCCAAGCTCGATCAGCCTTGTCGCCCGCCAGGGGACGGCCGCGCCCGGCGGCGGGCTGTATGACACGCTGAACGACCCGGTCTTGAGCGACACCGGCACAATCTCCTTCGCCGGTCAAAGTAACCTCCAGAAAACGATCTGGGTCGGCGCGCCCGGCTCCCTCGCGGTGGCCGCACACGAAGGGCAGTTGATCAGCGGCAGCGGCTCGACCGCGCGCTACCTGAACCTCGTTGGCGATCCGGTGCTCAGCGATCAAGGCGAAGTCGCGTTCTCCGCCTGGCAGAGCAATGCCGATCGCTCGATCACGTCCAACCAAGGCGCTTACTTCGCCACGCCCGGCTCACTCACCCTCCTCGCCAGCCGCGGAGGGTCGGTGCCCGGAACCGGCTACTCCTACACAACCGTTTACACCCCGCTGATCAATTCATCCGGGAACGTCGCTTTCCTCGCCGAGAACACGGGGCCGAGCGGAGCCGACATCGGCATCCTTGGCGGTTCGCCGAACTCCCCGGCTTTCATCGTCCGAGCGGGCGATCCCGCGCCTGGCGTCGGTGCTGGCGGAAAGCTCGTCTCGTTTCAACCAACGACCAACGGCGGAACGCCCTCATTCAACAGTGCCGGCCAGGTCGCCTTCGCGGGAAGCGCGAGCAGCAACAGCGGAAGCGCTGATGGCATCTGGCTCGCTTCTGCCGGAATCGTGCAATCCATCTCGCGGTCCAACGCTTCGCCGATTCCAGGATTGACGGTGACGAACTTTCGCCCCGACTTGGCGCTGAACAATCAGGGGCAGGTCGCGTTCGTCGACACGGTTCACGAGCCCGCCGCGAGTCGGGACGGCGCGGGCCTGTGGCTCGGCGATGTCAACACGCTAAGCCTGATCGCGCGCGAGGGGGACGCCGCGCCGGGAACCCCCGGCCTATTCTTCAACGGCGATTTCTCTCCAATTCTGAACGACATCGGCCAGATCGCCTTCACCGACAATCTCATCGCGCCCGGTTCCAGCACGCCGACGAGTCTCGGCCTCTGGCTGACGGACGCCGGCGGCGTTCTTCAGCTCGTTGCTCGCACCGGCGCTGCGTTCGATGTTGATTCCGGCCCGGGCGACGATCTGCGGACCGTGTCTGACATCCTGCCTGTGGCCGGCACCAACCCCGCCGCCGGCCAGCGCCGCGCTCTATCCGACACCGGCCAGCTCGCCTTCCGGCTCATCTTCAGCGATGGCACAGAAGGAATTTTTCTCGCCACCGCGGTTCCCGAGCCCGCGTCCGCGACTCTGATGCTCGCGCCGTTATCGCACGCACTGTTCCGCCCGCGCGGGCGCAGAGGCCGTCGGAAGCACACGTAATGCCCGATCCCAACACACGGCTCCCTCCCTGGGAACTGCCAGAGGAGACGCTCCTGGCCCAATGCTGCTTCGAAGCTTTCGTTGGCTCCGGCCCCGGCGGGCAGAAGCGCCACAAGACCAACGCCGCCGTTCGCTTCACCCATCTTCCAACGGGAATCTCCGCCGCCGCCAGCGACTCACGCTCGCAGCGGGAGAACCGGATCCACGCGCTGCGGGCGCTCCGGCATAAGCTCGCGACGGAGATCCGCCGAGAGCTCGACCTGCTCACCTACGTGCCGCCGGCGTGGTTCGCGGAATATCCGGGGCTGCACATGTCGCCGAAGAATCCGAAGTACCCCAACGTGATCGCGGAAGTCCTGGACGTGCTGAAGGCGATGCACTGGAGCGTGAGCCGCGCGGCGGTGATGCTCGGGCTCACGACCAGCGCACTCACACGTTTCCTCCACGATGACCCGCCGCTATGGGCGAAGGTCAACCGCTCTCGCACGCAATTCGGGATGAATCTTCTGAACTGGAAGTAACGATCGCTGCAGAGTTCGCGAAGCCGCAAGCGGCAGAAACGCATGAGTGGATCCGTTTGCCGCGTTGCTGACGCTGCCGTGTTCGACCGCCGGGAGCTTCTTCGAATCTATCGCTTCCGTTACTATCGGCAGCATGGGGACTTGTCCGGACGTGATCAAAATCCTGATCGACCGTTTCGACCACCAGCTCGATCAGGTCCGCTCGCTCGATTACAACGAGACGCAGCTCCGCATTGACTTCGTCAATCCGTTGTTCGACGTGCTGGGTTGGGACATGAACAATACCGCCGGTTACGCGGAGCAGTACCGCGAGGTGGTGCATGAAGACCGCGTCAAGGTCGCCGGCGCGACCAAAGCGCCCGACTACAGCTTCCGAATTGGGGGCTCACGCAAGTTCTTTCTTGAAGCCAAGAAGCCGGCGGTTGACATCAAACAGAACCCGGAGCCCGCCTACCAGCTTCGCCGCTACGGCTGGAGTGCTAAGCTCGCGGTCTCGCTGCTCACCGACTTTGAAGAGCTGGCGATCTACGACTGCCGCGTCATCCCGAAGTGGGGCGACAAAGCCGCGATCGCGCGTCGCGAATTCATCAACTATAGCCACTACGCGGACAAATGGGACTTTATCGCCGGCACCTTCAGTAAGGATGCCATCCTCCGCGGCGATTTTGATCGATATTGCGAGACGAAAAAGGGCCGCGGCGCCCAGGAGTTCGACGAAGCCTTCCTCGAAGAGATTGAGGAGTGGCGCAAGCAGCTCGCTTCGAACCTGGCGCTGCGCAACGAATCGCTCGACGAGCGCTCATTGAACTTCGCGGTGCAGCGGATCATCGACCGTATTATCTTCCTGCGTATCTGCGAAGACCGTGGCATCGAGTTGAATCAACTTCAACCACATCTCAATGGCGAGAACGTCTATGCCCGCCTAAAAGAACTCTTCTTGAGCGCAGATCACCGGTATAACTCTGGGCTGTTCCATTTCAAACCCGAGAAAGGCCGCAACGAAGCACCGGACGAGCTGACGCTGTCGCTGCAGGTCGATGATGCGACGCTCAAGCGGATCATCCGCCGGCTCTATTACCCGGAAAGTCCCTACGAGTTCGCGGTGGTCTCTGCTGATATCCTTGGCAGCGTCTATGAGCGCTTCCTCGGGAACGTTATTACCCTAACGGCCGGTCACCGCGCGAGAATTGAGAAGAAGCCAGAGGTGCGTAAAGCAGGCGGCGTCTACTACACGCCCACCTACATTGTCGATCACGTCGTGCAAAACACCGTTGGCAAGTTGCTGGAAGGGACGACGCCAGAGGAGGCTGTCAAGCTCCGGATCATTGATCCCGCCTGCGGCTCCGGATCCTTCCTCCTTGCTGCCTACCGATACCTACTCGATTGGCATCTTCGGTGGTACGTAACCGATGACGCAGACAAATGGGCAAGGGGCAAAAACGCGACGATCCGCCCTGCCGACCGCGCTAGCGTCGCTGCGCAGCTTCAGCGCGCCGAGCCACCTGCGCCGGACGTCCCACTCGGTCATTGGGCGCTAGTCATCAACGAACGTAAGCGAATCCTGCTCAATAACATTTACGGCGCGGATATTGACTATCAGGCTGTGGAAGTCACCAAGCTTGCTCTATTGCTCGGCTGCTTAGAAGGCGAGAGCGCGGAGTCAGTCGGTGCATCTCAGACCCTATTCCGCGCCCGCGCGCTCCCGGATCTTGGCAAGAATATCCTCTGCGGCAACAGCCTCATCGGGACTGATGTCATGAGCAGTGACTCTTGGCAGCAAATGTCACTCGACAGACGCCGCGAAGTAAACCCATTCGATTTTTCCAGTGCTTTTGGCGACATACTCCACAACGGCGGATTCGATGCCGTAGTTGGAAATCCGCCTTGGGGACAGAAGGACATCGCAAAAGATAAGGCTTTGATTGCTTACATTCGAGAAAAGTTTCCGTCTTCGATCGGCATCTTCGACCTTTACAGACCATTTGTCGAACTTGCCACTAAGCTCATTCGATCTGAAGGTTGGGTGGGCCAAGTACTTCCAGACATTATCCTGCTCAAAGATTATCAGAAGACCCGGCAGTTGCTGCTCGAGCATATGACAATTGCTCGAATCGACTGGTGGGGAATGGCGTTCAAATCCGCTGTCATTGACGCAGTCACAATCATTGCCCAGCTTTCGCCGGCGGGGCCCGGACATCGTACGCAGATCGCCGTTCATGATCAGGAATCACCACTCTTCCATGAGCTCAAGCAGGAAGAGTTCTCTTTAAACCCAAGACAGACATTTAATCTCTTTTTAACGACAGAAAAGCGAGAGCTGCTGAATGGACTGAGCAAATTCCCACGTCTCGGCGATCTGTTCGAAATCCACGAAGGGGTGCACAGTGGCAACATGCGCCCGGAGTTGTTTGTCACGTCGGCAATTGATGAATCCTGTAAGCCGCTGATCTTTGGGCGAACGGAGATCAAGCCGTATATTCTAAACTGGAGCGGCAGTTTTCTTCGCATCAGCGCAGCCCATTGCCGCACCATTGACCATTATTGCAATCTCGGCCGGCCGGAATGGCATGAACAGCGAAAGGTGCTTGTAAGGCGCACCGGCGACTTCGTTTTGGCAGCGATAGACGAGGTCGGCCGTTACGCTAGCAACAACTTTTTCCTTTTGTTCGCGTCTAAACCTTATGGTATTGACCTCTATGGTCTTTGTGCTCTACTCAACAGCCCTACGCTCTCCAGAATTTTTCAACTCGTAGAACCAAGAAGAGGTCGTGTTTTCGCGGAATTGAAGATTAAGCACTTGACAGATTTTCCGTTGCCCCTGGCGGGCGACAAGCGAATCCAGGTTATGAACTCTTTAGGTCGTAAGCGCGTAGAGCTCGCAAAGGAGATGCAGTCGGCGCGCTTGCCCGAGGACGCGGACCGCTTGACACGAGAGGCAAATGCGATAGACAATCAAATAAACCAAGTGGTGGCTGCAGCATTGGGATTGCAAAATACGAATTTCGGTGAAACCATCAAGGGCGAAACATGGCAGAAAGAAACGATTCGGCGCGGCGGCGAAGGTGCTTGATTGTGGAACGGCACGATTGGGAGACGGGTGGCGGGCAGCAGCAGCTTCAATTCCCGCTCAACATTGCACGGCAATTCTTCGGGGGCGGTGCTGCCGACCGCAGGATCACAATCCGCGTCTTTTTGAACCGAAATGCGGCAATGCCCTCTTTCACAAAAACGATTACCATATCCCGTGAATATACTGCTAGCGGCACCAGGAGAACCAATGGATTCCCGGAATTAGGTGGCTTTCCGAGTGCTTTCATATTCTTTGAGGAGACCGATACCCTTGGTACGTATAACCTCTGGTTTCAAGCAGATAAGGCGATCGTGGTGGCCCATTTTAGAGGCCTGAACTGGGTTCAAGCTCAGAATACGCAACACGGCAGGGGCCGATTAGCGGTGATCGCTCCTGCCCCGGTACCGCGTGTCATTGACCGAATCTGAATGTTCTTGAAGCGAAAGTAGCCCTTCGGTCCATCGCTGTTCTTGGGGACGCTGTTTACCTCCTTCGTTATTGACCCACGAATTCCATGCGGGCCGGCTGATATGACACCCCGCTCGGGTGACTGCTATCTTCCGGCCTTTCACTAGTGGAGGTTCATTTGGCAGGCGAAGGACTCATCGTCCATGGCGGCTGGGATGGGCATCAACCGAAGGAAGTCGCGGAGATTTTCCGCCGTGCGCTCACACGTTTCCTCCACGACGACCCGCCGCTCTGGGCAGCGGTGAACCGCTCGCGCACGCAACTCGGGATGAAACCTTTGACGCTGAGGTGAGCTTGCACTGTCGCGGGGTTTGTGGCGGAAATGTTGTCAAGTCTTCACAAGCTTGCAACGCGCCGGAAACGATTTAATCTGTTTGGCTGGATCCGCGCCCAAGGAGGTAAGGCATGCTCACTCCGCCGCAGGTTATTCCATTTCTTCAACACGACGACCCCGACATTCGCGAGGAGGCGCTTCGCTATCTGTGTGAAGCGCACGACCCGTCCCCTGCAACGGCAGAAGATTCCTGGCGGGTGATCGACCGCTTCGGCCTTGCAGAGTCACTGAGCTTCGTTGCACGGTTGCACAATCTGCCGCAGAGCCACGACTCGCTGGACCGCACATTACGCACTTTACGGGAGGGTGCCGAGGGCGGCATCGCGTTCCACCTGCAGAACGTCATCCTATGGATGGATCTGGAACTGCTTGACCCCCGCCAAGATGAACTGCTGTCGAGCCCGCTTTTGAATCCGGACGTCCGCGAACACCTGGCCCAGCGTCTGGCGCTGACAAGCCGCGACCCTGCTGAGCTATGGGAGGAGTTGTCGAACTTCGGCGAGGACGTCCGCGAGTGCTACGCCAATGAGTTCGACTTGAACATCCCCGACCGGCTAGCCGAGGCGCTGGCGCGGTCGGCCGAAGGGGTGGATCGGGTGGTGACGCGGCTGCAGGAACGTTCGGCCGACGACTGGATGGAGATCTTCTGCGTCAGAATCATCGGCCGAGCACGTCACGCGCTCGCCGTTCCGCTCCTCATCGACCGACTTAAGCTCGACGCCGACGTGCTCCGCGAGGACGCGGTGCGGGCGCTGGTAAGGATCGGCAGCGTGGAGGTCGTGCGGCGCCTTGAGGCGTTCTATCCCGGCAAGGCGTGGCACACTCGGCTGTACATCAGCGATGCGCTGGGAAAGATCAAACGCCCGGAAAGTGAAGCCGCCCTGATCCGCCTGATCGGGCGGGAGCGGCCTGGAAAGCGTGAGGTATACGGGGTCCTCGCCGGGAACTTGTGCGGGCTATGGACGACCCAGGGCCTCGAGGCGGTTCGTCAGGTAATCGTCAGGGGACAATTCGATCCGCAGATTGAGGAGCTGGACCAGCGGCTCCTGATCCTGGGGCGGGCAATCGGCTACGAGCCGCCCGAGGCCGAGCACTGGCGGGCGACTATCGCGGAGCGGCGCAGAGAGGCGAAGAGGCGTGCGCGGCTTCTCCAGAAGTTGCTTGGCTGGGTGGACCCGGGCAGCGATCTCCTGGAGATGCGCGCCGGCTGGCGAGAGGATGGGGACGGCTCGGATGATCTCAACGACCCCGATGAGCCGGCGGACGAACTGTGCGATCTCCGGGAAGCGCTGCCGCTTATCGCTCGCCTGGCGGATGCGTTCGACCAGGACCCTGACTGCGCGGTTCCGCCGATTCATCGCCAGGCGGCGAAAGTCGGACGCAATGAAATGTGCCCTTGCGGGAGCGGGAAGAAGTACAAGAAATGCTGTTTGCGCGGTGGCTGAGACCGCGGTTCTCGCCCGTTGATGTGTTTCGCCCAAGAGCTGCCGCTCGAACGATGACATCCGCCGCTGCGGCCGCTATCCTCCTGCGCTTTCATCGGCAGGAGGTTCACTGTGGCAGGTAAAGCGTTGATCGTGTGGGGCGGCTGGGACGGGCATCAACCGAAGGAAGTCGCGGAGATCTTCCGCCGCGTGCTGAAAGAGGAGGGCTTTCATCCCGAAGTCTCTGACACGCTGGATGCGTTTAATGATGCGGCGAAGCTGAATGCCCTCAGCTTGATCGTCCCGGTCTGGACAATGGGGAAGATCGGCAACGAGCAACTTTCAAATGTGTGCGCGGCAGTCGCAAGCGGTGTCGGCATCGCGGGCTGCCATGGAGGGATGTGCGATTCCTTTCGTGAGGCAACCGAGTGGCAGTTCATGACCGGCGGGCAGTGGGTGGCGCATCCGGGGAATGACGGCACGAAATACACCGTGCATATCACGAGTCTGAAAAGTCCCATCACCGAAGGGATCAAGGACTTCCCCATCATTTCCGAGCAGTACTACATGCATGTCGATCCGGCCAACAAGGTGCTGGCCACCACGAATATGCCCGTCGCCGACGGCCCTCACGTCGGCAATGGACCCTTCGAGATGCCCGTCGTCTGGACCAAGGTCTACGGCAAGGGCCGGGTCTTCTACAACTCGCTAGGCCACCAGGCCAACATCATCGAGTCCGAGCCGACCCTCACGCTCATGCGCCGCGGATTCCAGTGGGCTGCGCGATAATTTTCCGATCTGCAGTTTCGAATGAAAAGATGCCGCCGCGCGCAGCCGCGGCTGAAAATCGCAAATCGCAAATCGAAAATCTAAAATCCGACCATGATCATTACGATCGACGGTCCGGCCGGGACCGGGAAATCGACAGTCGCCCGGGCGGTGGCCCAGAAGCTCGGCTTCGATTTCCTCGACACCGGCACGATGTACCGGGCGATCGGACTCTCCGTCCTGCGCCGCGACGTGAACCTGGAAGACACGCGCGAAATCGCATTCGTCGCGCGCCACGCGAAAATCGAATTCGATTGGGACCAGCAACCGCCCGGCGTGTTGCTCAATGCCGAGCCCGTCGGCCATCTGCTCCGCGCCGCCGACGCCACTCGTGCCGCCTCCTTCGTCGCGACTGTCCCCACGGTGCGCGAACTGCTTGTCGCGCAGCAGCAGCGGATCGGCCGCGAGCGCCCTAACCTCGTCACCGAAGGCCGCGACCAGGGCAGCGTCGTGTTCCCCCATGCCCAGAAGAAGTTCTACCTCGATGCAACACCCGCCGAGCGTGCCGGTCGTCGCGTGGCGCAGTTGCGCAGCCGGGGCGAGATTGCAGATTTCAACGAAGTGCTTAAGGAGATTGCCGATCGCGATCACCGCGACGCCAGCCGAAAGGTGGGGCCGCTCACGATTCCAAAGGGCGCCACCGTCATCGACACCACTGGACTGACGGAGGCCGAGGTCGTGAAGCGCATCGTCAAACAGAGCGGGGGAGAGGCGACGCGATGAAGCCACCCGCTCTCTGGAAGCTGGCCCAGGCCATCGTCCGCGTCTACACGTCCCTCGCCTTCGGGTTGAAGGTCTACGGCCGCCACAACGTCCCCGCCGAGGGCGGCGTCCTGCTCGTCTCCAACCACGCCAGCTACCTCGATCCGGCGCTCATCGGCGCTCAGCTCTGGAGGCCGATCAGCTACCTCGCCAAGTCAGAGTTGTTCGAGAATCGTTTCTTCGGCTGGCTGATTCAGAAACTCAACGCCTATCCCGTTCGCCAGGGCGCGGGCGATGTCGGCGCGATGCGCGAAACCATCCACCGCCTGCAGGAAGGCCACCTGCTCAACATCTTCCCCGAAGGCTCGCGGACCGAAGACGGAAACCTGCTGCCCATCGCTCCGGGTGTCGCACTGGTTGCCCGACGCGCCGGCGTCCCAGTCATCCCGGTTGTCATCGACGGCTCTTTCAAGGCCTGGCCGAAAGGTCGGCTGCTCCCTGGGACAGCCCCCGTCCGCGTTCTTTTTGGTACGCCGATGGACCTCTCCAACAAAAAAACCGATGAGATCGTTTCGATCATCGATCGAAGATTCCACGAAATGCTCAATGATTTACGTCAAACGGGATCACCACGGACGTTGAACCGGCAAGCCGCGGAGCTTTAGCTTTCTTCAATCGTCAGCTTGTTTAGCGTGTCGCCCTTCTGCACCTTGTTGACCACGTCTTGGCCGCTCTTTACCTGGCCGAACACGGTGTGCTTGCCATTGAGCCAATCGGTGGCGATATGGGTGATGAAGAACTGGCTGCCGTTGGTGTTCGGCCCGGCGTTGGCCATGGAGAGCGATCCCACCTTGTGCTTGCGCGGGTTGTTTGTCAGCTCGTCCGCAAACTTGTAGCCCGGCCCGCCCATGCCGGTTCCCTGGGGGTCTCCCCCCTGAATCATGAAGTCCTCGATCACGCGATGGAACTTCGTGCCGTCGTAGAACCCCTCGCGTGCGAGAAAGACGAAGTTGCTCACCGTGTTGGGCGCGTCCCTGGCATACAACTCGCAGACGATCTGGCCGCGCGACGTGTCGAACGTGGCGCTGTAGTTCCTGGCTTGATCGATCGACATCTTCGGCGGGGCGGAATACTGCTTGGCCATTGCGTCTCCGGTTGAAGCGGGGCGTTGGTATTCGCGGCGCGCGCCACCCGCCCGCGTCCGGGTGCGCGAGTCGTAGCCTTCACTTTACACCTGAGTTGTCAACCGCGCAATCGCGCAGTCGGCGCACGAACATCCCGACCAACTCGCCGGCGGTCCAGTCGTTGATCAGCGCGGTGCGGTAGGTCATCGCCACGCGCAGCGCGTCTCCGAATGTGGTAAGGCTTAGCACCGCCGGAACCATGGGGCCGGTCGGCGAGACTCGAAGATACTCCAGGATCGCCCGCGGGCGCCGCTCCGCTACCCATGTCTCGTTCAGGTTCACGTTGCTGATCCCCGCGAGCAGCGGCAGTTCCTTTCGGTATAAGTCATAGAGTCGCTGCCGCGCGGTGAATCGCCCGGCGAGCGCCGCCGCACCCATCCATAGCGCGCTGGCCGCCGCCCGGCCATTCTTTCGACCCCTACACGTCTGCGCCGACACGGTTTGGGCCAGCCGTGGCCAATCCGCCGCTTGCCGCGCGGCGCATTGCACGGTGTCAAACCCGAGAAACAGCCCGAATGTATCGCGGTCGCGCGCGCTCAACTCGTTTCTCAGATCGACGATCGATCCCACCGCAACGCCTGTGCGATCGCTGCGGTGCTGCGCAGGAACGAGCCTGGCCGCCGCCGCAAGCAAGGCCGCCAGAAAAACGTCTGTCAGTTTCACCTGCCTGCGATGCGCATATTCCCGCAGGCGGGGTATCAGTCCCTCCACCAGCTCAAACAGGCGCACGCGAACCGGATAATCCAGCGGCCCGCACGTGTGGATCTTGCGTGCCCGCCGCATCTGTGAATACCGGCGCAGCAACATCAGCGGCGTCTGTAGCGGATCCAATCGTCCGCTGCCGATGAGGAATTGCCGGTACCCGCGCGCGGGCCAGGACAGCGGCTCTAGCTCGCATGACGGATCCAGCAATCGCATGAACCACGCGCGCATCAGACTCCGTATCGCAACGCTGTCGGCGATGCAGTGCCGATAGATCATCCCCATCCAGAACGAATCGGTCTGCCGGATGATGAAGGGGCGGAAGGGCCTGGAACCTTCTGGGAATGGAAGATTGAGCCCCCGCGTGAAATGCCGCTCCAGGCCAATGTCTCGAGCTTCTTCAACCGCGCTGACTCCGAACCGATCGGACAGTCCAGCGGCTTCGCTCACGTCCATCCAACTCGCCGCTAGCGCCGCAACATCCGCATCTCCCGCGATGCGCATCGCCTGACCCGCGTTGTACGGGTGCACTGCCTCCCACTCCCGCGCTAGATTCTGGAAGATATTGAAGCGTTGTCCCGTCATAACAGATGCAACGGGCTCGCAGGGGGTGAAACGCGTCGCGCTGGGTTGGCAGCCCGGCGATAATTGCCTCGCTGCTACATGACCTTCACCTGCCCAGAGATCACTCGGCGCAGCATCGATCCTTCCCGCAGCAGCAGCCGCCCCATCTCGTCCAATCCTTCGCAGCGCCCGGAAACGGATCGCTCGTCACCGTTGCTGACGGTCACCCGCCGGCCAATCAGCGCATGGTGCGCGTCATAGTCCTTCAAAGCCGCCGCGAAGGGATACCCCGGCCTTCCCTTCCACATCCCGTGCAGGTGGTGCGCGATCGTGATCAGCGTGTCCGTGAGATCCAGCCGCGAACCCTTGATCTCGTTCAGCGAAACCACGCGCCCGCGCAGTTCCTTCGGCGCCTCGCCAGGATTCAGATTCACGTTAAGCCCCAGCCCCACCAGGTCCGCCTTCCACGCCCGCTCGCACAAGAGCCCGCCAAGCTTGCGCCCCGCAAAAAGCAGGTCGTTCGGCCACTTCAATCCAACGCCGTCGTCGCCAGACAGCTCAGCGGCCGCGTTCCGCACGGCCAACCCCGCGATCAACGGCAAGTGGTGTGGATGTAGCTGCTCATCGATCGGAAACACAAACGTGACCGTGAGGCATCCCGGCCCGGACCACCAGACATGGCTACCGCGCCCGCGCCCGGCCGTCTGCCGCCCACTCAGCACCACCGCGGGCGCGAAGAGATCTCCGCGCTTGCGCATCGCCGCCGCTTGATCGTTCGTGCTGCGCAGCCGGGGATACCAGTAAAGACGAAGCGGTTTGATTCCGCTGCGAAGTCGGCGGAGATCGAACGAATCCGCACCCGTCATTCCCCTGCGTCGGGCCATGTCGACCTGCCGCACCCGTCCGCTGGCGACAACAAATCCCTTCTGTCCCCCTGCGCCGCCGCGCCCTCGTGATAACCTGCTTCGTCCCACGCCCTCATCCTTCCAGTACGACCAGCAGGTCGCGCGCGCTGACCGTCGACCCGGGCTTTACCAGCACGTCGGCGACTCTGGCGTCGCGCGGTGAGTAGACCGCCGTCTCCATCTTCATCGCTTCGATCGACAACAGCCGCTCCCCGCTCTTCACGCTCTGCCCCTTCGCCACCGCAACCGTCGATACCTTCCCGGGCATCGGCGCCGCCACGTGCTTCGGGTCTTCGGGATCGGCCTTCGGGTGCTTGTGCAGGTTGCCCTCCAGCGCCCGGTCCGGCACATTCACTTCACGCGGCTGGCCGTTCAATTCGAAGAACACCGTCCGCATGCCGTCCTCGCGCGGATCGCCTGTCGTCAGATACTTGATGATTAGCGTCTTGCCCGGCTCGATCTCAACCGAAATTTCCTCGCCGCTCTGCAGCCCATATAGAAAAGCCGGCGTGGGGATGACGCTGGTGTTGTCATATTGCTTCAGGTGCTTCTCGTAATCGAGGTACACCTGCGGGTACATCAGGTAGGAGAGTACATCGACGTCGCGCGGCTGCGAATGCGTCTTCTGCGCAAGCTCGTCCTTCACTCTCGCAAGATCCACCTTCGGCATCTTCGCCCCGGGCCTGGCCTTCGCCGCCTTGGCCCCCGCGGAATCGAGGATGATCTTTTGCAAAACCTTCGGCCAACCGCCCTCCGGCTGCCCCAGCATCCCCTGCATCATCTCGACGACGCTCCGGGGAAACGTCAGCTTGGCCTTGGGGGCCAGCACGTCCATCGCCGACAGCCCGTTGGTCACCATGAACAGCGCCAGGTCGCCCACCACCTTGCTGGAGGGCGTCACCTTGACGATGTCGCCGAACATCTCGTTCACCTGCGCATAAGCGGCCGCGATCTCCCGCCAGCGTCCCTCCAGTCCCAGGCTCTTGGCTTGCTGCCGCAGGTTGGTGTATTGCCCGCCCGGCATTTCATGCTCGTACACCTCGGCCGTCCCCGACTTGATGTTCTCCTCGAACGGATAATAAAACTCGCGCACCGCTTCCCAGTAATCGCTGAGCCGGTTCAGCGCGTGCAGGTCGAGCCCGGTCTCCCGCGGCGTGTGCGCCAGGGCTGCGACGATTGAATTGAGATTCGGTTGGCTGGTCATCCCGCTCATGCTGGCCAGCGCCGCGTCCGCAACATCCACGCCGGCATCGGAGGCGCGCAGGATGCTTCCCGCATTGATGCCGCTGGTATCGTGGGTGTGGAAGTGAATCGGAACGTCAACCTCGTCGCGCAGCGCCTTCACCAGCGCGTACGCCGCGTAGGGCTTGCACAGCCCGGCCATGTCCTTGATGCCGAGGACGTGCGTGCCGGCGCGCACGAGCTCCTTGGCCATCTTCACGTAATATTGCAGGCTGTACTTGGTGCGCTTCGGGTCGAGGATGTCGCCCGTGTAGCAGATCGCGGCTTCGCACAGCGCCGAGGTCTGTTCGCGCACCGCGTCGATCGCGATCCTCATGTTCTCGACCCAGTTGAGCGAGTCGAAGATGCGGAAGACATCGATGCCGTGCTCCGCGCTGCTCTTGACGAATTCGCGGACGACGTTGTCCGGATAGTTGGTATAGCCCACCGCGTTGCTGGCCCGCAGCAGCATCTGGAAGGGGATGTTGGGGATGCGCCCGCGGAGCTGATCGAGCCGGTCCCATGGGTCTTCCGCCAGGAAGCGCATCGCGGTGTCGAACGTCGCCCCGCCCCACATCTCCAGGCTGAACAACCCTGGCGCCAGATGCGCCACCGCGTCGGCGATCGCCAGCAGGTCGTGGCTGCGCACCCGCGTCGCCAGCAGCGACTGGTGCGCGTCGCGCATCGTGGTGTCGGTCATCAGCAGCGGCTTGTGCTTGCGCGCCCACGCCGCGAACTTCTCGGGCCCCAGCTCCAGAAGCTTGTGCCTCAATCCAGGCGGCGGCGCCGTTCCCTTCGGATACTCCGGCAGGATCGGGTCGGGCAATTCGCGCTTGGGGTCGAATTTTCCCTTCACTGAGGGCTGCCCGTTGATGATCACGTCGCCCAGATAACTGAGGATCTTCGTCGCGCGATCGCGCCGCAGACGGAAAGTAAAAAGCTCCGGCGTGCGATCGATGAAGGCCGTCGTCGCGCTTCCGCTGACGAATGCCGGGTGGCGGATCAGATTCTCGAGAAAGGGGATGTTCGTCTTCACGCCGCGCACGCGGAACTCGCGCAGCGATCGGTCCATCCGCCGGATGCTTTCCTCGAACGTCGATCCCCAGGTGGTGACCTTCACGAGCAGCGAGTCGAAATACGGAGTGATGACCGCGCCGCCAAACCCGTTGCCGCCGTCCAGTCTCACCGCGAACCCGCCGGGCGAGCGGTAGGTGGTCAGCCGCCCGTAATCGGGAATGAAGTGATTGGTCGGGTCTTCCGTGGTGATCCGGCACTGGATCGCATAGCCGTTGCTGTGGATCTCATCCTGCGGCGGAATGTTCAGGGGCGGGTCATGCAGCTTGTGACCCTGCGCCACCAGAATCTGGCTCTTTACGATGTCGATGCCGGTAACCACTTCGGTCACCGTGTGTTCGACCTGAATGCGCGGGTTCACCTCGATGAAGAAGAAATCGCCGCGATCCAGGTCCAGCAGGAATTCGACCGTTCCCGCGTTGCGATAGTTCGCCGCCTTGCAGAGCCGCACCGCGGCATCGCAGATTCGCTGCCGCAGTTCGCGCGGCAGATCGATGCTTGGAGCTACTTCGACCACCTTCTGGTGCCGCCGCTGCACGGAGCAGTCGCGTTCCCACAGGTGCACGAGGTTGCCGTGCGCATCGCCCAGCACCTGAACTTCGATGTGCTTTGCGCGGGCGATGTAGCGCTCGACGAAAACTTCGCCGCGTCCGAAGGCGGCCCCGGCTTCGCGCTGCGCCTCTTCGAGTTTGCTCGCCAGCTCGTCCGGGTTCTTGACGACGCGCATGCCGCGCCCGCCGCCGCCGAAGCTCGCCTTGATGATGATCGGATAGCCGAACTGCTTCGCCGCCGAGCGCACCCCCGCCGGGTCGCTCAGCCCGTGCTCCGTGCCGCTCAGCGTGGGGACGTCGTTCTGCTTCGCGAGCCGCTTGGCCGCCGTCTTGTCGCCAAAAGTATCGAGCAGTTCCGCGGTAGGCCCAATGAACGTGATGCCGTTGGCAGCGCACTGCCGCGCGAGGTCCGCGCTCTCAGCCAGAAATCCATACCCCGGATGGATCGCGTCAACCCCGTGCTCGCGCGCAACGGCAATAAGGTTCGCGATGTCGAGATAGCCTTTGACCGGCGCTCCGCCCTCCGGCGGGCCCACCTGATACGACTCATCCGCCTTGAATCGATGGAGACTGAAGCGATCTTCGTAGGTGTAGATCGCAACCGTCCCGATCCCCAGTTCGGTCGCCGAGCGGAAAACGCGGATCGCGATTTCACTTCGGTTGGCGACCAGCAACTTGCGCATGCGGTGTCCGTGAGGGTGGCGGCGCCGAAGGGCAGACCGGGGGTTTGATCGGCCGGTGACGGGCGGTATTGTGGTAAAGCCCCTATGATTTGCAAGCAGCCAGCCGCGGGCTTGCGGATCGAAAGAGACTGCCCCAAAACGCACCGTGTCCCAGCAATCCTTAGCACCGCTTGTCCGTTCTGCCGCCGCCCGTCCCGAGGTGCGTCGAGCGGTGCAAGACGTCTACCGGGCCGCTCAGGACGAGATCGACATTCGCCGCCCGCTCTGCTCCGCGTCGGGGCGCTGCTGCCGCTTCGAAGAGTTCGGCCATCGCCTGTTCGTCACCACCATGGAGCTGGCGAACTTCCTTCATGAGGTAACGAACCTCGCGCAAGAAATGGGCCCCCGCTCCGCGGCCTGGGACGGCACCGGCTGCCCGTTCCAGGTGAACCGGCTGTGCGGCGTGCATGCGATCCGGCCCTTCGGCTGCCGCATGTTCCTCTGCGATGCCACCAGCACGCAGTGGCAGCAACAGGCGTATGAGCGCTTCCACACAGAGCTGAAGCGGCTGCATGAACACCACAACGTGCCTTATCGGTATGTCGAGTGGCGGCAGGCGCTGCGCGAGCTTGGCCTGGCGGGCCACGCCCCGTCCGCCAGCCCGGAATCATTTTGACAGGGAGCGAGATGCGCTGGTAAAGTCAGCACACCTCGCTGCGGTTCTCACCAGGTATTCTCAACAGGAAGGCGAGCCATGAAGCTCCTCCCCCTCATCGCGCTGCTGATCGCATCAACGCTGTTCACCGCCGGGTGCGCCACCCCAGCCTACAGCGCGCGCGAGCGCGACCAGATGATCGCCCGGAACTGGGATTTCGAACGCAAGCAGATTATTGACGACTTTGACTCCATCATGCTGCTCAGGCCTGCAAGCCGGATGACGATCTGGAACATCCGCTAGTCCGCCACTCGGCGCAAAAAGCGACCGGACCGCTCCTCGATGAGTCGAAGTGCGGGCCGTTTTCTTTTGGAGATTGTTTTCGTGCCTCTCGGCCAGGAAATGAACCCTAGGAAACGAGCCGCAGCTTCGGTGCTCTGCGGACAAATCCTGCGATCTGCAGATGCTTGCGGCGGGCGCTCTCGAGGTGCTCCAGGTACTGCTTCAGCGCACCCTCGTCAAACTGTGCCAGAAACTGTGGCTGAGCCGTGGAATTGAACCGGCGGATGTCATCGATGAGTTGACGTTTATTCATGACGGATTTAACTTCGCAACGGTTGGGAAAACATCGACGTTTCAACAGTAGCGTCGAACGGGCCGGCGATCCGCCGATCCGCTGAATCAAAATCGGAAGACTTCGCCCCGCAGCTTGAACCGGAAGTTTATGCCCGACCTCAAGGCGCCATCGGCGAGCGGCCCCGGCGGCGGCCGCGACGCGCCGCCCGCCGATCCGCTTAGCTCGCTCTACTGGATGTCGACGACGGCCGGCGTCGCGACCCAGGAGTACGTCGCGATCAATAACATCGCGATCCTGGCCTTCCTCCTGGGGGTTGCCAGCCTTCTTGCGTTGATCGCACCCATCCTGCTCGTCATTCCACTTGTCGCGCTTGTCTGCGGCCTGGTCGCCTGGAGCCAGATCCGCCGCAGCAACGGTACTCAGTCCGGGACTGCGCTGGCGGTCCTCGGGCTGTTGCTGGCATTAGGCACCGCTGGCTTCGTGGTCGTGCACAAGGCGACCCAGTCGATGCGCACCCGCGCCGACAGTCGCAGCATCGAAACCCTCGTGCGGCAGATGGGTGAATACGTCAGCGGTGGCAGGTACGGCGATGCCTATGCGCTGTTTTCCCCGGCTTTTCGCAAGCGCCTCGACGGGCCTACTTTCGAGTCCCGCTGGCGCGCGATGCAGCAGTTCGCCGGCCACTCCGTCGTCGGCATGAGCTCCAACGGCAACTTTCAATTCGAGCCTGTTGCTGATTCGGACGACCTTCTCGCCCTTACGAAGGCCGTCCTCCGATTCCAGGGAGTCGACGAGCCCTCCCGTTACCTGGTGAAGCTCTTCAAGACGTCGGGCCGCTGGTACGTCGAGGATGTGCCGGAACTCTTCCCCGCTCCGCCCCCGTCCATGAAGGGCGCTCCCTCACCGGGCGCGACGCCCAATTCCCAGTAGCCCAAGCTTTTCACCGCGCTCTGATGCAACGAGCGGATTGCCGCCAGCCGACGTCGCTGGCTCAAGCCAGCCCGCCATAGCGTCCGATAACCTGTAAAGGCCGCGCCGTACACGCCGCCCTCACTCGGGAGGCAAATCCAGCCGATACGGCCCAATGGGCACGTTTGGCGTCCCGGAGACGAGGTAAGGGCTGATGGCGAGGTTCCTGAGACGTATCCGGCTGCGGTGGATCCTGGCGGGAGGCGCCTTCATCGGAGCCGTCGTGTCGACCGGCTGCTCCAGTCATCCGCAAAAGCAGGATGTCAGGACCAACGAGGAATTGGGCTGGCACACGGCTTCAGACCGGGACCTATCCACGGAAACGGCCGGCGCGCTCACACCCGACCGCGATTTCTCCGCAAAGCGCGATCTCGAAGCGAAACCGCAACGCGTGAACGTCTGCGCCGGGCGAGATGCAGTCGCTGCCCGCAAATGCCGACTTTCTCCAGGCGGTGGGCATGTTTGACGCTGCTAACGGGTCGGTCCGCGACCGGCTTCTGCGATATGCGTCCGGGCGGAATGACCCCGGAGGCCCGCTCGGACCGAAAGAGTATTTCGTGAGCATGGACCGCTTCCGCGGCGTTGCCTGCCACGAGCTGATCGCTGATCTGCTCCGGTCGTTGGAGCCCAGGAAGCGCTAGGGCGGGGTGTCGCCGGCCCTTTTGTACGCACTGATCCCGGAGAATCGGGACCGGAGTGGATGACTATGGCAGACATGAAGACTTTAAGCCTCGTCAAGGGAGAGCAGCACTTCTGTTTCCGCTACGAGGTGGGGGACGAATCGCGCGTGCTCGACGCGCTGATCGACATGGTCAACCGCCGCGAGCTTAGCTTCGACTGGTTCGACGCCGCCGTCCTCTCCCACCAGCTCGGCCAGCATTTGGCCAAAGAAATGAAGGCCTATTTGCCGAAGAAAGCAGCGTAGGAATTGTTGCCAGTGGCAGTTGCCTCCTGGCCGGCGGGCGAAACGCGTCCGGGGCTGAAGGAAAACAACGGACTGACGACCACTTCCCGCCGAGCGTGAGACGAGGATCGTCTCACAAGTGGGCCACCCGGGACTTCGCCGGCCGCGTGGCAGGTAAAACTGGTTCGGGTCCGTGACACGCCACCGGTTTCTATGAATACCGCAACCGCATTTCCTGCCTCCCCCGCACCTGCCGGCGAGTCATCGTTTTCCCGCCAGAGACAGGCGGGCTGCAGCGAGAAGTTCTTTTCTCCTCTGGTCACCCAGTTCCTGGACTACCTGCGCCTGGAGAAGCATTTCAGCGACTACACCGTCAAGAGCTATGGCGCGGACCTGATTCAATTCGGACAGTTCATCGGCGGCGAGATCGGACAGCCCGCCGGCGCCGCACCGACGGCAAGGCCATCGCTGGAGCACCTGGACGCGAAGCAGCTCGCCTGCGAGGCGCTCACGATCCGGGAATTCCTCGCCTACCTGTACGCCCAGAACTACACGAAGAGCACGACCGCGCGAAAGCTGGCGACGCTCCGCAGCTTCTACAAGTTTCTGATTCGCCGCGGATTGCTCAGCGTCAACCCGCTGTCCACCATTCGAACTCCGAAGCAGGACAAGCGCCTGCCCAAATGCCTCGACCTGGAACAGGTGCAGAAGCTGTTGGAAGCGCCCGGGGACAGCGACCTGCTTGCCGCCCGCGACAAGGCGATGCTCGAGGTGCTCTATTCCAGCGGCATCCGCGTCAGTGAACTCGTCGAACTGGAGATGGCCGACCTGGACCTGCAGGAGGGTGTGCTTCGCGTTCGCGGCAAGGGCCGCAAGGACCGCCTCACGCCGATCGGCAGCCAGGCCATCAAGGCGCTGCAGCGCTACTTCGAGTTGCGCGCCCACGACGCCAAGTCGCAGGGCCAGCACGCCAGCCGCGTCTTCCTCAATAAACATGGCGAAACGCTCAGCACGCGCTCCGTCCGCCGCAAGCTCGACAAGTACCTCGTCTCGGCGGGCCTCGATCCCGGTATCAGCCCGCACACGCTGCGGCACAGCTTCGCGACGCACCTGCTCAACAACGGCGCCGACCTGCGCAGCGTGCAGGAATTGCTCGGCCACCAGAGCCTGAGCACGACGCAGATCTACACGCACCTGTCGACGAACCGGTTGAAGGAAGTCTACGACGCCGCGCACCCGCGCGCCGACGCCGCCAACATCCCTCACCCCTCGAGACCTGCACCGCGCCCCTTCTACCCAGCCAAGGCCGGGTGAGAGCCGAGCGCACAAGCCAACAAAGAAGCCCAGCCATGGCCTGGCTGGGCTTTTTGCCACACGACCGATCGCTCTTGAGGCGCTAAGTCATCGACGAATTCGATCGGTTGCATGGTTCGCATCGTCAGACCCATGGGCCAGATAGGCTCGCGGGCCGCGCGGACATCCCGCCGCCACGAACTCATTTGATGAATCGAATATTGATCGGGTAACGGTACGCGATGCCCTGGTTGGCCTTGATCGTGGCGAGAATGCAGAAGACCAGGTTCACGACCACCAGCGCTGCGCCGATGAAGAAGCCGATGCAAAAGAACGACGTGACGAACGCGATCACCCAGCCGATTAGCATGGTGAGCTGGAAGTTCAGCGCCTCCTTCCCCTGGTCATCTACGAAAGGCGATTGGTCCTTCTTCACCAGCCAGATAATCAGCGGCCCCAGAAAGCCGGTGAAGATGGCCAACAGATGGCAGAGCATCCCCATGGTTCGGTCTTCGCTGCTCGGCGGCGGCCCCATGTAGGCCGCGCTTCCCACCGGCGGGACGTTGTACTCCAGGGGCGGGACTCCCGCTCCCGGCGGCGTTGAATCCGGGCGAACCGACGATTCATTCTCAGCCATCGCGAACTTCTCTCTCGTTGATACGTGAACTCAGCAGGTCATCTTATTGCGCGGGCGCCATCGATAATGTCGCGGCTAGCGCGCTTTCTCCAGCTCGAACGCATCATGCACGATCTGCAGCGCCTTGGGCGCCTGTTCCTTGTCGATGATGCAACTGATCTTGATCTCGCTGGTGGTGATGTTCTGAATGTTCACTTTCGCGTCCGCCAGCGCCTTGAACATGCGCTGCGCGACGCCGGTGTGAACCCGCATCCCAACGCCCACGACGCTCACCTTCGCGAGATCGCCGTGATAGATCGCCTTCGCGGTTCCCCCGAGCTCCTTGCACAGGCGGTCGACGACCGGCTTGATGTCGTGCAGGTCCCCGTGCTCGACGGTGAAGCTGATGTTTGCCGTGTTGTCGTCCATCACGTTCTGGATGATGTCGTCGACCACGATATTGGCGGCCGCGATATCGCCGAAGATCTTCGCCGCGATTCCCGGGCGGTCCGGCACCTGCTTGATCGTGACGCGCGTCAGGTCCTTCTTCAGGGCGGCGCCGGATACGACGATGTGTTCCATGTTCGGGGTCTCCGCGACGATCCAGGTCCCCTCGTTGTCGTTGCCGCTGTTGCGGACGTGGATCGGGACGTTGTACTTCTTGGCGAATTCCACCGCGCGCGTCTGCAGGACTGAAGCGCCCAGACCGGACAGCTCCAGCATCTCATCGTAGCTGATCCGCTCGATCTTGCGGGCATTTTTCACGATGCGCGGGTCGGCGGTGTAGATGCCGTCGACGTCGGTGTAGTTTTCGCAGACGTCCGCCGCCAGCACCGCTCCCACCGCCACCAGCGTCGCGTTGCTTCCGCCGCGGCCCAGTGTCGTGTAATCGCCCTCCGGCGTCACGCCCTGAAACCCCGCGATGATGACGATCTTGCCCGCGTTGAGCTGATCGAAGATCCGCTGCTTGTTAATGGACTGGATTCGCGCCTTGCTAAAGGCGTTATCGGTGACGAGCCCGATCTGCCCGCCGGTGAAGCTGATCGCCTCTTGTCCCTGGGCGTGGATGGCCATCGCCATCAGGGCGATCGTCACCTGCTCGCCCGTCGCCAGGAGCTGGTCCATCTCGCGCTTGGGAGGGTTTTCGCAGACCTTCTTCGCCAGCTCGATCAGGTCGTCGGTCGAGTCGCCCATGGCGCTGACCACGACCACGATCTGGTTTCCCTTCTGCTTGGCCGCGATCGCGCGCTGCGCCGCGGCGTGAATTTTCTGAGCGTTCGCAACGCTTGTGCCGCCGAATTTCTGTACGATAAGACCCAAGTACCCGACGCTCCGGTAAAACAATCGGTGAGCGAGCGGGATTATAGTGAGGCGAGCCATTTGCTCAACTTGGCCGCCTCAGGGCTGCGGCTGGAAAAAAGTTTGCTTTTCCCGCTTTTCCGCGGGACTACCGATAGCAATGCGGGCACATTACTTGACCGTCCGGAGGCGGATTCGGCTGTGTGGAATTGATGGGGAGAAGCGGCATGTCACTTCACGCGGGGCTGCGCACCTTTCAGGTCATTCAAAACGCCTTCAGAAAGGCGTCGCCGCCCGCTGGGCACATTCGACTCATCGCCGAGCCACTCGAGGCGCGGGTCCTTCTTTCCGCCATTCCCGCGACTCTGCAGGCCCCCGGCACACCCTACGCGCCTCCGACGACCGAGCGTGCTGAAATCGATCTGGACAGCTCCTGGAAATTCCAGAGAGCCGACGTCGCCGGCGCCAATGCGGCGGCGTTTGACGATTCTGCATGGTCCGCTGCCACGTTGCCGCATACCTGGAATGCTGCCGATGGACAGGATGGCGGAAGCAACTATTACCGCGGCGTCGGCTGGTACCGGCGGCATCTCGCCATAGCGCCCGAAAACGCCGCCTCGCGGCTGTTCCTGAGATTCGAAGGGGCCAACGCCGTCGCGGATGTCTATGTCAACGGCACCTTCGCCGGCCATCACACCGGTGGATACACCGCCTTCACCTTCGACGTCACCGGATTGATTGACGCAGCGGGCGACAACGTCATCGCGGTCAAGGTGAACAACGCCGCTGACGCTGACCTGGCGCCGATCAGCGCCGACTACACGTCCTTCGGCGGACTGTACCGCGACGTGCGCCTGCTCGTGACCAACGCGGTTCATGTCGATCCGCTCAACCTTGGCTCGCCCGGCGTTTTTGCCAAACCGTCCAACGTCTCAGCCGCGTCGGCGGACCTCGAGGTGACCAGCAACATCCGCAACGACTCGAACTCCTCAAGGAGCATCGAGGTGGATACGTTTGTCGTCGACGCGGGTGGGAACACGGTTGCCACGCTGAACTCAACCCAGGACCTCGCGCCTAACTCCCGCACCGATTTCGTTCAGAGCACCAACGTGCCGTCGCCTCATCTATGGGACGGGCGAACGGATCCGTACCTCTATCAGGTGTACGTTCAGGTGAATGACGGCGGCAACCTGACCGACCTGGTGCAGCAGCCGCTCGGTTTCCGTTCTTATTCGGTCTCGCCTGACAGCGGCTTCTCATTGAACGGCAAATACCTCGATCTGCACGGCGTCAGCCTGCACCAGGACCGGCTGAACAAGGGATGGGCCGTCAGCCCCGCCGACACCGCGCAGGACATCGACATCGTGAAGGAGATCGGCGCGACTGCCGTTCGCCTGTCGCACTATCCTCACTCCGAGCAGACGTACGACCTGCTGGACCAGAGCGGGATTGTCGCGTGGTCGGAGATTCCGCTCATCAACCAGATCACGCAGTCGACGGCCTTCTACGCCAGCACGAGCCTGCAACTGCAGGAGATGATCCGGCAGAACTACAACCACCCGTCGGTGCTGTTCTGGGGGCTGTTCAACGAGGTAACCTTGCGCACGGGCCCCGACCCCAAGCCGCTGGTCTCGCAGCTGCAAACGCTCGCGAAGACCGAAGACTCCACGCGCCTCACAACGGTGGCGACGGACGCGAACGACAGCGACCCGGTCAACTGGTACTCAGACGTCACAGATTTCAACAGGTACGGCGGCTGGTACGGCGGCAGTCCGGGCGATTTCGCGCCGTGGGCGGATTCCATTCACCGCAACTATCCCACGCGAAGCATCGGCGTCAGTGAGTTCGGCGCCGGCGCCAGCATCAAACAGCACACCGATAACGTCACCCAGCCGGTCGCGGACAGTAAGTTCCATCCTGAGGAATGGCAGAACGTATTCCATGAGACCTACTGGCAGGCGATGCAGGCCCGCCCGTTTCTCTGGTCCAAGTTTGTCTGGAATCTTTTCGACTTCGCAATCGACTCGCGCGATGAGGGTGACGCTCCTGGACGTAACGACAAAGGGCTGGTTACCTACGACCGCTCGACACGAAAGGACGCGTTCTACTACTACAAGGCGAACTGGTCCGACAGCCCCGTCCTGTACCTCACCGATCGGCGCTTTACGCAGCGAACAAATGCCACGACCGACGTGAAGGTCTATTCGAATCTCGATTCGGTCACGCTTAAGGTGAACGGCGTATCGATCGGCTCGAATACCTCGACAAACCGTATCTTCCGCTGGCAGAACGTCAGCCTGGCGCCTGGCGACAACTTGATTGAGGTGAGCGGGCAGCGCGAAGGCGTCACCTTCACCGATACCTGCACGTGGATCGCGCCCGATGTCGCGCACTACCCTGCGAAGGTGAATTTCCAGCCTGGCGGGGCGGCGGTTCCGAGCGGTTATCTCGTCGACGCCGGCGCAGTGTTCGGCAGTCGCGGAAACGGATTCAGCTATGGCTGGAACCTGGACAGCAGCGCAAACCCCCGAGACCGAAACGCGGCAAATTCCCCGGACCAGCGCTACGACACGTTCACCCACATGCAGAACGGAAAGGGCGGCACGGTTTGGGAGATGGCGGTCCCCAACGGCAACTACACGGTTCGCCTCGTGGCTGGAGATCCGGGCTACAACGACAGCGTGTACAAGATCAACGTCGAGGGCGTGCTGACCGTCAACGGCACTCCAACGACGGCAAATCGGTGGGTCGAGGGGAATGCGCTTGTGAGCGTGAGCGATGGAAAGCTGACCGTCAGCAACGCCTCAGGGTCCAGCAACAACAAGATTGATTTCATCGAGATCTCGGAGGCTGCGGCGTCCCCGGTCCAGTCTCCCTACACGAGCGCCTTCGTGCCGCCCACCACCATCCAGGCCGAAGACTATGACAAGGGCGGCGAGGGCATTGCCTACCACGACACCACTGCGGGCAACCAGGGCACGCAGTACCGGCCGGCGGAGGGCGTCGACGTCGAAGCCACCACCGACGCCGGTGGCGGGTTCAACCTTGTCAACGTCGCTTCCGGCGAGTGGCTCGAATACACCCTGAACGTCGCCAGCGCCGCTACGTTCGACGTCGACTTCCGCGTCGCCTCATCCGGGGCGGGGGGCGCCTTCCATACCGAGGTGGATGGCTTCAATGAAGGTTGGACCCTTGGCGTGCCGAACACCGGCGGCGCTCAGACGTGGCAAACCGTTACGCGCCGCGGCGTGAAATTATCCGCCGGCACGCACGTGCTGCGGCTCGTGATGGACCAGGCTCCGGCCACGGGGCTGGTCGGAAACTTCAACTGGATTGCGTTCAGGCCGGCGACTGTCGCGACGGTGACAACGCTCGCGCCGGTGGCGGACGCATTCGTGCGCGACGGCTCGTACAACGGGACGAATTTCGGGACCGCCAAGACGCTGGACGTGAAGAAGAGCGATGCCGGATTCAACCGCGAGTCGTACCTCAAGTTTGACCTGACGAACATCACCTCGATCTCCGGCGCGAAGCTCAGGCTATACGGCCAGCTGGACAACACCAAAGAGAAGAACATCGCGACCGGCGTCTCCGGCGTCGCCGACATCAACTGGAGCGAGACGGGGATCACATATCTCAATCGGCCGACGACGGCGACTGCGCTGTCGAGCACGACGATCATCGACACCGTTGCGCGCTGGTACGAGTGGGATGTCACCGCCTATCTTGCGCAGCAGAAGGCGGCGGGGAAGAACGTCGTCACTCTGGCGATCAAGAGCCTGGCTTCGGCGAACCCACGAACGTTCTTCAACTCCCGCGAGGCGGGGACGAATGGGCCGGAGCTCAAAATCACCGCGTAAGTTTTGGCTCCTCCACCGGGCACGGGAGCGCTCAATCGCGCGGGGTTGGGAGCGGTGGAAGCGGCTCGATTCGCGCATCGACCACCCGCGCCAGCGGCACCACGGGAAAGCTCGCCGGGCTTTGTAGAAAGGTTCCGCGCCGCACGTGGTTCAAGAGCATTCCCTTGAATAGCGCCAAGTCATCCGGGCCGACGAACGCGCGCTTCGGGATCATCCAGAAGCCAAGCGGCGATAGGTAGAGCACAAGGAGATTGGTCGTCTCCTTAAAGCCGGCTAAGTGAGACCACTCGTATTCGTGGCGAGACAGAGGCTCCGACATTGCCAGCCGCTCGTTGGTCGCCTCCACCAGGTAGGGCCGGTGCAGGGCTGGCTGTGCCTCCCACCGCCGCCGGGCGCCCGGGCCATTGTTGATCTGGTTCAGAACACTTCCGATCGCGAGGAGAATCACCCAGGGCAAGACGCCGAAAAGCCAATCAATCGGAACCTGCGGCTCGGATTGGCTGCGCGCGCGTGTGCGAGGAACGAAGATGAAGAGCGCCGCACCCGCGAAGAGCATCCAGCCCAGCAGCCCGCGGCGCCAAGAAAATGTGGCGCTGCCGGGAACCAGCATCTCCCATGGCTTCACCGGCGGTCGCAGCGCCGTGCGAAAAGCGAAGAACGCGAAGAATCCTCCGAGCACAACGCTGGGGAGCAAACCCCAGAGGATTCTTGATTTTGTTGAAGCGGGAACGACCTGGCCTGGGGAGGCAGGCTCGGAGAAGTCCGCGTTCGCCCACAGCGAAAGGGAGATGGCAGCCAGAGCGAGCGCCAAGAAAATCCACACCAGCACGGCGCGTCCCGATCGCCGCGCAGGCGCCTGACCGGCCAGCGCCTCCTTGAAATCCTCGAAGGTACACTGAAACGCAATGCGCATCTGGAGTGCGACGCACGAGGTTAGAGCCGGACGACCCACACCACAGGGGCTTAAGGACTGTTTCAAAAATGACGTTCAATGATCCTGCAGCACATCCTGGCCATCTGGAGATAGTGCAGGGCGCGGTGCGGCGCAGGCAGCTTCTCATAGCGTATCTTCAACCGTCGCGCCTGGCCCATCCAGCACAG
>JBBRCX010000053.1:0-32699 GCA_038204465.1 Tepidisphaerales bacterium | reverse complement strand
GCACGAGATGATGTTCATGTTCGGGCGATGCGGAACGGCAAACTCTTCCCAACGCGCGGGCTTTGAGGGATCGTCCTGCCGGCGGATGCGGAGAATCACGTCAGGAGCCGCAAGGGCCTGGGGCTGGTTGGCGGTGGCGTCGGTGACCGTCGGATTCATATGAAAATCGTATGGATCGGGCGAGCGCAACACAAGGTTTGCCTCCCGCGAGCCGGCAGGCTGACAAAGAGGGCGCCGCGCCGCCGCGGCGCCCTGGATTCGATCGAGGAAGAGTTATCTCGAGGCCTGCTATCTGAACGCCTGCGCCGTCGGCGCGCTGCCGCCGCTATCGGCGACGGCTTCCTTCTGCATCTGCTGGTACTGTGGATTGCGCCGGTCGGCGGCGATGTCGCGGCGCTCGGTAATGCCTGTCTCCTGGTTCACCAGCAGGATGTAGTCCTCGTTGTTGCGAATGTCCTTGCGCTGGTCGACCAGGATCCAGCTCGTGTCGGCGATGGTGTCACCAGCGCGGGCGCTGAAGGGCTTGCGCACGAGCCGGCCGCGCTCCCAGGTGAAGACATCGAAGCGCACGGTGTCGCTGAACGTGGAGGCAACGAAGAACGTGACGCGGGGCGTGACGGTTACCCAGTCGGACCAGGTGCTGTCCTGCGAAACCAGCGCGAACTGGCCCGACAGGTTCGGGGGAGCGAGGTTGACGGTCTGGTAGAGCGGATTCAGCAGCTTGTAGCGCATCTTATATCGATAGGTGTGCCCCGGCTTGACGGAGTCGTCGTATGCGACGACGTCAATCGGCTGCGCCTGTCCGGCCTGAGCGACGTCAAACCTTGCCGGACCTTTGTCGGCACCAGTGCCGGGAGTAGTGCCGCCGAAGATGGAGCCGCCGGGAGGAGCGGGCAGGCCCGGACCGGCCGTCGGCATCAGGCCGTTGGCCGGTCTTTGTGCGTCCTGCGGCGCGTATTTCTTCGCCGGTTTTGCGGGCGGCCTCGGTCGCGGATGCGGGGTCTCAGCGGGCGGCGGCGGCGGGGTATTCACGACCGGTCGCGGCTTCTGAATCGGAGCCTTGCCCGGCTGATCGCCTTCGATCACCTGATAAAAGCCTGGATTGGTGATGTCGGCGTTGTTCTTGTTCGCCCAGTCCAGATAGTTCAGGACGTCTTCCGGTGGTGCGTTTGCCGGCGGGAACGGTTTTTTCGGCGTGATCTGCAGGCCCGGAACCACTTCCTCCTGACCGGGCTCCCCATTGGGCAGTCGCTCCTGACGAATCAACTCCACCTGCAGCACCGCCGTCTGCATCAGGTTGATGCCTTTTTCCCTTACCTTCGGCGTGTTGAACGTCTTGTTGAATTCGTTCAGCAACTTGGCCATCGGGATCTTGGCGGTCTGCCGAACCCAGTCGCGGTCCTCAGTGGGCAGTTCTACCTTCACGTTGCCGGGCTGGGGCTGCGCATTTGGATTCGGCAGCTGGACGGTAGATCGGCCGGTCTGGGTCTGATCCAGCTCTGGTCGTGGAATGGAGGGCAGTTCGGTGACGACGATTCCTTCCGCTGCACCGCCCGGGATGTCGCGGATCACGTTGACGCCGCTCACCGAACTCGGCATCGGCAGACGGACGAGCTTTGGAAGCCCCGGATTCTTGATGACGTTTTCAAAGGAATCGACGTAGTTCGGCGCCTGCATCTTCTGCAGCGTGTCATCGGGCTTCCTGTCGATGTCATGCCGAAGATCCATCACGGGCCCTTTGACCGTCGCCGGGTCGATCTCTGCCGCGGTGAGCGTTTGCCCGCGCTGCACGACGAAGACGGGCGGCTGCAGCACGTATGTGTACAGCGTCCACAGAAGCAGGATGGTCCCAAGGCCCAGCGCGAACCATTGGACGTTCTTTTCGAGAAGCGCGAGAAACTTTTGCATCGCACACCTGCCGTTCTATGAATGGGCTGCAATCCAGCGGCCGAAGCAGGGGGCCGCCCGGAGACTACTGCTCCTTCGTCTTGATCCCGAGGAACTCTTTCACTTCCTCGGGCATGTACTGGTTCTGCAAATCGCGCAGGAACAGTTCCTCACAATCGAGGATCACTTCCGCGACGGGGGCGGTGCCATAGACATAACCGTTGCGCAGCGCCTCGCGGGAGTTGACGCTGCTGACTGTCATCTGGCGAACGGTAATGAGCTTCTCGCGCTCCAATTCCTCGATGACCGCCGGGATGCGCGTGGCGTCAACCCGCAGGCCGAGGGTGAACTGCACGACGTCGTACAGGGTGTTGGAAACGCGTCCGGTGGGCGACTTGTTGTAGGCCTTCGGAATGGCCGATGTTGCCGCAGGTCCCTGATCGCTCCAGACATAAACGTCCGGCCCAAAGACCACCTGCAGGGTCAGCAGGTGCTTGATCGGAGCATCGATGATTCCCTGCTTCGCCGAAGCATTGGCGTTAGCAAGGCTCTGCGCCACGTCCTGCTGGACCCAGAGCGCCTGCTGGGCGAACCAGATGTCGAATGGACTGGGGGTGAGCTTTGGATCGATGGCGGCGCTCGGCTGAATCGCGTCGGGCTCCAGGTACATGCGGAAATTCGCCGCCCGCGCGATGCGCATCTGCTCGGGCAGCTTGTCCCTGATCGTATTGAATGCCTGAACCACCGCCAGCCGGTTATTTTGTTGGCCGCGTGCAACGATCTTGATCTTGTATTCCTTGTTCCACAGTTCCTCGGCGGCGGCCGCGATGTCGTTGTCATCCGGGGGGAGCGTGGCGTTGAGAATGTCGCTGAAGCTCTTGGGCCCCGGCTTGAACAGCTTGTTGTACTCGTCGCGGAATTCGAAGGCGGAGAACTCAGTTTCCTTGGGCAGGAGCAGCTCATGCTTGTTCAGCTCCTTGGCCTTCTCGAGGATGAGCCGACTTTGATCCTGCACTTTCTTTGTCGCCTCGCCGCCGGCTTCGATGATGGCCCTGTTTGGGAACTGGACGAGGGTGCCGGGCTTGGGGTTGTCCAGCTCGATCACCGGGAGAAAGCGAGGGGAGTTCTTGAGCGCGACAAGCTGTTCCGCCGCCTTTTTTCGGGAATCAAGCGTCGTCTGCAATTCCGCATACATGGGACTGATGGGCCAGACGAGAGAGACCAGGGCGAGCACCGCGATCACGCCGCAGACGATGCTCAGGATATTCTTTCGAACCAGTTCCATGGTGCCACCTCAGATATTAACTGCTGCTTCCCTCGTCTTCTTCATCCGCCCGCGCTTGCCGTCGGACCGGCGGCACTGGCGGCCGGCGGATCGAGGAGCACGGCGAGGAGAAAGATCACCTCATAGTCGCCGGTCCTGTCCTCACCGGTGAACATGTCCCTGGTGGGGTCGATCGGCACGTCCTGCACCCCGCCGGCCTGCGGTGCGGGCATCTGATAGAGCGCCTCTACTTGGGCGTCTTTCGCCGCTTGCGCTGCGCTGACGGCTCCGGCGCCGGCACCGACAGCGCCCGCTACCGGGGTGCGGGGCGCGGCTCGCAACGGCGCCGTCTTGGCCTTGCCGGGCGGGGCGATCAGGCGCGTGTCGTTGGGATTCACCTTGGCCGCCATCGGGATCGTGACGCGGGCGACCTTGTAGGCATGAGGAGCCGGACCGTTGCTACCCGCCTTCGCGAGAGCCTGTGCGGTCGCGTCCTGCAGGAGGCGGTAGTTCGCGAAGGGAGTCGTACAACGGACGGTGACGAGGAAGCCGCGCAGATTTCCCGAGGTGTCCGGCCCCTCAACGGTGGGAGCGACGATTCGCGGCGGTGGCGGCTTCTTGCCCTTGGTGATCGTTACGCGCGGCTGCGGCCGAACCGTCGCAGGCGCTGAAGTGTTGGCCAGGGCGTTGAATTCCGGGTCTTTCAGGTTCAGCTTCGGGCCCATGTTGTCGTCATAGGTGGCAACGATATCCGTAATGAAGATCTGATCGCGCTGATTGCGCGGAATCTTCTTGATCGCTTCGACATCACCGCTCGCGAGTTCCTTCACCTTGGGTATGGGCAGCGACGCGCCGACGTCGGCGATGAACCTGCCCCACACGGAGCGGTACTGCTCGACCGCTTTGACAGCGGCGATCTGGTCGCGATCGGGCGCGCCGCGGCTTTGAATCTCCTTCCATTGCGAATCAAACCCGCGCGCCTCGCTTTCGACCTTCTGGATTTGCTCGCGCGCTGAGGACTGCTGCTCGTATTGCACCCGGTCGTAATAGAGCCGGCCGACGGCAATGGCGGGGCAGGCGATGACCATCGCGGCCGCGGCCGCGAACCACTTGGTCTTCTCGCGCCACATGCGCTCGCGGCGGATCTGCTGGGGAAGGAGCGAACTGCTGATCTTCGCTTCACCCAGCGCCTGCAGCGCCAGGCCATAGGCGCTGACCGACGAGAGGATGTTCTCGTTGAACAATGCCGCCAGCCGCGCGTCGTCCGGGGCCCCCGTGCCCAGGCGGTCGATGCGCAGCACTTCGAGCTGCAGGTTCTGCTGGAGGTACTTCATCAAGCCTGGAAGCCGGAACGTTCCGCCAAGCGTCAACACGCGGGTGATGCGCGAGTCGCGGTGAACGGATGCGTAAAAACCGATCGAGCGCTGGATCTCGGCGACGAGGTCGGCAAACACCGGCCGCATCGCCTGCAGGATCTGGCGCCCATACTTGCTGGTTGCGGCGTTGCGCTTGAGGTCCTCGGCCTTGGGGAATTTGAGCTTGAAGTTCTTGACCAGCGCCTCGGTGAAGTTGTTGCCGCCGATCGGAATCGAGCGCAGCCAGATCGTTTCACCCTCGGCGATGATGAGATCGGTGTTCTCGGCGCCGAGGTCGACGATCATCGTCGTGCCCTTGATGCGGTCGTCGTAGTACATCGCGTTGTAAACGGCCAGGGGATTCATCTGCACGACCTGGACGTTGAGCCCGGCGTCGGTGAAATACTTGATGTGCTGGTTCACCAGCTCTTTGCGCATGGCGAAGATTCCGACTTCGATGTCGGGAGAGCCGGGATCCTGGAAAAGTTGGTAGCTCCACTCGACATCATCGAGGGGGAAGGGGATCTGCTGGATTGCTTCGAAGCGCACGATCTCGGGGATCTTTTTGGGCTCGACGGGCGGCAGCTTGATGAATCGCGCGAAGCTCGACTGGCCGCTCACGCCCACCGCGACGGCTGCGCCTTTGGTCGCGTGCCGCTGCACAAAGTTGGAGAGCGCGGCTTGAATAAGTGTTTCGCGGTTGTCGCCGGCGTTGGAAAGGACGTGTTCGTGTTCGATGACCTCGATATCATCAATTCGAACGCCTTCCGGTCCGCGAACCAGCTTGACGGCCTTGAGGGCGCGGTTGCCGACGTCGATTCCCCACGCAAAGCGGGCGGTTGCCATGGTTCGGCTCCTCGTGTCTCCGCGGCGGGACCTGCCGGATGGGATCGGTCGCGGAGGTTGGTTTTGCGGCGCGTCGAAGGGGACCGACGGCCGCCGGGTGCATCGCTCTATGGTGTAACGTCAAAAATACCGGGGAACAACTGTGCTTCTCCAGTGCAAACATCCTCTTTCCGGTTCACTGCACGCCTCATAAGATGAGACGCTCGCCGGGCTTTGGAGTTCTCGCCGCCGAAACAATCCCAGGTGTGGATGCCGTCATCACACATCATCAGGATGTCGCCGTTGAACTCGACCGACTCCTTGCGGCGTGGCGCTCCCGTTGCGGATCAACCAACCACCCATTGCGATCAGTCGCCGAGGTCAAAAGGGGATGAAGGATTGATAATTGAGGCGGGAACTTCGGCAAGCGATCGCATACAAAGAATTAAAGCACCGTCAGCTCCAACTGTCAACGAAAAACCGGCCCGCGCGAGCGCGTTTGAGGGCTCGATTCGAAGCGCCGCGGGCACTACTTCGCTTCCACTTCTGGGTGATCACCAGACCGCTCGGCAGCGCGCTTCCCTGAAGATCTAGGATGGGTGCGCCTGCTCCAACAGCGAGCGGCGATTCACAGCGATGAATTTCCCAAGAAGCTCCTGAATCAGGAGGTTGAGCTGTTGGTCGAGCGAGAACCGATCGGAAATGCGGCGGGGCCGGCCGGTTTGCGCCATGGGCGCTGCGAGCGCTATTTCCATGTGGCCCTGGATGGAACGAATTAACCGGGACGGGAACGAATTAACCGGGACGGAACGAATTAACCGGGACGGGTCCAATTCTTGACCTCAGTCAATGCGTCAATGCCGCTGGGGGCGGGCGACCGTGAACGTGGAACGAATTAACCGGGACGGGTCCAATTCTTGACCTCAGTCAATGCGTCAATGCCGCTGGGGGCGGGCGACCGTGAACGTGAGAGGGGGCAGGGGGGTCAGGGCGCTGTGACGAGCTTTGTGAACGCTTCGCCGCGGGCTTCGAAGTTGATGAACTGGTCGTAGCTCTTGCTGCCGGGGCTGAGCAGCACCACATCGCCGGCGGCGGCAATCTTTCGGGCAATGCCGACGGCGGTGCTGAGATCGCCGCAATCATAAACCGTGGCTGCGCTCTGGCTCGGGGTCTCGGCAAGGGTGGTCGCGATTTTCTTGCCGGTCTGGCCGATGCAGAGAATCGCCTTTGCCCGTTCGATCAGCGCGCCGCACATCGCGGTCAACGGCATGTTGTTGTCGTAGCCGCCGACGATCTGGATCACCCGCTTCGACGGGAACGAATCGAGCGCCGCGAGCGCCGCCTCCGGGACGGTGGCGATCGAATCGTTGTAGTAGCGCACGCCGTGGCGCTCGTGGACAAGCTGGAGTCGATGGGGGAGCCCGCGAAAATCGCGCAGCGCGTCCTGCGCCTGCTCCCAGCTGACGCCGAGGAGGGCCGCGGCTGCGAAGGCGCCCTGGGCATTCAGCTGGTTGTGCTGGCCCGGAAGGATCAGCTGGAACGGACGGCGTCCATCCAGCCCGAAGCGCACGACGCGGCCTTGCGTGTGGCGCGTCAACTCCAGGGCCTGCGGGCTCTGTTCATTCACCACCGCGTAATCATCCGGCCGTTGAAAACGCAGCAGGTTCTTCTTCGCTTCCAGATAGGCGGGCATCGAGCCGTGCCAATCGAGGTGGTCGGCAGCGATCATCGTCACCAGCGCAACATGGGGCGACCATCCCATTTCGCCGAGGTATTCAAGCATGTAGCTCGACAGTTCCAGCACGATCAGATGCGTCTTATCGATCTTTTCCAAGTCGGCCAGGAGCGACACCCCGATATTGCCGCCGACCCAGGCGCGGAAGCGCTCGGAAAGGATGCGTCCGAGCATCGCGGTCGTGGTTGATTTGCCCTTGGTTCCCGTGACGCCAAGGACTGTCGCGGGGCAGCGCTCGATGAAGAGCCGGATTTCCGTGGTCACCGGCACGCTCGCGCGACGGGCCGCCTGGAGGTAGGGATTGTCGGGAGGAATAGCGGGCGAGGCCACGACGAGATCGGCCTTGGTAAAGTCTTCTTCGCGGTGCTCGCCGAGACGAAACTCCACGGGAAGGTCTTCGAGCTGTTGGACCGAGTCGGTCAGCTTGTCCGCGGAAGCTTTATCCGTGACCAGGACGTGAGCGCCCTGGCTCACGAGCCAGCGGGCGACCGCAATGCCGCCGCCGAAACGGCCGAGGCCGGCGACGGTCACGCGCTTCCCGCGAACTTCAAGCATGGCGGAAGTATCGCCCCGGTAGTGTGGGCGCGTCGAGATCACGGGCCCGACATCTCGTCATCCCGCTGCGCGCGTCGCTTCAACTACCGCCGACGATTCCCGCCAGGGCTTCTTTCATGTTCACTCAACCACCGCCGACGATCCCCGCGAGATCTTCCTTCATGTCCACCACGGCCTGCTCGACGCATCGCTCCCAGTCATCGTCGAAGCGATCGACGTACTTTTTCTCGCGATGAGCGTAGAGGATGCTGCGGCTGGCGGAGACGATCGCGCCCTGTCGGTCGCGAAATGCGGCGCGGGTCATGTCGGCGGTGGCGCCCTGGGCGCCGTAGCCCGGCAGAAGGAAGATCGATTGCGGCAGCCGCTCGCGCAGACTTTGCATGGTTTGTGGCTGCGTCGCGCCAACGACTGCGCCGATGGAGCTGAAGCCGGTCGAGCCCACCAGTTCAGCATCCGCAGCGATCGGGCGCAGCGCGTCGGCGACCATCTCCGACCAGGTCCTCCCGTCCTGGAGCCGGACGTCCTGAAGAGCCGCTGCGCCGGGATTGCTGGTGCGCACCAGGACGAACAGGCCCTTGTTGAACACCTTCGCCGTCTGGACGAATGGCTGCAGCGTGTCGAGTCCCATCATCGGGTTCACGGTGATGGCGTCAGGCACGACCGTGTCCTGCATTTCGTCAAAAGCGGGATCGGCGAGGTGGGCGGTGGCATAGGCCTCGGCGGTGCTGCCGATGTCGCCACGCTTCACGTCGCCAATCACGATCAGTCCCAGGTCGGCCGCCTCCTGGATCAGGCTGTAATACGATTCGACGCCTTCCCAGTGGTACTTCTCAAAATAGGCCGACTGGAATTTCACGCAGGGCACGAGCGGGGCGATGATCTCGAGCACGGCCGTCGTGAAGGAGAAGATGGCATCGATGGCCGCTACGGCATCATTGGCGTTGCGAGTGGCGGCGTTTCCGGCAATTTCGTCGGGCAGCATCTCAAAGATCGGGTCGATGCCCACACAAATCGGGGATTGCTTCTTCTGGATGGCGTGGACCAGGCGATCGCCGAACAGTTCTGGCATGTTTTCCTGTGCGGCCGCGGACTGATCCGCCGACTGGGTCTCGGCCATCACTCTTCCGGCTCCGAAGGCGGTTGGGCGAGCAGTCGCTGCAATTGCTCCACATCGGCGCCGGCCGCCCGCAGGCATTGGCGGATGAGCGTGTCCGGTTCCTGCAGAAGGGCGGCGAGGGCGAAGCGGGTCGACACGCCCGCGCCACCCCCGTTGCTGCCCGCGCGGGCGAGCGCATCGGTGATGGCCTGCTTCGCGTTGGGGGAGAGGGGCAGGTCTCCGGAGACCACCGGCGTCTCCTCGCCTTGTGGGAGGAGACGGAGCAGCCCGTCCCTCAGTTCCGCTGGGTCCATCTCGTGCAGCCGCAGGGCCTGGCAGGCTTCACAGGTCTCGCATTCGAGCGTGCCGAGCAGGAGGTGCTCGGTGGAAACGTATTCCTGGTTGAGCCCGCGGGCGAGTTCCTGGGCGCGGTCGAGCACGGAACGCAGTTGGCCGGTCAAATGTTCTCGCATCCGCGTGGTCTCCCGAAGCAAGTTTGCGTGGATGATACCGGCCCGGCGGGGTGACGTCGATTCAGAATCGAAGCGAGGAAGCGGAGTGAAGAGGATTGGACACGTTGAAAACGAATCGGCGAAGCGGCGGGCGCGAGTGGAATGGTGCGCTCCCCGCCGCTTCGCCGAGGGATGGTTCGCTTATCGCTTGCGCCGGTCGCGCCGGGCCTTGCGCTTTTTGCTGCCGATTTTTCGGCGGCGGCGAGGCTTAGACATTCACGGTCTCCTTTCCTTGCATGAGCCGGTTAGCGTAGCGGGCATGGGCGTGGTCGTCTAGGCGGAGTGGGCGAAGGCGGTTGTGTTAAATTTCACTCGCGCCGCGGTTTTGGCCGGCGGCGCGCGGCTGCGACCTGATAAGATAAGGCCATTCACTTCTGGGAGGTTGACAGATGATGAAACTGGATGCGGGAAATGTGCTGCTGAAGCCCTCGCAGCGCCGCCAGCTGATGGCTTGGCTGCGCCGCTCGCTGCGCATGGGCCGACGACTCGGAGATTTCGCTTTGACGATCACCATGCGGCGCATCGGACGGCGCTATGAAGTTCGCGCAGCTGTCCACGACTCCTTCGGCGACTTCGGATGCCGTTCGCGCCAAAACGACTGGCGCGATGCCTTGCGCGATCTCGTCCACACAATCACGATCCGCCTGCACAACCAGTGTCTCGGGCAGGTCGCGCTGTCGCACGTGACACGATAGATTTGCTTCGGATGCAGGTGCTTGAAGCTTCGTTGCGGCTGCGGTGATGAGGGTTCCGGCGACGCTTGAAAAACCGGGCCAACGGGCTATCCTTCGCGAGCGCGGGCTGAGAAGTCCGCCGGCGCCGAAGTAGCTCAATGGCAGAGCACCGCTTTCGTAAAGCGGGGGTTAGGGGTTCAAGTCCCCTCTTCGGCTTTGGGCTACACTCCGGCTTGTCCGCATTCAGGACAAAGACCACGACTTTCCCGAAGATCGTAACCGCAGAAAACACATCTGCCTTCGTGGACCCGGACCCGGCGGAGTCGCCGGCGCCAGAGCAGCCGCCACCAGAGAAAGGCTGGAAGGCTGGTTATCAGGATGAGCAACGAATAGTGAATCGTAAAGCCGTAAGTCAGCAGGGGCCTGTTACTTCTGCCGTCTTTCCGGAAGCCGATGAGCACCTCCGGCGCATTGATGCGGCTTGCGGGGATGCTGTTCCAATACATTCCGACGGGCCACGGGTGCAGAGCCCATTCGGGGTAGATGCCGACCGAACGCCCTCGCCCAAAAGAGAGGGTGCCGTGAACGGAGTTAGCCTGGTAGTCCAAATATCCAAGCGGCGCACTGCCACCGGAGCGCATCCAGCCGGTCAGGTCTGCTATCCAATAGCTCCTCACCCACATGAACGCTTCGAGGATTAGGAGCGCCGATGCAGCAAACCCGAGGAGATTCGTGAGCCGGGGTTTGATGCTTGTCTTATCATGAGGATGCACAGCTTTCGGTGGTAGCTGCTCGTGAGATGCGCATCGACCTTTCCGTGAAAGAAAGTCTACGAATGAGATTGACCGTCATTGCAGCCGGGCTACTCATCTTTTTTGGGATGCCGAACGGCTCAAGGGGCGCGGCGGAGACAAGACCGCATGGCGCTGTCGCGCAAGAGATCAGCTTTGCGGGCGCGGGGGGGACGAGGATTGTCGGGACGTTTCTTCTGCCAGCCGGCGCCGGTGAGAGCCGCGTACCGGCGCTCGTGTTGATCGCGGGGAGCGGGCCGACGGATCGGGATGGAAATCAGCCGCCGGGGATGGTGACGAATCTAATGAAGCAAATTGCCGAGCGAATGGCGGAGAAGGGTATCGCTTCGCTGCGTTTCGACAAGCGCGGGATGTACGCCAGCGCGGCGGGACTGCCGAAGGACCCGAAGGAGTATGGCGAGTTCTTTACCTGGGAGAACTTCAGGGACGATGTGATCAGCGCGTATCAGTTCGTGCAGGATCGGCCGGAGATTGATGGGGCGCGCGTTGGGATACTCGGTCACAGCGAAGGCGGACTTTTGGCGCTGTCGGCGGTGGAGGTGCTGACACCGAAGCGAGAGGCGCCGTCTGTCTTGATTCTTCTGAGCACGCCCGGTCGGACGATGGATGCTGTCATAACGGATCAGCTGACGTCTCTGCTTCGTCAACAGAAGGCCAATGCGCAACAGAGGAAGTATTTGCTGGACACAAACGCGCGAATCACGGAAGCCGTCCGCGAAAGAGGGCAGGTGCCCGCCGATGTGCCGCCGGGCCTGGCTGCGTTGTATCCGGCGTACCTCGGCGAATTCCTCCATAGCGAGTTGGCGCTGGACCCGTGCAAGTCCGTTGCGCAGTTTTCGGGGCCGGTGCTGGTGATGGCGGGCGAAAAGGACACGCAGGTCTCGCCGAAGAAGGACGCGGAGGCATTGGACGCGGCGCTCAAGACGCGCCGGAACGACGATCACGAAATGGCGGTGATCCCCGGCGCCAGCCACAACCTCAAGATCGTCAAAGCCGACTCGAATGCGGGGATGAAAGGTGAGGTCGCGCCGGTGGCGCTGACGGCGCTGGAAAAATGGGCCGTGGAAAAGTTGAAGGCGGCGGAGCCGAAGCGGCCGACGCCGTGATCGGTCATTCGGCCTCGGTTGGTTCGGTGGTGATCACCTTCATGCCCGGCGGGGCGTCGATAGAGAGCTCCAGCGGCGCGCCGGTCGTGGCTTTCCAGTGGATATGAAGCGGGCCGAGCGGCGTGAGAATCGTCCCTTTCGCCCATTGCAAGCCGCAGGCCCTGGGCCTGACGGAGACAGTTTTCCAGCCCGGCGCCGCGGGGCGAGCGCCCAGGATGTAGCGGGGGAAGAGGAAGGTCGGCGCGGCGCTCCAGCCGTGACAGAAGCTGGTGTTGTTGTCGAAAAGGAAATGCTCGGCGAAGGCGCCGTTGACCGCGAGCGGCGGCCAGTTCACGCGGATGTAGTCGAGCGCTTCCTCGTCCATGCCACTCTCAAAAAGCGCCACAGCAAGAAACGTCGCGAGTGCGGGCGTGCCGACCGGAACGATCCCGCCGGTCTGAGGCTGGAAGCCCGGCTTGAGCCGGTAGTCCCCCGGCGTGCGGGGAAGGAGCCGCGACGGATCACACACGCGGCGGAGCAACGATCGCGCTTGCTCGCCGCTGATGATTCCCGCCACGATCGCCAGAACATTGCTCAACTGGCTGCGCACCGCGCTGGGCTTGCCATCGTAGATCGCGTCGACGAAGAGGCCTTCATCGGTATTCCAAAATGCGTGATGGAACGCCTGTTCGAGGTGTTTTCGGCGCGCGTCGAGAGACTTTGCAGCATCGTGATGGCCGAGTAGCGTCGCGAGCCGGGCGACCTTGCGATGCATGAGGATGAAGATCGCGTTGACGGCTGCGGGGACGCCGCCGTAGTCCATCGCGGACCAATCGATGAAATGCCAACTGGGCCATCCCGTGCCGAATAAGCCCTGGGGCGTTGCGAAGCGGTCAAGCAGGTCGAACTGCTGCATGACGATGTCGAACAGTGCGCCGCCAGTGGCGAGATCGCCGCTGTGCTGCACGTAGTCGGAGACGGCGCACGCATAAAACATCACGTAGTTTGGGATGGCGACATCGTTGTCGCTGGGGCAGTAAGCCTTGATTGCGCCGGTCAGCGCCTCGCCTTTGAATCGGTCCTGGGCGTAGAGCAGCAGCACGCGCCGCCAGAGCCGGGTGATGCCTGCGCCGTAGCTGCTGCACAGCGCCTCGAGATAACAGTCCATCCAGAGCACGCGCTCGCGCGAGGGGCAATCGACATAGACGTCGAGCATCGAGAGGCGTGTCGTCTCGACGCCGATGTCATAGAGCGGCGGCAGCGACGGATCGGAGCAGTCGAAGCGGCCGGTTTGCGGCATCGGATAGGTGCGTTCATCGAGCTCGACGGAGGTGATGGTGAGACCGCTGCTGTCCGGCGGGAGATCGAGCATGACGTAACGGAAGCCGCGGGCGTCGAAGATCTCGGCGACGGTCTGATTCTCGCGCAGCACGAGGCGATCGGCGAAATGAACGTAGGTGCGGCGGGGATTTGGCAGGCCTGACGCATCAAGTGTTTCGTCATAGCCGACGTCGATCTGCTGAGCGGCCTTCGCGCCTTCGAAGCGCAGGCGCAGGTGCCCGGTCACTTCGCGGCCGAAGTCGAACGCCGCATATTGTCCGTGAATCGACGGCTCGAAGTGCAGCGGGAATATCGTGGGCCCGTCATTGCTTTTCCGCCGGCGGGCGCCCATCCATGCGCCCACGGATGGTTTTTCCATCGCATCGAACTCCCCCTGGGTCCAGGTTCCCCGCGCGATGATTTTCGTGGCCTGCACCGGAGTCGTCTGGAGCGGGGGAATGTCGCGCGGGAAGAGCTTCCCCCAGGGGCCGCTGCCGGCGTCGGCGATGACTTCAGCGGCAGGCCATGAAGGATCAGAGGGTCGGATCTGTGCCCAATCCGGCGGAAAGTTCCGATAGTCGCACATCTGATAGAAACCGAAATGCGACATCATGCATGGCAGATCCTGCCGGAACGCTGCGCATGCGGACGCCTGCCAGGTGTCATCGGACGCAATCGCTTGCCCCGCGCTGTCGCGGGCCTCGACGAGGAGCCCGGGACGGGACTTGAGGGAGGTGGCGCAGACCTCGCCGACGTGATGAACCAGCACCGCCAGCGCGTGCTTGCCGCGCGAAACTTCGGTCGTCCAGGTGTCGAACGATTTGTAGCCGGCAGCGGAGGAATCAGTGCCGCGGGCGATGCGTTGGCCGTCGAGGTAGAGTTCGTAGCGAGAATCGGCGGCGACGTGGATCTGAAGCTGCCCGCCGGCGTCGAATTGCTTTCGAAACAGGACGTAGGAATTCCGCCAGGAATTTTCCTGCGCGCCGCGCAGCCAGATCCACTTCGCAATCCAGCCGGTTTTCGGGGGCGCGGGAAACAACCGATCGTCCGGTTCCTCACTCAACGGCGCGCTCCATCCGCTTGGTTTTTCGATTGCGCGGCGGTGGGCCGCAGGGGCACGCCGAGCAGTTTCTCGAGCTGGTCGATCCTCGCCTGCAGCGACCGGTCCGAAAGCGATTCGGCAAGATCGACGATCGGCGGCGGGAGCGGCTCGACGAGGTCGAAAGAGGGAAGCACGGGCGAGCCATAACGGCGCGGCGAAGCAACGCGGACGCGGACCTGATCGGCAGAGCGGCTCAGCGCCTTGCGTGCCCTGGCCGCTTCGCGCTGGGCGCGTTCATGGCGGGCGAGCTGGTCGACATACTCCTCCGCCCGATCGCGTGGCACGATGAGCTGATCGGTGTTGACGTCGCGACTCGAGCGCGACGCGATTTCAGCCACTATTCGCGACGCGCCTCCCGCGGCCTCTTCGGAGATCGCGATATGACGCAACAGTTTTGGAACGACTTCTGACAGGCGTCGAAGCAGGTAGAAAGTGGCGAGCCGCTCCTTGAAACGAGATGCGGCGGCGATGTCGCCGAGCAGCGCTTTCCAAAGCGTCGTGGTCTGCGTGTACATTGCGCGAAGTGCAGCCATTGCGTTAGGCCTTGCCAGCGCCGCGGTGAACCGGCCAACCCACGACTGCGCCTGTGGCGGCGGGGCGGTGAGCCGCGTCAGGCGGTCATGTGTTTGGTTGAGCAGGTACTCGATCTGCACGCGCAGCTCGTCGGGGTGGGGCGTCGGCAGAACGATCATTTGGAACGGCTGACCGGACTTGCGGCGCATGATGACGCTGATTGACTCGCCGTTTCCTGAGCCCAGTGCATCGCTGGTTAATTCGTCGAGGAGTTCAATCGAGCCCGGCGCCAGGAGACGGACCGTGGCTGAGCTGCCGCCAACGTCGATCAGGTCTTCGAAGTCAAACGGGCCGGTGCGGCTTCCCTGACCCTCGAGAAAGTATGCCTGTACGCCAGCCGATCCGAGGCTGCGAACTTTTTTCACGAGCGCGCGTCCCCGGCCCATCAACTCGCTGTAACTCGCCCATGCGGTGATGACGTCGAACGCGGCCGCCTCACGCTTGGCGCGATTCAAGGCATGCTCGGCCGCCCGCAACAGGATGATTGCGTGATCGCGAGCTTCTTTCGACGCCGCGTCCGCTTCCGAAATCTTGGTGGCGAGAAAGCGTTCGACGGGTGTGCTCGCGCCGGCCGTCGGCGGCAGTTGGATCGGGCTTGATTCCTCCAGGCGCTGGCGTAACAGGGCCGCCGCCTGCTCGCATTCGCCGATTCGTCGGCGCAGTTCGATCGATACCGGATCGAGGACCTCCAGGCCCGGAATCATCTGGAGCGTGTTGGCCGGATCCGGATGAGGCTCCTGACGGACCAGGGATTCGACTGAGCGGATCGCGGCGGCGAGCGATTCTTCGGCGGCGGCAGCGGCGCTGCTTGCGGCGAGCAGAGCCCGCAGGTTGCGCGCTTCATCCTGCATCGCCTGCCAGCGTGCGTCGGGCGCGTCGAGCGCGCTGATCCACGCGTCGAGGTCAATCGCCCGGCGCCGCAGCGCTTCGGGAATGTCGGCCTCGGTGAACAAGCGCAGCAGGGGGCGGAGGCGCAAGGCGCTTTGCCTGGCGTCCGCGAGACTCGCCGATCCGGCCGGCGAGAGAATTCGCTCGCAGGCGGCGCGGAGCTGGGATTCGTATTCAGCTAAAGTTTCAGCGCCGAAGCGGCTGATCCGGGCGAGCGGTTCCCCGTTTGTGTCGGGGGCGAAATCGGCGGCCGTGTCCAGCGGCAACAACGCGGCATTGGCGGCGACCCATTCCATCGCCTCGGGATTCAAGATTGCCCCCGCGTCGTAATCCTGAAGCGTCAAGAGCTGGCCGGTCCTTCTCACGACGTCCGCGACGCTGCCGTGCGCGTTCCACGCCGGATACTGATGAATCCAATCGGCGGTGACGTTCGGATGAAATACGTTGCTCATCGGCCGAAGGACCGGCGGCGCTTCGGGGAATTCCGGTGGGAGCCACAGGTGCACGAAGCACTGCGGCGTGTAGAGCAGTTGCCCCGCCTCGTCCATCACGAGGACGCGGGCGACGTACGTGATCTGCAATTCGGTCGGCGGATCGCCGGTAAGCGGGGTGATTTGCACGTGCGGGTGGTACGCAAAGCTTCGCTGAAGACGGCGCCATTCGTGGTGGAGGCGCGACTGGGCGCCATGTGGGGCGGTCGCGGTGAAGGGAGGCTCGGGCAATGGAGGCTTTCCGTGTTAAGGGACGCTGTGGAGTCGCGATTGTATCGGCGCGGGTGGGCATTGTACCGGTGGCGGAACGAGGTTTGGTGGGTGCGTTTGGATCGCCCTCCCACGTCGCGTGGGCGCGACGGCTAAACTGGCGGCAAGGCGTGCGCCGAGATCTTTGAGTTGATGGCGGCGGATTGTTTGGCGGGGGGTGGGGTGTATACTGCCGGGCCTGAATTTCGGGGCCGTAGCTCAATTGGGAGAGCACTGCCTTTGCAAGGCAGGGGTTGCCAGTTCGATCCTGGTCGGCTCCATTGTCGCCGCTCCGGTTGGTGAACCTTCGGATGCGGCAGGTCTGGCGACCTTCCGCGGAAACAGGATGCACACTCAGGATTAGCCATGGCCAAAGCACGCGCGATTGTGAAACGCCGCAAGGCGGTGCGGAATATCCGCAAGATCACCAAAACGATGCAGATGATCGCGACGGCGAAGTTCCAGAAGTCGCTGAAGCGTGCGGTGGGGACCAAGCCGTACACGACGAAGATCCGGGAGCTGGTGCGCGAATTGGCGGCGACGGTGGGGAACGTGGAGCATCCGCTGCTGCGACGTCCATCGGACGAGGATCGGACGAACCGCATCGCCCTGGCCGTCATCACCAGCAATCGCGGGCTGGCCGGGGCGTATAACGGGAGCGTGCTGAGGACGGCGATCGCGTTTGTGCGGCAGCAGGAGGCCGCGGGGAAGCGGATCGATCTGTACGTGGCGGGGAAGAAAGGCGCGTCGTTCTTTCATTTCCAGCGCCGGCCGATCACCGAGCGGATCGAGCAGTCGTCGGACCAGCCGAAGTTCGCGGAGATCGAGCGCATCGCGGACAAATTCATCCACCAGTTCACGAGCGGGGAGATCGACTCGCTGCACGTGGCTTACATGAACTTTCTGAGCGCCGGGGTGCAGAAGCCGGACGTGTTGACGCTGCTGCCGCTGGCGGGTTTGGATGAGGCGTCGGAGTTAAGCGGCCGGCAGGTGGCGGAGGCGGAGTCGCAGGCGAAGGCTGGAGCGCTGGACATGCGGCACGCCGGCCTGACAGCGGGCGCGGAGCCAGGGACGCTGATGGCGCAGACGATCTACGACTTTTCGCCGGCGCCGCGGGAGTTGCTTGACGAGGTGCTGCCGTTGACGGTGAAGACGGCGTTGTTCCAGTGTTTCCTGGACGCGACGACGAGCGAGAACGTGGCGCGGATGGTGGCGATGAAGAGCGCCACCGACAACGCGGACAAGATGGTCAAGGCCCTGACCATGCGATACAACCGCGCCCGGCAGAGCCAGATCACGACCGAGTTGTCGGAGATCATGGGTGGGGTGGAAGCGATGAAGAAATGATGGGATTTTCGATTTGCGATTTGATTGACCTTGGGGGCGGTTCCGTCCGCCGTTGTGTTTTTTAACGATCGTCGCCGCAGGCATTGGACTTGAATCGCGGCGGATCAGGCGCTCGCGGGGGCGGGGGATTCGGAGTCGGCGAGGATCAGGGGTTGGGCGATTTGGTGGATCTGCTCGAGGGCCTGGGCCAGCGAGCTGACGAGTCGCACGGCTTCGCCGCAGGTTAGCCTGGCCTTGGCTTTTTTGAGATCGCCTCTGGCGGTCCACAGGCCGACGATCATCTTGATGTCGGGAAAGCGGCCGTGCAGGCGCTTGCACAGGTAGCGGGAGTGGGTGACGGCGGCGGGGGGCATGGCGGAGACGCAGATGGTGTGGGCCTTGCTCTGCTCGACCATCTCGAGCATCTCGCCGGCAAGCTTGGTGACTGACGCGGGTATGGCGTGATAACCCTGGAGCTCGAGGAGTTGGGAGAGCATGAGGCAGAGGATCTCGTCGGCCTCGTCGCGCGCCGGCAGGCAGAGGACGTTGATGACGCAGTCCCTCGGCAGCCGGGGACGCGGTGGCGGGGGCTCGGGCGGCGCCTTTCCGTTGCCGTCGGGCTTTGAGTCTTCGGCGCTGCGGCCGATGAATGCGGGGAGCAGCTTCCTGCGCGGTTCTTTGGCGTCTTCCGAGGCGGCCTTCTCTTTCGCCTCCTCCTCGTTGGCGGCGTGGCGCTCGCCCATTTCTTCGATAATGCCGCGCATGGCCTGGCGGGTGAACGCATGCCGCGCATCATCGAGCTTGCCGCGGTGGTGGTCGTGCTCGGCCATCGAGAGCGCGGGAATTAGCACGTCGTCGTACAACTGCTCGAGCGTGTGGTCGGCGAGATATTCGTCCGCCAGCTCCGTCGCCTCCTCCTCGTCCATCGAGACGAGGCGTTGATAGACGCGCACGGGCGGCTCGAGCACCGGTTCATCCCCCAACAGGATGTCGAGGAACTGCAACTGCGGAACGTGCTTGCCGATGACGACCAGGCAAACCGTCAGCGGCGTGGAGAGCAGCAGCCCGATCGGTCCCCAGAGCCAGGTCCAGAAAACCGCCGACGCCAGCACCGCCAAAGCGGACATTCCGGTGCTCGATCCGTACATCAACGGCTCAACCCACTGGCTGACGAAAAGCTCGAGGACGACGAACATGATCGCGGTTGCGGCGAACACGCGCATGCCCGGGAACACGAGCGACAGCAGTATCGGCATGGCGGCGCCGATCCATGGGCCGACGTAGGGAATGAAGCGCAGGATTCCGCAAAGCAGTCCCCACAGCAGCGCGTTGGGGAAGGGGCGGTCGCCAAGCGTTCTGCCAATGGTAAAGAGCCCGACGCCGACGGCGACGCCGTAGATTGCGTTGACGATCGCCTGCGAGACGAGGTAGCGGCTGATGCGCGAGGCGGCGTCATCCAGCGCCTGTGTCGTGAGATTGACCTGCCCCTGCCCGACCAGGCGCAGCATTCGATCGCGCAGGTCCTCGCGCTGCGCGAGCATGAAGATGACGAACACGATGACGAGCAGCCACATCGCGGTCGGACGCAGCATGGCCGCGATCCACTCGCCCACCGTTTTCACGGGCGAGAGGGCCTCCGGGGTCAGCTTCGTGAAAATGGGATCGACGGGCGTGCCGCGGGGGCGGTCGGTTGCGCTCTTTACAGCGGTATCCGCGCCCGCGGGGATCGCCTCGATCTGCCTCGCCTGTGCCGGCGCGGTCGTGGGGGCGGTCGTTGATTGCGTGGTGGATTGGGTCGTCGAGGGCGGCACGGGCCTGGCGAATTCTTCCGCGAGCCCCTGCATGTTTTTCGACGCCTTGTTGAAGGTGCTGTCGGCCGAGCCGCGAAGCCAGCGGAACTTACTTTCGATCTCCGAGCGATAGGTGGGCAACTGCTGAGCAATGCTGAGGATCTGGTGACCCATTAGCCAGCCGATGCCGCCGACAACGCCCAGCGAGAGGACGACGACGATGAGGACGGAGAGGCCGCGCCCCAGCTTCAACGACTCCAGCCGCGCGACCAGCGGCGTAAGAAGAAAGGCAAACAGCAGCGCAAGGGCGAGGGGGACCAGCACCTCCTGCGCAAGGTAGAGGGCGGCGACCACGATGCAGATCGAGGCCAGGATGACGAAGCGCGAGCCTTTTCCAATCTCGAAGGGGCGGGCCATTCAACCTTTCGCCGGGCGCGGACGGATTCGCTAACCTATCCGATCATCGTAGGGCGCGGGGAGGCGCGCGCGGAGGGAGAAACTTTGCAAGTCTCCGCGGCGGCTTCGGATAGGGGTATTCAGGGTCGAATCTCAACGACGATCATGGTGATATCGTCTTTCGGCTGGAGCCTGCCGGATTCGCCGTCGAGGTGCTGGGCGAACTCGCTGAGAAGCTGGGCGGCGGGCAGATGCCGGCGGCGGATTAGTTCGTCCTGCCAACGGCGGGTCTGGAGCGGGTGCTCTTCCTTGAAAGCGAATTCGACGCCGTCCGTGTAAATGAACATGCGGTCGCCGGGGTTGAGACGGGTGCGGGCGTTCTCGAAGCGCTCGCCCGGAAAGATGCCCAGGAGGCTGCCGTCGGGCTGGATCGTTTCCGACTCTCCGGTCGCGCGCAGGATGATTGGGCTTGGGTGGCCGGCGCGGGCCATGGTCACTTCGAGGGTGTCGACATCGATCACGCCGTAAAGCGCGGTGGCGAAAGTGGCGTGGGAGAGGTTCTGCTCGATCAATGCTTCATTGAGGCGCCCGAGGCTGACGCCCGGCTCGAGGATGCGGTAGCCGTCGGCGGTGATCTGCTTGGTCACCAGGGCGTGCTTGATGAACATGGTCAGCAGGGCGGCGGGGACGCCATGGCCGACGGCGTCGGCCATGTAGAAGCCGATGCGCCGCTCGTCGAGGCGCATGACATCGTAGAGGTCGCCGCTGACATATCCGGCGGGGCGGAAGAGCGTGTGAAAATGGACGGCGCCGAGCTGCGGAAGTTCTTTGGGGAGGAAGTCCTGCTGCAGGCGGGCGGCGAGCCGCAGTTCCTCGTCGATCCGATGCATGTAGAAGTTGAGCGTCTCGTCGCGGCGGCGCAGGACATTCAGCTCCGCCTTGAGCGATTCCATCTGGCGCTGGACGTCTTCAAGATGCTCCGTGAGGACCGCAGCAGTGAGCTCGGCAGCCGGGAGCAGATCATCGGCCGGCGATGCCGGCGCGGGTGAATCGTCTTCGCGAACGAGCCGTAAAGCGGCATTGGACATTTTCGATTCACCCTCGGTCAGAGAAAACCGCCGCGGACCGTTAAGCCCGGGCGGTCTGCGGCGTACGATCGCCCCGTAATGATTCGGCATAGACTGGCGCAGACTTTACGGATTAGGGGGCTTGCCGGCGGTTCGGGCGGATGAGACAGGAATGTGGAACTGAAACGAACGCGTTTGAGAGAGTTTTTGGGACGTTAACGACCTTCGGAAAAAGCCCTGGGGGGAATCGCAAGGACGTCTCCGATTTTCACGCCGCAGCGTTCCGCGGCGCCTTGATTGAGCTCGATGGCATAGCGGGCGGGCGCGCCGCTGGGGATCTGCTCTTCACTATTGGGCTGCATGTGCCGGATGGAAACGACTTGCCCTGCGGAGTCGAGAAAAACGACGTCGAGCGGAATCAGCGTGTTCTTCATCCAGAACGCCGCCGGCTTCTCCTGCTTGAACACGAAGATCATGCCGTGGTCGTGCGGCATGGAAGCGCGGTTCATCAGCCCGATCTGCTGGGCCGCGGACGTCCTGGCGATTTCGAGGTTGAACGATTCCGATCCGATGCGCATTGGGACGGCGGATGAATTCTTTGCCGCTGGAAAGGGCGCGGCCTTGCGATCACAGCCGAGCATTGAAAGCAAGGCAAGGATTATCGCCACACCGAACGATTTGCGATGAGTGATGGTCATTTTGACACGTTAATTTAAATAGAAGCCAGGCGCAGCAGTGGTCTACGAACGCCCCTTCTGCTCGCTGGGGCGTTCAGCACGTTGTCAACAAACCAGCGTGGTAAATCGCTGGAGACCCGCAGAAGGATTCCGGCGTCGTTTGGGGGCAGTGTTGCGGTCATCCATTATGGATTTTCGCAACGTGTTTTTTTAGCTTATAGACCGGCGACGGTACTGTGCTGAGAACTTCCTGCCGACCGTCTGCGAATTCCTTTACAATTTCACTCCCGCGTTTGTAGGTTATGGGCAATCCTGCTTCTTTCTGAGCGCGGACCGCCGCCTGGGCCGCCCCTGCCAGCATTCCGTTGACGGCCAGCTCAACGACCATGTCTTCCAGCATTTCCGGCTCAAGATGTGACTGACGCGTGCGACGCGTCCCCCGCCTCTTTCGCGGCCGCTTGGCTGCTGCGGATTTAAGCTTTGCCTTCAGCATGACTCGCACAGTTTATCATAGTCGCGCCCTGAGGCGAGCGCCGTCAGCGTGCGGGGCCGTGGGTTTCTGAGGGGTCGGTGAAGTTGGCACGATAGACGGGGAGGCGGACGGTGAAGGTGGTTCCTTCGCCGAGGTTGCTGCGGACGGAGATGGTGCCTTCGTGCTCGTCGACGATCTTCTTCGCGACTGCGAGGCCAAGGCCGGTGCCGCGGTTGCCCTTGGTGGAATGAAACAACTCGAACATGTGCTGCATCATGCTGGGTTGAATGCCCGCGCCGTTGTCGATCACTTCGAGGATCGACTGCTTGTTTTCCGCGTCATAGCGGCACTCGATCCGGATGAGACCCTCCTGGGGCGTGACGGCGTCGAGGGCGTTGGAGAGCAGGTTCATGATTACCTGGTGGATGCCGCTGGGATCGAGCGGGATAGCAGGGTGGTCTTCACTCACGTCAGCCACCACCATCGCGCCGCGCTCGTTCGCGGCCGAGGCCATCAACTCGACGCACTCGTCGATCAACACCTTGGGATTGGCCGGCTCCATCTGCGGCTCGCGCGGCTTGCTGTAGGCGAGAAGGTTCATGGTGAGGCGGTAGATTTTGTCGAGGTTGCGCTCGACGATGCGCCAGCCCTTGGAGGCCTGCGGGACGTTGTTGGCCTTCAGGCCCATCTCGACCACGTCAGCCCCGCCGCGCAGGGCCTGCAGGATGTTCTTCACCGAGTGTGAAAGCGCGGCCGTCGTCTCACCGACGGCGGCGAGGCGTTCGGCGGCGAGGCCCGCCTGGTACAGCTTTCCGTTCTGGATGGCCAGACCCGCCTGAGAGCCGATCGCGGTCAGCAGGCGAAGCTGGTCGGGCGAATAGCTGTAGTTCTTGACGGCGCTGTCGATGTAGATGATGCCGATGATTTCATCGCCCGCCCTGTCGTTGAGCTTCTTGGCGCGGATCGGAACGCACAGGGCCGAGCGAATGCCCAGGTTGTGAACGCTCTTGCTCTTGCTGAAGAGCTTGTCGGCCATCGCGTTGCTGGAAAGCACCCCTTCTCCGCTCTGGATGACGTGATTGATGATGGTCCGCGAGGCGTGGATTTTCTCCGGCTTCCCGTTGGGCTTATCGGTCTTGCCGTCGCCGTCGGCGGCGGGTTCGGGGATGCGGCGGACATCGGGGTCTTCGCGCGTGCGAACGATCTTGGGGACCAATTCGTTGGTCCTCTCGTCGATCAACAGCACGATGCCGTGGTCGGCCTTGACGTGCTCGAAGACCAAATCGAGCACGACTTCCAGGACCTGATTGATGTCGAAGCTGCTGCCCAGCTCGGCGGCGAGCCTGTAGAGCACCTTCAGGTTGGTCATGGCGGCGGCGGCGGGCTCGGGGACGGCGAGCACCATGGAGTCTTCGCTGGACTGCACGGTATGCATGATGGCGCTGTCCATGCCGCTTTCTTCGCCGGACAGGGTGACGTTTCCGCTGCTGGCGCGCGAGACGCCGGGCTGGGCGCCGAAGACCATCATCGTGCGCCCGACGCGGATCTGATCGCCCAGCTTCAGCGAATGGCGATTGGTGACGCGAGCGCCGTTGACATAAGAGCCGTTGGAGCTGCCCAGGTCGTGCAGCACCCAGGAGCCGTCATCGGGGAGCAGTTCGCAATGCCGGCGGCTGACGGTGTTGTCGGTGAGGGGAAGTTGCTTGCTGTCGCGGCCGACAAGCGCGGGCGCGTCGGGCAACTCGAAGCGCCGACCCTTGTCCGGCCCCTGTAAGACCAACAGCGTGAGCACGCGATTAGCTTACCAGATGGGTCAAGGGTGTGCAGTGGTTCAGCACCATTACCCACGAGCGCGTGGCAGTTTAACGGCGAGAATAGGGCCCTACTTTTTAGCTCAAACGCAAGAGGGCCCTGACGCGCTGTCACCCAAACGACGCACCCTTTTCCGCGGCGGCTGGTACCACCAGGAGCCCGGGAGCATTCCGAGCAATTTCTTCAGCGACCAGAACCGGGCGCTTTAGACTAAGGGCTGATGGTCGCAGGCGCTGCTCGACTGACGTGCTCGGTCCTCCGGAATAGCGCGGCACCTTGGCGCGTGGGATTCGGTGTTTTATTCCAGTTTTTGAATCTCGGCGTCGTCGAATCATCGTGGAAACTTCAGCAGCACCCCCGCACCCGGCGCGAGCTGAAACTGTTCCCCGCGCATCGCCTCCGGCGTCGCGCTCCAGTACGCCACAAACTCCAGCTTCCCCGCGTCTCCGCTGAATTTCAGCTCAAACGGCGACGATCGCGCGACCGACAGATTCACCACCATCGCGTAATCGGTACCGTCCGCATGCTTGAACTTTCCGACCAGCAAGGGCTGATCGCCCCGGATCGCCTTGATGGTCGCATCGCCCCCATACGGCTCCAGTTGCTTCTCTCCCTGCTGATACAACATTCCCTGGCTCGGCCGCATGGCCAGCAGGTTGCACAGGTAGGAATCCGCCGGGTTGTAAAAGAACTGGTTGTCCTTCCACTGCAGCCGCGGATCGTAGACGAACGCCGCCAGCCCGTGCTTCTCACAGAGCGGCAGATGATCCACCGGCACAAAGCCGGCCACCATAATGCCGCACTCCACCATGTCCCCATACATGCGGTCCCAGTCGCTCGAGCCGGCAAAGTCGACGCTGTGGCCCCAGCTCATGAGCGGGAAGAAACGTTTCGCCTCGTCGGAAGCCTCAGGCGAGGCGGGATAGCTGCCGCCGGGAAAGAAGCCGGGCTTGATCATCCGCAGGTCCTCCGTTCGGGCGCACGATAACCGACCACGGGGGGCGGTAAAGCATCCCGCCTGGCAACGAAAAAGGCCGTAAGTGGCGGCGCCGCTGCTACGCAGAAGCTTCGGGACGGCCGCGCGCGATCCATTCAACAATGACGCGCGGCGGCTGGTTTTTCGACGCAGTAGGATGGCTCAAGGGATTTGGATCGGGCAGTGGAGGGGAGAAAACGGAAGATTCCGTTTTTCGCTCCAGAATAGATCGAGCAGTTAGCCGAGACGCGCTCGGCGGTATCTCATCTGCCGGAGCGCATGGACCCAGAGGTGCAGGTAAAGGAGATTTACGGCGGTATCGATGCCCAGCAGGATCAGGCGGTAGTATTTGGGTTGAAGGGCCGCCAGCAGTGGGAAACGTTGAAGGGTTGTACCCAGCAGCGCGATCCATACCGGAATCCACACAAGGACATCTACCGAGGTTATTGCGGCGAGAAACGGCCGCCCCGCGCGTACGGCATAGCGACGAAAGAGTAAAAGGTAGAGGATGGTTGCGCTCTTATCGCAGTTCTGGCTGATGCGGATAGCGACGCGCAAGTATTCCGCGGGCAATTGAATTACACCGACAGGCAATACGCGCGGGACGACATAGGTCAAATATTCGAAAGCAACGAGAATGCGAACAGCCCATCGAAGGAACCAGGTTGTTTGCGTCTGATCAAACGACGGCGCGGCAGTGATCAGGAAAGCGCCCGCCAGCCAGGCGGTGAATTGCAGGTTGAACGACGTGGGGGAGAGGACGACATCGACCCAGCGGCGCTGCCATTCATACGTTGCAGGAAATCGCTGCAGAAACCACAGCAGGTTGAACGGCGTGAGGGTGAGCGTGAGCAGCGTCCCGGCAATGACAAGTTTCAGCCAGCGCGCGTCGGGCAACGGGAGGGTTTCAACCGCCAGGGAATGCCGCACGGGGGTGGCGCACTCGGGGCAAGTTGCGTGCGGCGAGAGGCTGCGAAGGTTGTAGCCGCAAACAGCGCAGATCACATCGCGGGTCAGTCGGTCGGCGCCAGGGATCTCTGCGGACGCGGTCATTTCACCCCTTTGAGAATTGCAAAAGGCAGCAGTTCATCGTCACAGGACTTGGATTGCAAGCAGCGCGGAGGAATGTCAGCGGTTGCGATCCAAATCGGACATAATCGCAAGCCAGTGAGCGGGAGTCGGGGCGAGAGGACACCGGTTGAACTTTTCGCCCGTACTTTAAACAACGCAGGGTGGAAATGTTTCGGAAGCTGATGAAAATGTCAGGCGGGTCGCATCCACAGAATCGGACAGATGAGTTCAAACTCTTCCAACATGAGAACCGAGACTCCCGCGCACCAGCCTCCGCTCAGGCAGGATCCGGAGATCACGCCGGGCCTGCGGGTGAATTGGGGCGAGATCACTGCGTCCATTGTCGGCGGTCACGAGCATGGCGTGGAACTAACGCGCGGCAGCGACGCTGCTCCGGTTACCCGTCCGATGTGCATGAACCTCGAGCACTATCTGTCAAGCTCCTGCTCCGGTGGCATCTATGTGCCGCGCTATAAGGCCCCAGTCCGGACAGAACTGCTCGATCAACGCGTTCTGCGGGTCACGATCGAGCCTTTGGAACCTTGGCGCATATGCACCACGATCAGTTTCCAGGCGCTACCCGACTGTGTCATCGAAGCGTGGTACGAGTTTTCTTTCGAACAAGACTTCAAGCACTTTGAAGCCCTGGTGAGCAATTACTTTATCGAGCCAACCGAACCGTATTTGCACCTGGCCGGCCGCTGGCTTCAACCGCACCTGTCGGACCGAGAGCACCGTCTCTGGGCACGGGATGCCGCGGTCGGCGCCATGGTTCCCCCGGTCTTTCAGTCGGGCCGATCAGAGGAGGAGCGCGCGCGGATGGACCTGCCGCTGGATCCCGTGTTCTATGACTACCCGATCATCGTGTCGCCCGCCCGCGATGGCTGGAGTGTGATCAATATCATCGAGCCCGAAGGCTGTTGCGTTCTCTCAGCCAACACCGCCTATCACGCGCACGACTTCTGCCTTGTTGGTCGTGACGTTGTCGCGGGCGAAACGGTGAGCTTCCGCGCGTGGCTAGTGTACGCGCACTTGAACTCACCCGGCGAAGCAATCGATTGGTACGAGGAGTTGCTCGGGAAGCGGGCGGGGGCAGCAGATGAGAGGGCAGCCGGCCGCCAACGAAAGTAGCTGCGCGACTGGCCGCCACAATTCTCGGGTGTTGCGGAGCCGCCATCCGCCGTTGACAATAAGCGACGAAGGTACGGTTCGGGTCAAGAGCTTCAATCCATACTCGTCGCTGGACGAGAGTGGAAGGATGCACGCACACCAAGGGCCTATCCATGCGCATCAGCGATCGGGATCTGGAAAGCTGCCGGCGGCAGGGATTCGTCATCATCCCCAATTTCCTCGCCGAACCGGAGCGCCGGGCCGCACTCGAGGGGTTCTACCGGTGGTTCGCGCCGCCGCACGAGCGCTGGCTCGAACTGGGCAAAACGAACGATACGCCGAAAGTCGGACAGTTCCCCTGGGACGATCGTGGGCTGAACTACGTCGCAACGCATCCGGACCTGATTGATGCGGCCGAGCGGCTTACCGGGACGCGCGAGGTGTGGCTCTCCTACTCCTGCGTCTCCATGCGTTATCCGGGCGTGCCGGCGCCGGAGGGCTTCCATATTGACCAGGACAACAACACGGTCAGTCCGCTGTTGCCGGAGCGGGCGTGGGAACACCCGATTTTTTTTATTTGCCTGGAGGATGTAAGGGAAGGCATGGCTCCCATCAGGATGGTCCCGCACGGACGAGCTGACACCGACGCAGTGCCGATGATCGTGCCTGCGGGTTCGCTCTGCATCTACTCTTTATACACCCGCCACTCCGCCTCGCAGTTCACGGCGGCTTCCGGACATCGCCCGGCCATTTTCATCACCATGACTCGGAAGGACCAGCTTTGGGACGGCTCGCGGCAGCCACCGAATCCGAGCAGCGACGCGATGAACCGTTTTATCGTGGAGGCGACACCCCGCCAGCGGGAGATGATCGGCTTTCCGCCGCCGGGCGATCGGCTGTGGTCACGTCCATTTCTGGACGCGATGGTGCAACGGTACCCGGGTTTCGACCCGACCCCTTACCTGCGGCATCATGGCGAAGACGAGGAAAACGGGGGTGTTTTGTCTCCGGCCGGCCGCAATGTTCAAAGAGCATCGTGAGTTTGGATTCGGTGGAGCCTTCTGATTCACAGGATTGTGGGCGTGGTTTTGGATTGGGAGCGCTCAAAGTGGTTCAGCGTGCTCCAGCGCAGCGTCATCGGCACGAGCGGCAGATCGTGTCCATCGCGTGCGACGTCACCTTGCGGCCGCGTTGGCGCCGAGGGCGTTTCTTAGCTCGGTCTGGACTCTTCTGAGCTCGTTTGTGTCGCCGGCCTCCTGAAGGCGGTCGGCATACATCTGACCGACGCGGATCCAGTTGCTTTGCGCGAGGAAGGGGCTGGCCATCCTGGGTGGGCGCGAGATGGACGACCAGGTTTGCTTGTAGAGTTCGAGGACGCCGCGGTCGCGGTTCGCGGCGCGGAGAATTGATTCGGCTTTTTCCAATGCGTCGATCACAAAGGGCCCGGCGTCGGGGTAGCGCTTGAGGATGTCCTGGTAGCAAAGGCCCGCTTTCATCGGCAGGTTTGCCTTCTCCCACACCGACGCCTGCTGCATGCGCACCGCGGCGGACAGGTCGGGCCGGTCCTTGAACAGCTTCATCGCCGCCTCCCAGATCTCGTGGGCGGCGGCCGGCTGCTCAACCGTCTGCACCATTGGCGTGAGCACTTCGAGAACGAAGTCGGGGTACTTTTCGCCGCAGAGTTTTAAGAGCGCCGCCGACCAGCGCTGCTTCTGTTCGATTGCGAGGTCGCCGGCCTGTGCGCGGTCGCGGACGGCAAGCCAGCCGAGCGCGTAGGCCGGGCAGCGGCGGATGCCCAGCTCGAGCAGCGCGAGCTCGGATTCGAGGGTGGCGCTGCGCGGCGCACTGCGCAGGAAGTCGAGCATCTCCTGGGTCATGCCGTCGGGAGGATTGGGGGCAAACTTTTCTTCCTTGCCGCGCAGCTCCATCAAGCGATGCGCGGCGTCGGTGAAGGCGGCGGCAGCGTGACGGTCGGCAGCGGACGACGTCACCAGATCACTGAGCAATGAAACCTGGCTGTCGGGCAGCGAGCGGCCGGTCTGGGGGTCAATCACGTCGCCGCGGACGCCAAGGTACTCGCTGTAGCGCCCCGATTCGAAGTTCCAGCGGGCGCGGCGGTTCATCACCTGAACGAAGCCGACCCACGCGTGCCCGACTGTGCCGGAGCGTCCGATGCAGGAGGCGGTGGGAACACCGATCGCTTTGCCGATGGATTCGGCGAAGTAGGCCTGGTCGGCGCACACCCCGCCAAGTTTGAGAATGTTCGGAAGGTTGTAGCCGAGCGACGTCACCTTCTTGGGGGTGCCCTGGAGGAAGTGACTGTAGTCATACGGTACATCGAAGAAGTGCCGGCCAATCGAGGGGTCTCCTTTATATTTCTGAAGCGCCCAGCGCATCTCGTTGATCGACGCGGTCGTGTCCACCACGTAGACGAGCAGCTCGGCGGGAACGTTCTTGATGCCGAAGAACATCTGTTTTTCGTTGCCCGAGAAGTAGTCGAAGATCGCGATTGGATCGGGGGCATCCGTTTTGTTTTCATTGATCTGCCGGTGCAGCGGCCGGTCATGCACGACGCAAACAGCGGCGGTGAGCTCGGCGAAATCCTCGAGCATCTTGTCGTCATGCGCCGCGCGCACCTTCGCCAGCATCGCGAAGACGCCCGCCGGACGGTCGCCCGTCCCGGCCGCAGCACTGGAACCGGACTTGCCGGCTCCTCTTTCCCTGGCTTCGTCCATCAGGAAGCAAAGCGTCTGCGCGAGCCTGGGACTCCTTCGGAGCAAGCGCAGCAGATCGCGTCGATCTTTCTGCGGAACATCGGAAAGCTGGCGAACCAGACGCACGCCCAGCGCGGCACTGGAGAAGAGATCCCCCGCGTCATCGGCGGCAAAGCGGATGACCTGATCGAAGGCGGCTTGCATCGACTCGCCCGTCCGCGCGAAGTCGCCGTCTTCTTCGAGGTTGCCCAGAGCGGCGTCGAGCTGAGCTTCAATCGCTTTGGAGAAGGCCGCGGAGGCGGCGCGGGCGGTGGGCCTCTGCTCATCCGGCTTCGCGCGTGCATCGCCGGCAGGGCGCGTGGCAGGCGCAGCGCGTTGCGCCGTCGGCGCCGCGAACAGCGAAGCGGAAAACAACGCGACCCAGGTCGCGGCGAGCAGCAAATACTTCATCATGCGAAAGCCCCGTGAACCGGCCGAGATCTGAATGGGCGATACAGGGCTCGAACCTGCGAACCCCAGCGTGTCATAACGCCCCGGGGTTCGCTCATTTCATTCGAAAACGTCAGTGTTTCCGGCACTCTACCACCGCAGAAGCTGGGCATCTACAAAACTTTCAACTTTCCACCAGCCGCTTCCGGCAGTGTTCCCAAGCGGAGGCAGTGGCGGCTTTGTCCGGCGTCTCTTTTCGTCCTTGGTTCGTCGACGTGCCGGCATTGTCGAGGGGTGAGGATACCAGTGCGGCCGGATCGTGTCATTGCGGCGCTGCACAGATCCGACGCGGTCTGCCGGTCAACGGCTCACGAAAAGGAGGTTTGTGTTCCCGCGAGAAGCTGCGCCAGAGCTACGTGAATTTCCCGAGTTTGGGGTTTAGGCAGGAGGGAAGCATCGGGGTGGGCCAATGGATGCGGCTCTGTGTGGTATCACAAAATTGTGATTGACAAAGCATCACAAATCTGTGAAGTTCTTCTCAGGTGAAGGGGTGCCTCAAACCGAAGTAATCTTCTATGCGGAGGCAGACGGCTCTTGCCCCGCCGTCGACTGGGTCGCCGGGCTGCCCGAGGTCGTTCGGGACAAACTCTGGGCGATCGTCAGCGCATTGGAACTGAACGGGCACACGTTGCGGAGACCGCACTTGGCGCCGCTGCGGGACAAGATTCTTGAGCTCCGAGTGAAACACCGGCGGGTCAATTACCGGTTGTTGTTTTTCTTCGCCCCGCCCGGCGCGGTTATCGCACACGGCTGTACGAAGGAAAAAGCGGTCGACGATATCGACATTGATCGTGCGGCCGATCGCCGCGACGAGTATCTGCGTGATCCCACCGGACATACGTGTGTGCTGGACGAGGACTGAATAAACGTTGTAGGGAGATATGTGATGGCGAAGAAGACGACGAGCGTTGCGTCAAGGCTCCTGTGGAACCGCTTCTACAAGAACCGGCCGAAGGAGATCGCCCGCCTCGAGCAGACGATTGAAGACATGAAGCTCGGCGCCAAGATTCGCGATCTGCGGGTCGCCGCCGGTCTGAGCCAGAAGGAGCTTGCGGGGCGCATTGGGACGCAGCCTTCTGCGATCAGTCGAATTGAGGACGCAGATTACGAGGGGCATTCGGTTGAGACGCTAAGAAAAATCGCCAAGGCGCTTCAATCGCGGCTTGAGATCAGTTTCGTCCCGGACCGCAGGCAGTTACAGCGTACGGCGTAATTATAATATCTCTTTGCGGTGGACATCTTGTGGCGGGGCGCGGGGATCGGCTTCGGAATCGACATGGTGTTTGTCGCTCGGCTCAACCTGATACCACTGACCATTCGTCTGTTTGCCCGCTACCGATGTTGGCTACATCCTGGGCCTAGTTAGCCGCCTGCGCCAATCCAATTGAAAAAATGATCCGGGCGACGCAAACATCGCCCGGCTCTTCTCGAGGAGGGGAAGCTTTCGAAGTTGCAGCGAGGCCTTGCGGCGACGCAGTGCCATCAGGCTACCACCGATCGCCAGCAGACCGGCGCTGGTCGGCTCCGGAACACAAGAGATGGATGCCTGGATGTTGTAGGGGCCAAACGAACTGGCCGGGGCCGCATCGGCATCGGGGCCATTGAGCTGGTAGAACTCAGGGGGCAGGTTCGTCTGCAGCGGCTTCGTCGGATCCGACGGCGCTGGAATTATGAACACCGAGAAGCCGTAGTTTGGGTTCAGGGTGCCAGCCGGGTTGATGTCGCGGTAAGCGAAGACGAAATCCTGTGGCAGGGTCACGCTCGTGAAGTCGAAGCACATCGACTGCTCGGTACTGCGGGTCTTGCCGCCGGCGTTGTAGTTGCTGCCGGTGAAGGTCACACTGCCGTTGACCGCCGTTGCGAACGGCAGGCCATGTGGCTGACCGCTGGGATCAGCGACATAGAGGTCCACTTCGATGGTCGGCGTGTACGTGGCAGCGTCGTAGGTGAAAAAGCCGAAATCGATGTAGAGCTGCGGGTTTACACAACCCGGAGGAACGATGCCGTGAACGTCATCGCCATAAGCGTAGGCAGAATTACCGGTCTGCTGAGTGAACCCGTTTCCTGTAGGTGCCGGCGGCATGTTGTAAATGACAGTTTGGGCCAGGGCTTGCTGGCCTGCGAGCGCCGCGGCGCCGGCTGCCAAAGCTACTCCGAAAGTCTTCATGCTTTTCTCCTCTTGTACGGTTTAGCCATTTCACGCCGCAGCGCACAGCGTGAATCGCAAGGGTTCAAGGTAACACTTCACCCGTCTGCAACGGTTTCCACGGGTAGGGGCGGCAGCGTGCCGGTCTGAAGCAGTTGTCGTAAGGCGGCGGCGATCGTTTTTGTCGGGTCGCGGCCGCGCAAGCGCAAGGTGCGATAGACGCTCATCAG
>JBBRCX010000052.1:0-32742 GCA_038204465.1 Tepidisphaerales bacterium | reverse complement strand
AAGGGGCAAACGATGGTGGATGCTTACCCTTCATTCTGTTGACGTTAAAGTGGGAGCAGCCGTATCCGCTGTGATGAGCGAACAGTCGACGAAACTTCAATACGCCACACGTGATGGCAGCGGTCGAGCACCTCGAATTGGACGGCGGACCTTGCACCTGCTGATCTTATTCAGCGCGTCTGGCGGGATTGCGCTCGCGGTAGCGGTCTCATATATCCTGATCATTGACCATCAACTGCACGTGAACCTTCAGAAGGCCCGCCAGCATATTCCGCTGATACGCGCGAAAATCGCCAGCGATCCTCGTTTCATCAACATCCAATTCTCCGACTATACCGCAGACAATGGGTTAACGCTCAACAGCGTCTTCAAGCAGGCTGGACTCAAATGAAGTATCTCATCGTGATCGAGCCGACTGCGACCGGGTACTCGTCCTACTCGCCCGATTTGCCGGGGTGCGTCTCCACTGGGGCAACGCGCGACGAGTGCGAAGCGAACATGCGCGAGGCGATTGAGTTCCACATCGAAGGTCTGCGCGCCGAGCGCGAGGCGGTCCCTCATCCCGGCGCCTACGCGGCGTTCGTCGACGTTGCATAACGGTCTTACGCAGAGGTTCGAATAAAGCGTCGAAGCGATTCCCAGTTTCCGAATCTGCCTCGGACATCTCCGCCTTCCGGAAACGAAAGTTCATGTAGCGCCCTGCCCACGGGCTTCGAGAAGTTTAGTAGCGTCGTTTGCGACCTCTCCGACGACCTTGAGAATTCTGAAGCGTCGTCAGGACTTCGACATAATTGCGAGTGGAGGACGGTCGTCTTCGACGGGCGGTCCTCCCGCCGCCGCGGCGCCGGCGCGCAGGCGGGTCGTCTCCGGGAGCGGCTGGTTCCGGCGGAGCTTTCCCGTCAGCCGGCTGCCCGCCAGCGGGCTCCACACCAGCGTCCCGACCTTCTGGTCGATCGCCAGCGGCATCAGCTCCCACTCATACCCGGCCGATCAGCGAGTAATACGCCTGGTGCGATGCGTAGCGCGGCAGGCCGTACTTCTCGGCGGCCGGCGGCGATTTCATCAGGTGCCAGCCGGAAAAATTGGAGCAGCCGACGTAGCGCACTTTCCCCGCGCGGATGAGGTCCTCCAGCGTCCGCAGCGTCTCCGCCACCGCCGTCATCGCGTCGAAGCCGTGCAGTTGGCGCATCCCCCCGAAGAAGGTCCCCCCTGCTCCTTCAACCCCGGCCTTTTTGCTGCGCACGTCAGCGAAACCACCACCGCCACAACAACCATCCCAAGAATGCAATCGTGGCGATCCATAGCGCGATGATGATCCCACCGGCGATCCAGTTGCGCGGCTTCGTTTCTCCTTCTGCGCCTTCGGCGCGTTGACGGCACTCGGCCAGCACCGCCGCCGGAATGAGACGCCGCACCAGCAGCACGCCGAGAGGGACAATTACCAGGTCATCAAGGTAGCCGATCACCGGAATGGGGTCGGGAATCAGGTCGATCGGACTGAGGGCGTAACCCACGACGCAGACGCCGAGCGCCTTGGCGTACCACGGCGTGCGGCGATCCTTGCACGCCAGATAGAGCGCGTGGATTTCGCGCTTCAATGCTTTGGCCCGTTGCTTCCAATCCGCGAGTCGCATAGAGCCGCCTAGAAATTGAACTGGAGCAGCACCGTCACTACAAGCTCCGGCCCGCCTCGATCCTCGTCGCGAATTGTGCGACCGAGAGCGGCCTGAAACTGAACGTGGTCATTGAAGCTGTAGACGGCGCCGATGTTAACGAGACCGGAGTAGTTCCTTCCGATGCCGAACAGATCCGTGCCGTTCAGTTCAATCCCGACATTCCAACGGTCGGTAAGCTGGTACTGTGCGGCCACGCCGTACAGCAGTTGATCGTCGCCGTTGTCGCTCAGCGCCCACTGATAGCCAATCTCGCCGTAGGCGTAGAGCTTTCCAAAAGTCTTGCCGACTTGGAGCGGCAGGCGCGTGCGCCACACGCCGTCACCGATGCCCCGGCTCTTGCTGGCGGTGGGGAAAGTGATGTTTGGCGCGATTGACAATGCGGGCCGCCACTCGCCAGGCTTTTCGTCGAAGAACCGCCACTTGAACTTGAAGTCGGTGTCGGCAAGCCCGGTGTGCGCTTCGCCGTCGTCCTTGGGCCACACCGTCTTTTCCGCCAGCGTCAGATTTAGCTTGAAATTCTCGACGATGCTGTAGTTCAGATCGAGGATCGGAGCCGTCAGGATGTTTGCGTTGACGTTACTCTCGTACACGGCCGCGGGTTTGATCTCCCAGCCCTTGGGCGCGAAGCCCGGATCATCCGTGAGGAATGGCGAACCGGCAAAGGCCGAGCGCGGCAGCAGCACTGCGAGCGGCAGCATCCAAAAGACCTCTCTTCCAACCCTTCACTTTGGCGCGTGCCCTGCACATCTGCCAGTAGAGAATTCCGCCGGTGATCGTCAGCGCAACCAGCGCCGTGCCCCAGAACATTCCCGCGACGACGCCGCCGTCGCCCAGCACTTCGCCCGTGTGCAGCCGGAGCAGGAATGACTCCCGCTCATCCGGCTCGTACTTCTCGATCGCGCCGGTGTCGGCGTTCACCACGAAACGCCGCGGTTGCGATCCGACGACGTGCAGCGTGATCGTCGGATGTTCGCCCTTAAGTTGCATTTCAACCGCGTCGAGTTTTTCACTTCCGACCTTCGCTCGCACGGCCGTTCGGGCGCGCTCCAGTTTTGCCGCGATGTCGGCGGCGGGCGTGTCCAGCGAATAAGTCGAAGTCAGTGTGGCCAACTTCTCCCGCTGGGCTTCCTCTTCGCCGAAGAACTGTTGGAATTGGAGCATCACACCGGTGATTCCGACCGAAAGCAAAAACACCAAAGCAACGATGCTGATCCACCTGTGCCACTTGCGCATGATGACGCTGCTCTGAATTGACAAACGGAAAGGACTCAACGGCCTTGACGCGCAGCCGTTTGTGCGCCTTGGGCAAAGGCGCCGGGACACCGCATCGTTACGGTGGTGGCGGATTACAAGCGCAGCGGTTGCGCGGACGGTGGGTAGGGTAGCCAGAGTTCAGCGGAGAGCGGCGACGCCGCGATTGCAGGAGCGGCCAGGTGAAGCGACGATGCGAAGCCGGCCAAGTCAGCGAGCGGCAGCGCCAGGGCGAGCGGAAGATGCTGGTTGACCCAAGATGGAGCGATGACCTCGCTGGGCGGGATGAGTTGATCGGCGTCGCCGACCACCTCGCCGCCGCCTCCGCCGGCGCATTCCGACGAATGCTGCTCCATCAACTCGAAGGCCCTGAAGGTCGGCTCGACCACCAGAACCCAAAGCGCGAAGATGACCAAGACCAATCGCAACGCCCGGACGCTAACTCGCTGTGGCGTACTGGTCAACCGGGCGCTTAGCAGATACAGCAGATTCGGCCTCCTCGTCGCGGGGAATGTTGCGGTCAGGGGCATGGAGACGGTGGACTGCGGTCGGTCGGCGAGTGGTAAAGGTAAGGGTGCGGCCTGGACCGGCGGCGGTTTGAGCTGGCATCGTTTTGGTCGCGCGATGGGCGAAACATGGCGGGGCGATGGCATCCCTATGGATCTCCGATGGTCGCGGGATGGGGCGGCGATAGGAGGGCGATGGAGCATCGATGGGAGTGCGATGGAGCGCGCTTGGGTTTTTCCATTGCAAACGCGGTTCGGAGGTGGTTTTTGGTCGGCGGCAGCACACGCGGGGGGTTGCCGGGTATGGGAATTCGCTGCGTGGTGTCGGCAAACCCGTCTTGCTCCGCGGGGTAGTGCTGGCAGCGGGCATTTTCCCGCAGCTGTATTGACAGGCGGGGAATAGAGGCTAAATTGCCCGGCTCGCCTGATGCGAGACGGCGGGTGCGTTGTCGACTTGTGCGGCGGTAAGTCGCGGATGGAATTGAAGGTATGGCCGGCGATCGAATTCGGATTCGAATGGAAGCTTACGATCACCGCGCGCTCGACGCGTCGGCGAAGGATATCGTCGACCATGCGAAGCGCACCAACGCGCGCGTCTGCGGGCCGATCCCCGTGCCGACGCGCATCGAACGGTATACCGTGCTGCGCAGCCCGCATATCGACAAGAAGTCGCGCGAGCAGTTCGAGATGCGGACGCATAAACGCGTCATCGACATCTTCGAGCCGACGGCGCGCACCGTCGAAGCGCTGAACCGGCTGGTCGTGCCGGCCGGCGTGTTTGTAAAGATCAAGGCCTGACTTTTAAGCCACCCCATGCCCCTGCCTGAAGGGGCATCTTCTTTCCCGGAACGCGGGGTTCATCCAAGAACCCACCGCCCCGAGCGAGCAAGGGCCAGCCTGTCGAAGGGCCTGCCCTGAGCTTGTCGAAGGGCCGCGTGTCCCGGATGGATATTTGTCGCTTGTCGCCCGGCCAATGCCGGCGCGAGCGAGAGTGAGAAGACCGATGACGCCTGCACTGCTCGGAAAAAAGCTCGGCATGACCCGCGTCTACAGCGACAAGGGCGCGGTGATCCCCGTGACCGTCGTTCAGGCCGGGCCGTGCGCCGTCACGCAGGTGAAGACGGTGGAAAGCGACGGGTATAACGCGGTGCAGATTGGTTTCGGCGAGATCAAGGCGAAGTTCAGCACCTTCCCGCTGATCGGCCATACCGGCAAGAGCGGGGTGGGGCCGCGAAAACACTTCCGCGAGATCCGTTTGAAAGACAAGACCGATCTTGCCCCCGGCGCGACGGTGAACGTCGAGCTTTTCAACGACGTGGAGTACGTCGACGTGATCGGAACCAGCAAGGGCAAAGGGACGGCGGGCGTGATGAAGCGCCACCACTTCGGCGGACAGCCGGCGTCGCACGGCACGGAGCGCAAGCACCGGGCGCCGGGTTCGATCGCGTCGCGCGCGACCTGGCGCGGCCAGTCGGGCAAGCCCAAGAAGGGGGTCCGCATGGCCGGCCACATGGGCGTCGACCAGGTGACGACGAGGAACCATCCGCTGGTAAAGATCGATCCCGAAAACAATATCCTGCTGATCAAAGGAGCCCTGCCCGGACCAAACGGCGGGCTCCTTTTCATTCGCAAGTCGGTCACGGCGAAGGTGAAGGCGAAGCCGGAAGCGAAATAGGGAGTGATCTGACCTGATTCATCTGTCGTCTGCGGCAGATGAGATGGAACGAAGGACAAAGGACCAGAGAAATGATCGAAGTGCCGGTTTACAACCAGATGGGCGAGAAGGTCCAGAGCGTCCAGGTCGACGAGAAGAAGCTCGGCGGCGTGGTCCGCATCAACCTGCTCAAGCAGGCGCTGGTGATGTATCACGCGAACCAGCGGCAGGGGACGGTGCGCACGCTGGCGCGCGGGGAAGTGGCCGGCTCGACCAGGAAGATCTTCCGCCAGAAGGGGACCGGCAACGCCCGCATGGGCACGATTCGCCAGCCGGTCCGCAAGGGCGGCGGTCATGCCAAGCAGAAGCGCCCCAAGGACTGGCGGCAGGCGATGCCGAAGAAGGCCCGCCGGCTGGCGCGCAACAGCGCGATCCTGTCGAAGATCGAGAGCGAAGATATTCGCGTCGTGGATGGTTTGGAATTCACCATGGAGAAGCCGCGGACGAAGCTGATCGCCGGCATGTTCAAGGCGCTCGGCATCGACCGCAGCTGCCTGGTGGCGCTGCCGGGCCGCGATGAGATGGTGGAGCGTTCGACGCGCAACATCGACCGCGCGACGCTGACCACCGTCGAGCAGCTCAACGCGTGGGACATCATGCAGAACCGCACGCTCCTGCTCACCAGGGCGGGCCTGGAGAAGATCCTCGGATAGGCGAGCGCGACGAATTACGGAACGATCATGGTCAACACCAACATCATCATCCGCCCCCTGGTCACGGAGAAGAGCACGCACCAGCAGGGCACGCGCAATGCCTACGCGTTCCAGGTGAATCCCACGGCCAACAAGCACCAGATCAAGGACGCGGTGCAGAAGATGTATGAGGTGAAGGTGATCGACGTCCGCACCATGACCCGCAAGGGCAAGCCCCGCCGGGCGAAGTACAAGATGAGCAAGACCAGCGACTGGAAGCGCGCGGTGGTGGTGCTCGCGGAGGATTCGAGAATCGAGTTGTTCTAAGCGAGCAGCGGCTCGTACCAAGCGAACGAGAAGAGGTAGTCGAATGCCGATCAAGTTTTACAACCCGACCTCCGCCGGCCGACGCGCCGGCAGCGTGCTCGACTACAAGTCGGTCCTCACCAGGTCCGAGCCCGAGCCCTCGCTGGTGGTCGGCAAGCGCCGCGCGCATGGCCGCAACCATCACGGCGTTATCACCGCGAAGCATCGCGGCGGCGGCAACAAGAAGCTGTACCGCTTCATCGACTTCCGCCGCCAGAAGGACGATGTTCCCGCGAAGGTGACCGCGATCGAGTACGACCCGAACCGCACTTGCCACATCGCGCTCGTGGAATATACCGACGGCGAAAAAGCCTACATACTCGCGCCAAATGGCCTGCAGGTGGGCGCGACCGTCATCAGCGGCCCCAGCGCCGGGCCGGAATTGGGAAACTGCCTTCCGCTGGCGAACATCCCGATCGGCCTCGAGATTCACAACGTCGAGATGAACCCCGGCCAGGGCGGCAAGTTGATCCGCAGCGCGGGCGGCGTCGGCCGGCTCGGCTCGCGCGAAGGCGAGTGGGCCGTGATCATTCTGCCATCGGGCGAGATGCGCCGCGTCCGCAGCGCCTGCCGCGCGACGATCGGGCAGATTGGCAACCTCGATTGGATCAACGTCAGCATCGGCAAGGCCGGCCGCAGCCGCCACATGGGGATCCGCCCCCATACTCGCGCCAAGGCCATGAACCCGATCGATCACCCGCTGGGTGGCGGCGAAGGGCGCAGCAATGGCGGACGCCATCCGGTCTCCAAGACCGGCGTCCCCTCCAAGGGCGGCATCACCCGAAGCCGCAAGAAGCACAGCGAGAAATTGATCCTGCGCCGCCGCAAGTTCGGCCTGCACCAGCAGCGACCGCAGAACGTGAGCATTTAAGAACGATCTTTACTGGCCGCCGGACGGAGACAGCATGAGTCGCAGCGCAAAGAAGGGTCCTTTCGTCGACGAAAAGTTGTACCGCAAGGTCTCCAAGCTGAACGAGAACCGCGCCAAGCAGCCCATGCGCACCTGGGCCCGTTCCTGCACCATCATCCCGGAATTCGTTGGACACACCTTCGAGGTCCACAACGGCAACAAGTTCCTGAAAGTGTTCGTGCAGGAGGACATGGTCGGCCATAAGCTCGGCGAGTTTTCCCCGACCCGCACCTTCCGCGGCCACAGCGGCAAGAAGCCCGTAACACCCGGCGCCCCCACGCCGGCTTGATGTCAAGCAACGCGAGGTAGACGGCGAAATCAGCAGTCAGCATGAGGACGACAATGGCTTTCGAAGCGAAACATCGGTTTGCCCGCATCGCGCCGCGGAAAGCGCGGCTGCTGATGGACCTGATCCGAGGCCGCGACGTCGACGACGCGATTACGGTGCTGCGTTTCGCCAAGCAGCGCGCCAGCGGAATGATCGAAAAGGTCGTCCGCTCCGCGGTCGCCAATGCCAACGAGCGCGAAGTCTCGCCGCGCAACACGCTGTATGTCGCCAGGGCGTGGGTCGATCCCGGCCCCGTCATCAAGCGCTTCCAGCCCAAGGACCGTGGCAAGGCCTATCCGATCAACAAGCGCACGAGCCACCTGGTCGTGTCGCTGGACGAGAGAGAGTGAAGGCATTTTCGATTTGCGATTTTAGATTTTCGATTGAGAAGCAGCTGACGTTTGGTTCGATAGTCAATCGCAAATCGCAAATCGCAAATCGCAAATTCGAACTTGAGAGTAACTCTATGGGTCAGAAAGTTAATCCGATCGGTTTTCGGGTCGGCATCACTGAGGACTGGAAGAGCCGGTGGTACGCCCCCAAGGCGGCCTACGGCAACTTCCTCGTCGAGGACTTCAAGGTCCGGCGGCTCATCGATGCGAAGCTGAATCGCCGGCCTCCGTTCGCGGCGGTCAGCGACATCCTCATCGAGCGCACGCGCGAAGAGGTGACCATCACGCTCAAGACCGCCCGTCCCGGCCTGGTCATCGGCCCCAAGGGCGCGGAAGTCGACAAGCTGCGCGAGGAATTGGAAGACCTGATCAAGCGCAAGGTCGCGCCGATCAAAGTCATCGAGATCAAGAACCCGGACCTCAATGGCCAGCTCGTCGCCGAGGCCGTCGCCGAGCAGTTGAAGAAGCGCGCCAGCTTCCGCCGTGTCCTGAAGCAACGCATGGACGCGACCATGCAGGCCGGCGCCAAGGGAATCAAGATCTGCGTCAGCGGGCGCCTCGGGGGCGCCGAAATCGCCCGGCAGGAAAAGTCCGGCACCGGCTCGGTGCCGCTCACGACCCTGCAGGCCGACGTGAGCTACGGCTACGCCATCGCCTTCACCACTTTCGGCACGATCGGCGTAAAGGTGTGGATCTACCGCGGCATGTACGGTGAAGAAGTCCTCGAAACCGACGTGCGCCCCGGCGGCGCGATGCGCCGCGGCCGACGCTAGCCGCGCTGCAGCAGTTTTGCGATCTTTCCGATCGGAAATCGGCAGTCGCAAATCGAAAATGAGACAGGTGTTTTATGCCAATGATGCCCAAGCGGGTGAAGTTCCGCAAAAGCCAGCGCGGCAAAATGAAGGGCAATGCGACCCGCGGGAATACAGTTGCCTTTGGCGACTTCGGATTGCAGACGACCGAGCGCGGCTGGATCACCGCCCGGCAGATCGAGGCCGGCCGCGTCGCATGCAGCCACTTCCTTCGCCGCGAAGGGCGCGTGTTCATCCGCATCTTCCCACACAAGCCCGTCTCCGGTAAGCCGCTGGAAACGCGCATGGGCAAAGGCAAGGGTGAGCCGGAGTATTGGGTAGCGATCGTGAAGCCTGGCACGGTGATGTTCGAGATCACCGGCGTCGATGAGCCGACCGCCAAGCGGGCGCTGGCGCGCGTCGCCCACAAGATGCCGGTCAATACTCGTTTCGTGCAGCGCCGTCATGCGGTCGCTTAAAAATGCAACCGTTAACTCGGCTCAGGAACAAGCGTCATGAAGATCAAAGAACTGCTCGACAAGGACAACAACAATCTCGGCCACGAACTGCTCGAGCGGCAGAAGCACATGTTCGATCTGCGCACCCAGGCGGTCACCGAGAAGCTGGAAGACCCCAGCCAGCTCCGCAAGACCCGCAAGGAGATCGCGCAGATCCAGACGATCCTCCGGCAGCGGCAGATCGACCAGCAGGCCCAGTCGCAGCCGGGTGAGCCGAAGACGCCCGGGGCGAAGGCTGAATCGAAGCCAGGCGATCGCCATCCGGGTAAGGGTTCGTCGACGAGCAGGGCCACCCGCAAGTCGGCGGGCAAGGCCCGGGTAGAGGCGAAGGCAGAAGTCAAAGTCTGAACTAGTGAGATCATTATGGCGGAGAATTCAACGGCAACCGAGCAGCGTCCTCTGCTCCGCACGATCGAGGGCGTCGTCGCTTCAGACAAGGGCAACAAGACCATCAAGGTCGTGGTCGATTACCAGACCCGCCATGCGAAGTACGGCAAGTACCTCAAGCGGCGCACCGTCCTGCACGCCCATGATGCGAAAAACGAGGCCAAAGAGGGCGACCGCGTCCAGATCGCCGAGTGCCGCCCATTGAGCAAGACCAAGCACCACCGGCTGCTGCGGATCGTCGAGAAGGCGCCCGAGCGCGCTCTGCAGGTGTCGGCCGAGGAAGTCATGACCGGCAAGGCGCCGGAAGCCAGGTAGGCGAGGTCCGGATCCGTGGAGATGTTCCAATGATTCAGCAACAGACCTACCTCGACATCGCCGACAACACCGGTGCCAAGCAGGCGATGTGCATCAAGGTACTGCGCGGCAGCAGCAGCAAGGGCAAGTTCAAGCGCAAGGTCGCTGGCGTCGGCGACGTGATTATCTGTGCCGTGAAGAAGGCAATCCCCGCCGGCGAAGTGAAGCAGGGCGAGATTATTCGCTGCGTCGTTGTGCGCACGCGTCAGCCGACCGTCCGCGAGGATGGCAGCTACGTCCGCTTCGACCGGAACGCCGCCGTCGTGATCGACGCAGAAAACAACCCGCGCGGCACGCGCATCTTCGGCGCCGTCGCCCGCGAACTGCGGGAGAAGAATTTCATGAAGATCGTCTCTCTCGCCAGTGAGGTGGTTTGAGGTTTGTCATCTACGCCCTTCGTCATTTGCGATTTGCCTCTTGGACGTGCAACTGACAGATGACAGGGACGATGACAAAGGACAAAGCTATGGCCAGACACATTCGAAGTGGTGATACGGTGATCGTCATTGCGGGCGCAGACCGCGGCAAGACCGGGCGCGTTCTCCGCATCCTCACCGGCAAGGAACGCGTGGTCGTCGAGGGCGTGAACCGCGTGTGGAAACACGTACGGCCCTCGCAGCGTAATCCTCAGGGCGGCCGTATCCAGAAGGACGCGGCAATTCATCTGAGCAACGTCATGCCCCTGGATCCGTCCAGCGGCAAGGGCACCCGCGTGCGTTTCGAGGAGCGCGACGGGCGCAAGCATCGAGTCGGCGTCCGAGGCGGCGCGGATCTTGGCCCTACCGGAAAGAAGTAATCGCGGTAGCACCGTAGAGGCGAGCTATGTCGGAAAAGGAAAAACAGGAAAAGCAGCACAAGAAGCACAAGCCCGAGGGCAGTGCCCAAAAGGGCGGTCCGCCCAAGGGCGGCGGCGAGAAGAAGGCCCGTAAGCCCAAGGGTGCGGCGACCGAGGCGCAGGAACTGGCGGATGATGGGCCGCAACAGCCTGCGCCGCCGGCACGCCTCGTGGCCACCTATCGCGAGCAGGTCATCCCTGCCATGACCGAAAAGTTCGGCTACAAGAACCAGCTTTCCGTCCCGCGACTCGAGAAGATCGTGATCTCGATGGGCCTCGGAAAGTTCGCCACCTCGGGCGGCGACGGCAAGAGCAACTTCGAGAAGGCCGAGAAAGAACTGACCGTCATCGCGGGGCAGCGGCCCGTGCGCTGCAAGGCGAAAAAGAGCGTCGCAAACTTCAAGGTGCGCGAGGGCCAGGAGACCGGCCTCAAGGTAACGCTTCGGGGGGCCCGCATGTACGAGTTCCTCGACCGCCTGATCAGTCTTGCTATTCCGCGCGTGAAAGACTTCCGCGGGCTCAACCCCGACGGCTTCGACAAAGAGGGCAACTTCAACTTCGGCTTCAACGAGCAGACCGTCTTCCCCGAAGTCGATACCGCTTCGGTCACGTTCCAGCAGGGAATGAACATCACGATGTGTACGACGGCCGGTGACGCCGAACAGGGACGCGAGCTGTTGAAGCAGTTCGGCTTCCCGTTCCGGACCGAGGCCAAGGAGAGCAGGTAGCAGGGCGGTCCACCCGGATGGGTGGGGCCGCAGGAGCACAAGACCCATATGGCAACAAAGGCCTGGATAGCAAAGCAGAAGCGGCGCGAGGCGCTGGTCCTCAAATACGCTGACGTGCGCCGGCAGTTGAAGAAGGACAAGAACTTCGCGGCGCTCGCGAAGCTCCCGCGCGATTCGAGCCCCACGCGCTCGCACAACCGCTGTCAGCTCACCGGGCGGTCAAAGGGCGTGCTGCGGAAGTTCAAGGTCTCCCGCATCATGCTTCGCGAGCTGGCGCTGGCCGGCAAGATCCCAGGACTCAAGAAGGCAAGCTGGTAGTTGCGGCGCGGGCCGAAACCCGCGCCAGCGCGGGCAATGGCCCGCGAGACCCGGAGAAAGAGCAGCGATGAACAATCAAGATCCCATCGCGGACATGCTGACGCGGATTCGAAATTCGAATCGCGTCGGGCGGCGGCTCGTGCTCATTCCCAAGAGCAAGATCTGCCTCGGTATCGCGCAGGTGCTGAAGGACGAAGGCTACATTGAAGAGTTCGACGTCATTGACGACGAGCGCCAGGGAAACATCCGTGTGAAGCTGAAATACTCCAGCAGCGGCGAGAAGGTGATCCACGTGCTGGACCGTGAAAGCAAGCCGGGCTGCCGGGTCTACCGCAAGGTGGGCGACCTCCCCCAGGTGCTCAACGGCATGGGCATCGTGGTGGTCAGCACCAGCAAGGGCGTCATGAGCGACCGCAAGGCCCGCGAGGCAAACGTCGGCGGTGAGCTTCTCTGCACCGTCAGTTAAAAATGGAGATGTGCTGCTGGAATGCCGTACCTGCAGCCGGCAACAAGCAATCAGAAACTACTTCGGTGCACCATGAGCCGTATCGGAAAAAAACCTGTCCCAGTTGCCAGCGGCGTCAAGGTCGCGGTGAACGACCGCCTCGTGAAGTTCGAAGGCCCCAAGGGCAAACTCGAGCTCCAGGTACACCCGCTGATCTCGGTTAAGCTGGATGATGCCAGGAAGGAGCTCATCGTCACGCGGCCAAACGATGAGAAGCAGAGTAAGGCGCTGCACGGCCTCACCCGCTCGCTCCTGGCCAACTGTGTGCAGGGCGTCAGCGAAGGCTATAAGAAGACGCTCGAAGTGCAGGGCGTCGGCTACAAGGCCGAGCAGCGCGGCAAGAACATCGTCCTGACGGTCGGCTACGCGAACACGATTTCCCTCACGATCCCGCAGGGCCTGAATGTCACGCTCGAAGGGACGAATAAGATTCACGTCGCCGGCCCTGACAAGCAGCTCGTCGGGCAGTTCGCCAGCGACATCCGGCGCGTCCGCAAGCCCGAGCCGTACAAGGGCAAGGGCATCCGCTACGAAGGCGAGTTCGTGAAGATCAAGCCGGGTAAGGCATTTGCCGGCGCCGGCGCCAAGTAGGCGGAATCTTTAAGTGAAAAGGGTCAACTGAGGCCTTGAAAACGCGCTTGCACGATGCCGGGTGGTTCGGCAGGGCAGCGCGAGACCAATGCCCGCGAGGTTGAGGACAGATGAATAAGCTGAAGGCAAAACAAGAGCGGCTGATGCGCCGCAGATGGCACATCCGCTCGCAGCTCTTCGGGTCAGAGGAGCGGCCGCGCCTCTCCGTCTTCCGCAGCGACAAGCACATTTACGCCCAGATCATCGACGATCATGCCGGCCGCACCCTGGCCTCCGCTGCGTCGACCAGCGTAGAAGTTCGTGGCGACCTGAAGAACGGCGGCAATGTTGCCGCAGCCAAGCGCGTCGGGAAACAGATCGCGGAACGCGCCAAGCAGCTCGGCGTTACAAAAGTGGCGTTCGATCGCGGTGGACGCAAGTATCATGGCCGCGTCAAAGCCCTGGCGGATGCCGCTCGCGAGGGCGGCTTGCAGTTTTAAAAGCTGCTGCGAGCGCCCAGCGCGTCCGCGGTGGCGAGTGAGCGAAAATTATGGCTGAAGAAACGAATCCAGGCGGACCGCAGCAGGGCGGCGGACAGGCGGCACCCCCGCCGGCGGCTCCAGAAGCCGCGGCGCAGGCCGCTCCCGCGAGGCCTCCGCAGCAGCATCAACAGAGCCGCGGTGGCGGCGGACGCGGGCCGGGCGGAGGACACGGTGGCGGAGGCGGAGGCCGGGGCGGACGGCCCGGTGGCGGGCGAGGCGGCGGCCGTGGCGGCCGCGAGCGCGAACGTGACGAGAGCGGCGTGGAATCCGCCGTCGTCCGAATCTATCGCTGCTCCAAGGTCGTCAAGGGAGGCAGAACCTTCAGCTTCGGCGCACTCGTCATCGCCGGCGATCGCCGCGGTAACGTTGGCATCGGTTACGGCAAAGCCAATGAAGTTCCCCCTGCCGTCGAGAAGGCAACAAAGGACGCGCGGAAGCAGATGTTCAAGGTCAACCTGAAGGGAACGACCATTCCGCACCAGGTCAAGGGCACCAGCGGCGCCAGCACCGTCATCCTGGTTCCGGCCCGGCCGGGCACCGGCGTCACCGCCGGCAAGAGCGTGCGCCCGTTGATGGAACTGTCGGGCATCACCGACATCCTGACCAAGGCCTACGGTTCCACCAGCCCGAAGAACCTCGTGAAGGCGACCATCGCGGCGCTGCGGCAGTTGCAGAACAGGGAACAGGTCGAGCAGACGCGCGGCGTCTCGCTTCCCAAAGGCGCGGGCGAATTGGTCACCGCATAAGCATCTGAGCAGTCGCCTGGACGGGACGTTGCACCAGAGATCGCTCGAGCAGGACTTTCGCCATGAGCATGATTCATGAGATCACCGCCTCGGCTCCGCGCAACAAGCGCTCGCAGCGCAAGGGGCGCGGCGAGGGAAGCGGGCGCGGCAAGACCAGCGGCCGAGGGAACAAGGGCGCCAAGGCGCGTGTCGGCACCTACATCAAGCGCGGCCACGAAGGCGGCCAGACGCCCATCTTCCGCCGTTTCCCCAAGCGCGGCTTCAGCAACGAGAACTTCGAGCGCCGCTATTACATCGTCAATCTCGAAGAGCTTCAGCGCTTCGACAACGGCGCCATTGTCGATGCCAATCTTCTGATCGAAGCCGGGCTCGTCCCCGATGATCACCTGCCGGTAAAAATCCTTGGGAATGGCGAGTTCAGCAAGAAGCTCACGGTGGTTGCCGGCTGGTACAGCAAGAGCGCGCATCAGAAAATCAGCGACGCCGGCGGCGCCCCGCAGAATGCCGAGGGCCACCCGTTCGAGTTCCCCAAACCGAAGAAGAAGTTCGTGCCGCGCGAGCCGGTGAAGAAAAAGGTCGCTGCCGCCGCCGAGGCGCCGGCCGAGGGCGCGGCACCAGGCAAGCCCGCTGAGAAGTCCACGGAAGCGCCGGCCGAGGGCGCACGACCAGGGAAGCCCGCGGAGAAGGCCACGGAGGCGCCCGCCGCCGAAAAGGCCGCGGAGTAAAGCCCGTTCGCCGCCCTCGCTTCGGCGAGCTTGCCGCCAGTCGTCTGCGCCTACAATCGAACCGCGGGGTAGCACATGTTCAAAACTTTGATCAATATCTTCCGCGTTCCGGAACTGCGGAACAAAGTCCTGTTCACCCTGCTGATGCTGGTCATCTACCGCATCGGCTACCACGTTCCAATCCCCGGCGTCAACCAGAAGGGCTTCGAGGAGCTGGCCAAGCGCCAAAGCGACGACAGCTCCGCAGCCGGCCGCCTCGCCAACTACGTCTCCCTGTTTTCCGGCGGCAACCTCTCGCAGAGCACCATCTTCGGCCTGGGCGTGATGCCTTATATCTCGGCATCGATCATCTTCCAGCTTCTCACGACGGTGGTTCCGTCGCTCGAGAAGCTCCAGAAGGAAGGTGAAACCGGCCGCAAGAAAATTCAGGAGTGGACGCGTTACGCTACCGTGCCGCTGTGCCTGGTCCAGTCGATTTTCTGGATCACCTACATGCACAATGCGCAGCCATTCACGCTGGTGCAGTCGCAGTTGGCCCACAGTACGAGTTTCTGGCTGATGGGATTGATCAGCCTCACGGCCGGCTCCGTCTTTCTCATGTGGCTGGGCGAGCAGATTGATGAGTATGGACTCGGTAACGGCATCAGCTTGATTATTCTCGCGGGAATCGTCGCCCGCATGCCCGTCGCTATTTCCACGCTCGTTGAGAACGCGGACCTGTCCGCCAGCGCAAGCTCCGACAAGATCACCATCGGCAAGATTATCTTTCTCGCCGCGTCGTTCGTCTTCGTCGTCGCCGGCTCGATCCTCATCACCCAGGCCCAGCGGCGAATCCCCATCCAGCAGGCGAAGCACACCCGCGGCCGACGCGTGTACGGCGGACAGAAGCAGTTTCTGCCGCTTCGCGTCAACCACGGCGGCGTCATGCCGATCATCTTCGCGCAGTCGCTGATGCTATTCCCCGGCGTCTTTTTCGGCTGGCTCTCCAAGATGGTCAATACCGGCAGCGAATCCGGGTTCCTCGGCCATGTCATCAGCTTCTTCAACGAACAATTTGCCCGCGGCTCGTTCATCTACATTGTGACCGAGGTGGCGATGATCTACTTCTTTGCCTACTTCTGGACGACGGTGCAGTTCCAGCCGAAGGAGATGGCCAACCAGCTGCGCGACTACGGCAGCTTCATCCCCGGCCTTCGTCCCGGGAAACGCACGGGCGACTATCTGGAGAAGGTGATGATGCGCATCACCTACGTCGGCGCCGCCTTCCTCTGTCTGATCGCGGTGATTCCTACAGCGATCAGCGCGTGGCTGAAGATCCCGTTCCAGGTGACGGCGTTCCTCGGCGGGACCGGATTGCTCATCGTTGTCAGCGTGGCGCTCGACATGGTGCAGCGCATCGAGGCCAACCTTCTGATGCGGAACTACAGCGGCTTCCTCAGCGGGCCGGGCCAGAAGGGCAAGCGCATCAAAGGCCGGCAATACTGAGGCCTGCCCGGCTCGCGGATAAATCGGCGACATTTGTTGCCGGAGGGCGCCGCTCGGGATTCAGCAGGCTTCGTCCAGCAACCGCTCGCCATGGCGTACATCCTGAAAAGCCGCCGCGAAATCGAGATGATGCGCCGCGCCGGGCAACTCGGCCGCGAGATCATCGAGAAGATGAAACAGGCCGCCGCGCCAGGCGTCACCACGTATGAGCTCGATGGCTTGGCGCGGGCCGAGCTCGACAAGGTCGGCGGGATCGCGCTCTCAAAGAATTATCCGACGTATCAGGAAGGCGAAGGCTTTCCCGGCCACACCTGCATCAGCGTGAATGAAGAGGTGGTGCACGGCATCCCTGGCAAGCGCGTCCTCAAGGACGGCGACGTCGTCACCCTCGATCTCGCCCTGAGCCTCAACGGCTATTGCGCAGACACCGCCACGACCGTGGGCATTGGAAAGGTCACGCCGCTGGCCCAGAAGCTGATGGACGTGACCCGCGAGACGCTCGTGCTGGCGATCGAAAATATTCGCCCGGGCAAGAAGTGGTCCGACATCGCCCGGCTGATGCAATACCACGTCGAGCGCAACGGGTTCAGCGTCGTTCGAGAGTTCGTCGGGCACGGCATCGGCCGCAGCATGCACGAGGACCCCAAGGTGCCCAACTTCGTCACCGCGGAGCAGTTGCGCGGCGATTTCAAGCTCCGCCCCGGAATGACCCTGGCGGTGGAGCCCATGGTGGTGGCCGGGCGGCGCGACGTCGAATGCCGGTCCGATGGCTGGACCATGGTCACCGAGGACCGCCAGCCCGCTGCCCATTATGAGCACACCATCGCAGTCACCGACGTCGGAGTGGACGTCCTGACCGATGGACGCGCCCCGTGGGGCCTCTAAGGCCCACGAGGTGGTGGACCGGAGCGCGGCCCCGAAACGCGTCTTGAGAGGTTCAATCGCCGGTCCGCCCGTGTGTCGTGTGTCGCATGTCGTTCGACCGCCCGGTCCGCTTGAGAACTGTGATCGGATCTGCTATAAAGCTGGATTCGCCGGTCGGTAGCCAGCTTGAGGGTTTGGCGCAAATGAAGGTCCGAAGCAGCGTTAGAAGGATTTGTGAGAACTGCAAGATCGTGCGGCGCAAGGGGATCGTGCGCGTGATCTGCACGAACACCAAGCATAAGCAGAAGCAGGGATAATCCCCGGGAGCAGGTATGCCGCGTATCGCAGGCGTTGACATTCCGGCCGACAAGCCGATCTGGGTGAGCCTCTCGTACATCTACGGTGTGGGCCCGACCAACAGCCGCGCGATCCTCAAGGAGGCGGGCATCGACACCCAGCGCCGGGCCAAGGAACTGTCGGAAGAGGAACTCGCGAAGATCATCGGCATCCTCGACAAGGGCTTCCTTGTCGAAGGCGCGCTTCGGCGCAACATCCAGCAGAACATCGCCCGCCTGCGCGATATCGGCAGTTACCGCGGCAGCCGGCATCGCCGCTCGCTTCCTACGCGCGGCCAGCGCACGCGCTCGAATGCCCGCACCCGCAAGGGCCCGCGCAAGACCGTCGCCGGCAAGAAGGGCGTGAAGGAACTGGGCAAGTAGCCCCGCGGTTGGCCGCAAGGCCGCACTTGGAATCGAAACGATGGCAGAAACAGCAAAACCCGCGGCAGGCGCGAAAGCCGCCGCGAAGAAGCGCATCCGTAAGGGCGTCACGCGCGGCGTCGCGCACATCCGCGCGACCTTCAACAATACGATGGTCACCATCACCGACACCAACGGCGAGACGCTTTCCTGGGCGTCGGCCGGCACCGTCGGATTCAAAGGCGCGCGCAAGAGCACTCCCTTTGCGGCGGGACGTGCCGCGGAGAACGCGGCCCAGCAGGCGCGCAAGCATGGCCTGGTCGAAGTCGAGGTAAAGGTAAAGGGGCCCGGCGCGGGCCGCGAGCAGGCGATCCTGCAGCTGCAGCACGCGGGTCTGAAGGTAACCGGCATCGAGGACGTAACGCCTCTGCCGCACAACGGCTGCCGCCCACCCAAGAAGCGGCGGGTCTGATCATTTTTGGATTTTCGTTTTGCGATTCTGGATTGAAACCCGGCGCCTTGTTGCGCGGTGATTCCGGATCGAAACTGAAAATCAGAGACTGAAATCAAGTGGTGCCTCTGGCGAGGCGGGAGACAGATGGCCCCCGACGGTGGGGGCGGTAACCTCCCGCAATCCGGACGGCACAAGGAGAGTTTCTATGAGAATCCGATGGCGTGGCCTGGAACTGCCCTCGCGGGTGGTTCGGGACGAGCATGTATCCACTGAGACCTATGGAAAATTTACCGCGGAGCCTTTCGAGCGCGGCTTCGGAACGACGGTGGGCAACAGCCTCCGCCGGATCCTGCTCAGCTCACTCGAGGGCGCAGCGGTAACCCACATCCGCCTGAAAGGCGCTGAGCACGAGTTCTCCAGCCTCCCGGGCGTGATGGAGGACGCGACCGACATCATCCTCAACGTCAAGAGCCTCATCGTAAAAGTCGACTCCGACGATGCGAAGGAGATGCGGCTGGTTGCGAAAAAGGCCGGCGTCCTCACCGCGGGAATGATCGAAACCGATCCGTCGGTCACGATCATCAATAAAGATCTGCTCATCGCGACCCTTACCGACGACTTGCCGTTCGATATGACTTTGTCGATCGACAAGGGCCGCGGCTACGTCACCGCGGCGGACAACATCGCCGATCAGGAAGAGCAGGAAATCGGGCTCATCGCGGTGGACAGTGTTTACTCGCCGGTCACGCGCGTGCGCTACTCAACCGAGGACGCGCGCGTGGGGCAGAAGACCGACTACGATCGTCTGATCCTCGAGATCTGGACCAACGGCACGCTCACGCCGGAGATGGCGCTGGTGGAAGCGAGCAAGATCCTTCGCAAGCACCTCAACCCGTTCGTGCAGTACTTCGAGCTTGGGTCCGATGTGGCCAACGAAGACGCGGTGAGCGCGCTGCGCGACGCCAACAAGGCGATGATCGATCCCGAGTTGCAACAGAAGCTGAACATGACCATCCAGGAGCTGGACCTCTCCGTCCGCGCCAATAACTGCCTGGAGTCCGCCAAGATCGGCGCCGTCCGCGATCTGGTGAAGAAAAACGACACGGACCTGCTCAAGGTCCGCAGCTTCGGCAAGACCAGCCTGCGCGAGGTCAAGCGCAAGCTGGCCGACATGGGCCTCAGCCTCGGCATGGACGTCGATGCCGCCACTGCCGCTTCCGCGGCCGCGGCGTCGGCCGGCATGGAGGACGACGACGAGGACCTGGATGAGGACGAATCCGAAGAAGTCGAGGCAACCGAAGAGGGCAGCAACGTCTAAGAGTCGCGGCTTCCATCGCGCAGCAAAGGTTTTCCCATGCGTCACATGATCCGAGGGCGGCAGCTCAGCCGCGACACCGAGCACCGCAAAGCGCTGCGCCGCAACCTCGTTCAGAGCCTTTTCGAGCACGGCAAGGTGCGAACGACCCTGCCCAAGGCGAAAGAGGTCCGGGCGTTTGCGGAGCGGCTCATCACGCTGGCGCGCAGCAACACCCTCACCAACCGCCGCCGCGTCATCTCCATGATGAACGATCGGCGACTTGTGGATAAGGACCAGGAGTTCACCGGGCAAAGCGTGGTGCAGAAACTGTTCGACGAAGTTGCCCCCGGCTTCGCGGACCGCCAAGGCGGGTACACCCGCATCATCAAGCTCAGCGACTACCGCATCGGCGACGGCGGCAGTCTCGTGCTCCTGCAATTGCTGTCGGAAGAGTCGTCGCCCAGCGGCACCCCGCGTCGCAGCGCAGGACTTCGCCGCAAGCGCAACGAGCGCCGCCATCAGTTTGCCAGCAAGGTGTCCAGGCGCGACAAGGGGGATGGCGCCGGTGACGCAGGCGCCGCCGAGGCGTCAGCGCCAGCCACGGCGCCTGCAGCCGACGACGCATAAGCCGACAACGTCGCAACCGAATTGCGGAGGCCGGCCCTTAGAAGCCGGCTCCTTTTTTATCGACCCGGCGTTTGCAACTTTCCTGAGAGGCAACCGTTTATCACTTTGACGTAGTCACTCTACATCGTCGCCGACTGCGGCGCGGACTGAGGCGGATAGCCGCGGAAGGTGCTTCAAGCGCTTGCAGCATCGTAAGTGACGAAGCGGACGTTATTTGTTGACAGCCTCCTGACGCGGCACTTACAATCCCGCTCAGCCAGCGGGCCCGACGTTATGCTGGACGAACCGGGAATCTTTGGTGCCACGTGCGGCAGCGGTTTCTCATCTGGTTGTGCAGTAATGTGGGGCTTGTTGTAGCGGCCCGCCCCATTCCAGATCTTCTTGCTGCAATGAACCACTGCCGGTCACGATGCGATAGGCGACGACTTGGCAAGCTCATCGCCCTCGCCGGGCGAGATTGATCATCCCTATGTTCCATCCGCTGCTCTACACTCTTACTACCATCTACCTGACCACGCTCGTCGCGGTGGCGCTGTACGGCTTTCACCGCTATCTGCTGGTCTGGCTCTACCTCAAGCACCGAAACGACATCTACGAGCCCAAAGGCAATTTCCAGCAGCTGCCGCGGGTAACGGTGCAATTGCCGATGTTCAACGAAGACGTGGTCGCGGAGCGGATCATCCGCGCGTCCTGCCAGATCGACTACCCGCTCGAGCGGCTCGAGATCCAGGTGCTCGACGACAGCACCGATCACTCGGCGGACATTGCCCGCAAGGCCTGCGAAGAATGGGCCGCCAAGGGTTATCCGATTCGCTATCTGCACCGCGAGAACCGCCAGGGCTATAAGGCCGGCGCTCTCGCTGAAGGATTGAAGCAGGCGACGGGGGATTACATCGCGATCTTCGACGCCGACTTCGTCCCTCCCCGCGACATTCTCACCAACGTCGTCAACTACTTCACCGACGACAAGATCGGCATGGTGCAGGTGCGCTGGGACCATCTCAACCGCGACGCGTCGCTGCTCACCAAGAGCCAGGCCATCTTCCTCGACGGGCACTTCGTCATCGAGCACACCGCCCGCAACCGCAGCGGACGGTTCATGCACTTCAACGGGACGGCCGGCGTGTGGCGCCGCGCCACCATCGACGACGCCGGGGGGTGGGAGCACGACACCCTTACCGAAGATCTTGACCTGAGCTACCGCGCGCAGATGAAGGGCTGGCAGTTCGTCTACCTGCCGCAGTTCTGCGCCCCGGCCGAGTTGCCGCCGGAAATGATCGGCTTCAAGCAGCAGGCCCACCGCTGGACCAAGGGCAGTGTGCAGACCGCCATCAAGCTGTTGCCCAAGATCCTGCGCTCGCGCCAGCTTCCCTACCGCGTCAAGACCGAAGCGTTCTTCCACCTCACCAACACGGTGGTCTACCCGCTCATGGTGCTGCTGACCCTCATGATCTACCCGATGTTCTACATGTATCTCGAGCGCTATAACCTCGAGGCGCCGCTCAAGTCGCACATGTGGGGGCATTGGGTCTTCAGCGTGAGCCTCTTCGTCCTGGCGACCTGTTCCGCCAGCACGTTCTTTGTCTTCGCCCAGCGCGAACTGCTTGGAAAGCTCGCGGGCTGGCGGACTATCCTGTATCTCCCGTTCCTCATGAGCCTGGGTGTCGGCATCGGGCTGAATAATGCCAAGGCGGTCATCGAAGCGATCTGGAGCGCAATCCGCCGCAAGCCCAGCGAGTTCGTCCGCACACCCAAATACGGCGTTACGGGACAGAACCGCCGCTGGCGCAACGCGCGAATCTTCAGCTTCAAGCGGCTTTGGCTCCCAGTCCTCGAAATCGCCTTCGGCTGTTACATGCTGCTGTGCATCTGGATCAGCCTGCAGTGGCAGTTTGGCCAGGCCAGCATACCGTTCCTGCTGATCTTCGCGGGAGGCTATCTCTACGTCGGCTTCAGCTCGCTGCACGCCCTCTACAAGATGCATCACGAAGCCGCGCTCGACGCCGAGATCGCCGAAGCCGCTCTCGCGGAAGCCGCCGAATCGGTTTGAACCGGATCACGCGCGGGTCGCAGCCGCTGCCTCCATCTCCGGCCCGCTTTGCGCCTTCGCCTCCCCGCTGTGCGCCTTAGCCTCCACGGGCTTGGTCTCTGCTTCCTTCCAATGGGCCATGAACTCCTGCGACGGCGCCGCCGCTTTCCCCAGCCAGCCTTTGCGCCGGAACCACAGCAGCAGTCCCACGACCGATGCCAGCATGACCGCCACCGTCATCCAGAATGCCCGACGTGAATGCAGCCCTGGAATGCCTTCGAAGTTCATCCCAAAGAAACTGGTGATGACCGTCAGCGGGAGCGCGATCACGCTGATCACCGTCAGGGTCTTCATGATTTCATTCAGACGGTTGCTGATGCTCGAGAGGTAAATATCGCGCGCGCCCGCCATCTGCTCGCGATACGAATCGATCACTTCCGAGTAGCGGAACATGTGGTCCTGCACGTCGCGCAGATAGCCGCGCGCGCCCTCGCGCACGATCGGCACCTCGCCGCGCGTGATCTGGGCGACCAGCTCGCGCTCCGGGCCGATGTTTCGCCGCAGCTCAAACAGCGCGCGCTTGATCATTGAAATCCGCCTCAGCACCTCCGGGCCGGGGCGCTCCAGGGCCGCGTCGTCCAGGGCGTCGATGATGGGCCCGACGTGCGAGAGGACGCGCTCGTAGGAGTCGGCGAGAAGGTCCAGGCACCGGTACAGCAGCATGTCGGTGCCCTCGGCGAGCAGCCCCGGCTCGTGGCGGACTCGCTCCATCATTCCCGCCAGGGCCTTGGAGGAATACTTGTGCAGCGTCAGGAGATAGCGCTCGCTCAGGAAGATGTCGACCTCCTTGAAACGCTTTTCCGGGTCCTGCTCCGAGCGGTCGCGCCGCGCTGATAGCTCCAGGTGCGGGCCGTGCACCACCAGGTAGTAATAGGGGTTCCCGTGGGCGTCGCGCTTGTCGTTGGAGCCGACAACCTTCGGCCGCTTGCTGTGCCCCAGGCAGCGCTCGATCGCGCGCTCCTCAAATTGAAACAGCTCCAGCACCTCGCGCTCCTGCGCATCGCTGAGCCCTTCGATGTCGAGCCAGAATCGCTTCGAGTCGTCCTGGAGCACCGCGCGGACATCGTCGACTGAAGCCTGCGTCAGGCACCGACCGTCCTCAATGCAGAGCCGGATCATGCCGCCAAGCTACGCCGGCAGAGCGCGCCCGGCAATGCGGCTTGCGCGTTGCCAACGGCGCCCGCGCCGGCATAATCCGCCGCATGGCGTTGCTGCAGTTGCCCCAGACGGCAGGCTGTGTGGTGTGCGGCCCTTTCAACCCGCATGGCCTGCACCTGTCGCTCTTCGTTGACGAGCAGAGCGGCATCGTCCACAGCCGCTTTACGCCTGAACCATCGCACATCGGATTTGAAGGAATCGTGCACGGCGGGCTGCTCTCCGCGGTTCTCGATGAAGTAATGGTCTGGGCGGCAACGTGGGCCGGCCGGCGCTTCTGCGTGTGCGGTGAGCTCAGCGTTCGCTTCCGGCAGAGCGCAAGCATCGGCGAGCCGCTCGACGTGCAGGCGCGGGTGATCTCCAACCGTCCCCGGCTCATCCTGACGACAGCAGAGATTCGAGCGGATGGCGGCGCTCTGATAGCAACCGCCGAAGCGAAATACGTTCCTGTCCCGCCGCAGCGCAACGTCGAGTTCCTCCGCACCTTGATCGATCAGCAGGTCACCGGCTCGACTGCTCAAGCGCTCTGGGCAGGCGCAAAGGACGCGAAATGATCGAGGCGGTTCTAAAAACCATCGAGTCTCGCCGGCGGCAATCCGTAGCCGGGCTCAGCGAGTTCCTCTCTATCCCCAGCGTCAGCACCAAGCCCGAGCACGCGGGCGATCTCAAGCGCTGCGCCGACTGGCTCGCCGGCCGGCTCAGTGCAGGCGGACTGCAGGTGCAGGTTGAGCCGACGGCGGGGCACCCGATCGTTGTGGTGAAGAACGAGCACCGCCCGGGACGCCCCACAGTCCTGTTCTATGGGCACTACGATGTGCAACCCCCGGAGCCGCTGGACAAGTGGACCACGCCGCCTTTTGTGCCGACCGTGCGCGAAGATGCCATCTACGCCCGCGGCGCGGCGGACGACAAAGGACAAGTGTGGGCACACGTCCAGGCCGTCCTCGCGTGGCAGGAGAATGGCGGCCTGCCTGTGAACCTTACCCTGCTCATCGAAGGCGAAGAGGAGATCGGCAGCGACAACCTCGAGCAGTTCGTGAAGGAACATCGCGCCGAGCTGAAGGCGGACATCGCGGTCATCAGCGACACCAACCAGTTCGCCCGCGGAGTTCCCGCGATCACCTGCGGCTTGCGCGGCCTGGTCTACATGGAGGTCTTTCTCACCGGAGCCGACCACGATCTGCACAGCGGCATCTATGGTGGCGCCGTCCCCAACCCGGCCAATGTCTTGAGCGAGTTGCTCGCCAGCCTGCATGACAGCAATGGGCAGGTGAATCTTCCCGGCTTCTACGCTGACGTGCGCCTGCCGGAGCCGGCCGAACGCCAAGCATGGTCGAAGCTTCCGTTCGACGAGAGACAGTTCCTGCGCGACCTGAAGCTGGAGTCAGGCTTTGGCGAAGCAGGTTACACGACCCTCGAGCGGCGCTGGGCTAGGCCCACGTGCGACGTCAATGGCCTCACCAGCGGCTACCAAGGCCACGGCGCCAAGACCGTCATTCCTTCAACCGCGAGCGCGAAAGTGTCGATGCGGCTGGTAGCCGCTCAAGATCCGTCCAAAATCAGGGCAACGTTTGAGCGCGCGATGCGCGAGCGCTGCCCGAAGAACGTAAAGCTTGAGTTCGCCTGCCACGGTCTCGCGGGTCCCGTTCTCGTGCCCGCCGGAGGCCAGGCGATGCAGTTGGCGGCGGAGGCCGTCGAGGCGGCTTTCGGCGCCGTCCCCACGCTCATTCGCGAAGGCGGGAGCATTCCGGTGGTCGGGCTCCTCAGATCCGTTCTCGGGATCGACACCTTGCTGATCGGCTTCGGTCTCCCGGACGACCGGGTCCACTCGCCGAACGAAAAGTTTGATCTCAACGCCCTGCACGCCGGTACCCGCACGGCAGCAATCCTCTATGAAAAACTGAGCCGGCTCCCGGCGCGGGGTTAGCGCTTTCACCCGCTCGTGTTACTTCTCCCGCGGCAGAAGTCGCCCCGGATTCGTCACCGTCAGCATGCGAACGATCTCCGACCCCACCAGTTCCGTCGCGCGGTGGAGTCCGGCGATGCGCTGGGGGAGCGAGGCCAGGTTGTGCAGGTCGCTGCCCAGCATGAAGTAGCGCCCACCGAGAAGGAATCGCTCCGCCAGCCGTCGCGTCGCCGTCTCCGGAGGATCGCTCAGGCACTGCAGGTTTCCCTGCAGCAACACCCCCGTCTCGTGCAGTTTCAACGCCAGGCCGGGTTCGGTCTGAATCGCGCGCATCCGCTCCGGATGGGCCAGCACAACCACGACCCCGATCGACTGGAACCATTTCACCGCCAGGTTGAAGAATTCCGGAAGCTTCTCCGCCCAGAGGTCGATGAGGACGAACTGCCGCCGCATCGCATAGCTGACGAGTTCTTCGGGCGCGGTCTTCAAGGTGTCTTCGCGCAGGTTGATCTCGCCGCCCGGCAGCAGCGTCAGCGGGATCTTCGCATTCTCCAGCGCCCCCTGCAGCGCTGCCGTCTTCTCCGTGATCATCTTGACGTTGTTCTTCGGAAGACTGGGCCAGATGTGCGGCGTGCAGAAGCTGTGCGTGTACCCCTCGCGCACCATCACCCGCGCGCACATCAGCGATTCCTCCAGCGACTGACAGCCATCGTCAACGCCGGGAAGAAGGTGGGAATGAACGTCGATCCGCCCGCTGCTCACATCGCCCTCGCGTCACACGAATCACAGCTCGCGTCTCAGGGCGATCGTGCAGTCGCCTTGCAGATAGCCAGACAACACGCGCACGTCTCGCGTGAGTTTTCGCACAAAAGATTCAACCTGCGGCGCCCGGCGCCAATAGAGGTAATCCTTCGCCGCCAGGTATGACGAGGAGAGAAAGTTAAAGATCAACCAGTCCGCTGTCGCCTCGAACGCCCGGCCAATCGTTCCATAGAAAGCATCATCGTCCAGGGTGTTCAGCGATCCGCTGAAAATGACGGCGTCGGCGCCGACGAACATCCGAGCCGGCTCGCTCACGAAGTCCGCGCGAAGGATGGTCAGATTTGCGTGTCCCTTCGCCTCCGCCGCCCGCGCCAGTTCCTCTACCGCTTCGATCCCGACATAGTCGGCCGGGCGCACCTGATGCGCAAGCATGAAGTCGAGGAGGTCTGCGCGGCCGCAGCCGACGTCGAGCACCGACTCTCCATTCAGGTCTTCGATGCCGCAGATCGCGTCGAAGCGCGTCGCCTGCGTGGACGGACTTGCCCACAGCAGCGATGGGAACGTCGATCCATGCCGCCGTACCGCTTTGAGGTAAGGGGCCAGATAAGCCGGCGCATCAGCCACAGCGATTCCTCGATGAAAGCATGGGATTCTAAGCCGCTGCCCGCGCTTCGCACAGCCGTGGCGAATGACCCGTGAAAACAAATTACGGCGCTGACGCTCGCGGTTTGCTGCGCTGGGGGATGCCCTTTACGATGCGCTGATGCGCTGGCTCTTGCATGGCTCTTTGGCGGGCGCCGTCGGCGAGGCGCTGCAGCGGCATGGACATCAGACGCGGCAGGCAGTAGAGATTTCTCTTGCCCCTGAGGCTGCGGCGATTGAGGTGCTCGAGGCGGCGCAAGTTCAGCAACTCGATGTCATCACCGCTGATCCCGCGCTGGCGTCGGCGCCATTTGAATCGCGCATGAGCTTCGGCCGCTCAATCGTCTTCCTGCAGGCGCCGGGCGGCGAGGTCGAGCAGGACGATGCGGTCGACCGCCTCTTCAACCGCTATAAGCGCCTGACGCCGGGCCGGCTCTACACCGTCACCGGCACGCGCGTAAAGGTGCGGCAGCTGCCTGGCAATCACCAGGCCGATCGCAGCAGGCGCGCTTCCATGGAGTGAACCATGTCTCTGCTCGTGACGGGATCGATCGGCCTCGACACAGTCGACACCCCCTCCGGCCACCGCGATGACGTGATCGGCGGTTCCGCCGTCTATTTCTCCTACGCGGCGTCATTCTTCGCGCCCGTGCGCCTGGTCGGCGTCGTTGGCGATGATTGCCCACGAAGCCTTTGGACCGCGTTTGAAGGCCGCGATGTTGACACCGGCGGCCTGGAGATCCGCAAGGGGAGCAAGACCTTCCGCTGGCACGGCTCTTACATTCAGAACCTGAATGAAGCCGTCACGGTCGAGGTCGACCTGAACGTCCTGGCCGAGCGCGCCCCGAAGATCCCGCAGAACTTTATCGACAGCAAATACGTCTTCCTCGCCAACACCCACCCGCTGCTCCAGCAGGAGATGCTCGCATCGCTGAAAGCCCCGCGCCTGGTCGTCGCCGATACGATGAATCTCTGGATCCAGACCGAGCGAGTCGAGCTGACGAAACTGCTCAAGAACATCCATGGGCTGGTTCTCAACGACGGCGAAGCCCGCCTGCTCACGAACGAGAAGAACCTGATCAAGGCCGCGCGCGAGGTGTTGAAGCTGGGGCCGAAATTCGTGGTGATCAAGAAAGGCGAGCACGGTGCGCTGATGTGCAGCGAGCGCGACACTTTCGTGCTCCCCGCGTTCCCCGCCGAGCAGGTGATCGATCCCACCGGCGCCGGCGACAGCTTCGCCGGCGGGATGATGGGTTACCTCGCCACACAAGGGAATTTCTCCGCCGCCACCATCAAGCGCGCTCTCGCGTTTGGCACGGTGGTCGCGAGTTTCACGATCGCCGACTTCTCGCTGGCCGGCCTGCAGTCCACCACCCGCGACGCCATCGACCACCGCTGGCATGAGTACAAGACCGCGATGAGCTTCTGATCGGTTGAGTTCGAAACCCGGCTGCCTGGTTCGAGCGATGCGCCTCTTCCTCGCCCTGTTACTCGACGAACAGACGCGGCGCTTCTTCAATGATCTGACCGATTCTCTCAAGGAGATTGAACGGGTGTCATGGACGCGCGCGGAGAACTTCCATGTGACGCTGAAGTTTCTCGGTGCGGTGGACGCCCAGGCCGCGACGAGCCTCACCAAGCGTCTGAAAGAAGTCGACTCATTTAGGCCGCTGTGCCTGCGGCCGATGGGCCTGCAGTGTTTCCCGGAGCGCGGGCCTATCCGCGTGATCACGGCCGGCCTGAGCGGTGATCTCGAGGAACTTCGCCGGTTGCATCAACAGATTGAAGACATATGTCTCGCAGGCGGATTCCCGAACGAAGCTCGGCCCTTCCGAGCCCATGTTACGCTGGGCCGTCCGCGGGAAGCGCTGCGCGCGAGCGAGCGCGAGCGGCTGACCGATCGGGTGGCGGGCCGGTTTCCCGGGCCAGAGTTCATCATTCATTCCTTTGCACTGGTCGAGAGCAAGCTTCGGCCCGCGGGCGCACAGTACCTTCCGGTGGCGCAATTCCCGCCGCAGTGACGAAGCTTCAGGCCTGCTCTGATACAACAGTTTTTTTCTCAAGCTTCGCCGTTGCTTTAGACGACTTGTGACTCTACTATTGACCCTTACAAACACTGAACAGGGACGGTCCGGGCGGCTTCCGTCGAGTTCAGTTGGCGAGGTGCAACGGATGCTCGCTCGCCACTAAGTCGCCACCCACGCGCGTCGGTGCAATGCCGGCCGCACATACGCCGGCTGACCAACACACCCGGCGGTTAGGAGCATGCCGTGGCCAAGTCCCTCGAAAAGACGGACCCGAAGAAGGATTTTGCGGACGCGAAGAAGGATGTGGCGCGCGAGCCGGCCAAGCCGGCGCCCGAGTCGCCCAATCCCGCGCGCGATTCGGCGCTCAACCGCGCCGTGCAGCAGATTGAAAAACAGTTCGGCAAAGGCGCCGTGATGAAGCTTGACAGCCAGCCGAAGATGATCGACGGAATCGCCACCGGCAGCCTGAGCCTGGATATTGCACTGGGCGGCGCCGGCGTTCCCCGCGGGCGGGTGCTCGAGGTCTTCGGTCCCGAGTCCAGCGGCAAGACCACCCTCACCCTGCATATCGTCGCCAACGCGCAGAAAGCCGGCGGCGTCGCCGCTTTTATCGACGCGGAGCACGCCCTCGACCCGTCGTGGGCCAAGCGCCTCGGCGTGAAGCTCGACGACCTGCTTGTCTCGCAGCCCGACAGCGGCGAGCAGGCCCTGGAAATCTGCGAGCTGCTCGTCCGCTCCAATGCGGTGGATGTGATCGTCATCGATTCCGTCGCTGCGCTCATCCCCCGCGCCGAAATTGAAGGCGAGATGGGCGATACCCACGTCGGCCTGCAGGCCCGGCTGATGAGCCAGGCGCTGCGCAAGTTGACCGCCGCCATCGCCAAGAGCCGCACTACCGTCATCTTCATCAACCAGATCCGCGAGAAGATCGGCGTCATGTTCGGCAACCCCGAGACGACGCCCGGCGGAAGGGCTTTGAAGTTTTACTCCTCCATCCGTATCGACGTCCGCCGCACCGGCACCATCAAGGAGGGAGAAGTCGCGGTCGGAAACCGCACGCGGGCCCGGGTGGTGAAGAACAAGATCGCGCCGCCGTTCCGCGATGCGGAGTTTGACATCATGTTCGACCGCGGCATCAGCTATGAAGGCGATCTGCTCGATCTGGCGGCCCTAGGAAACATCGTGGAGAAGACCGGCGCCTGGTACAACTACAAGTCGACGCGGCTCGGCCAGGGCCGCGAAAACGCCAAATTCTTCCTGTCGGAGAACCGTGAACTGGCCGATGAAATCCGTGCGGCCGTGCTCCAATCCAAGGGAATGGTGAACGCCAACCGGGCGACTGAGCCCGCGACGGCGGAGACGGAGCCGGCCGAAGCGGGTGCCTAAAAGACTCGAGCGAGCCACACGGCACCAGCGAAAGCAACTCGGCAAAAATTGGCCGTCGGCTGCGGGAGTTCGCTCCCGCGTCCGACGGCCCGCCGATTGCCAACGTGGTGCAACTCTCATCCGCGCGGGGACCGCGCGAGGGAGACCAAAGGTCCGGTAACCGGGCCTGGCGTGACGGCCTCGCTGGAACTCTCTGATGGCTCTTCGGTCCCTATTCGGCGCCCGTCATCGCACCACCGCGCTCATTGGAGTGGCTTCCCTTCTCATCACTGCGGTCTTTTTCCCCCCATTTCAAACGCCGCTCGCCGCCGCCGTGCGCGCGCAGGCCCGGGCCGACACATCCGACACGCTTCATCTTGCCGATCTTCAAAGCCAATTCGAATCCATCGCTGTCCGCGCCGCGCCGGCGATCGTCGCGATCTCCGCCGTTGACACTCCCGTCAACTCAGACGCCATGCGCGCCCAGGATCTCAATCCGGAAAAACTGGCGGCACTGCTGGACAATGTCGATCGCATTGTCGGCACCGGCTTCATCTTCGACAGCGATGGCTACATCGCCACCAACGATCATGTCGTCGGCAAAGCGGAGCAGATCTGGGTCACCACCGACGACAGCAGGGTCTATCCGGCGATCGTCGTGGGAACGGATCCGCGCTCCGACCTGGCGGTCCTGAAGATCCCGGCCTCGCGCCTGCCGGTCCTTCGCTTCGCCAAGTCGGACGAAGTGCAGCGCGGACAATGGGCACTCACGCTCGGAAACCCGTACGGACTGGCCAGCGAAGGAACGCTCAGCCTCAGCATCGGCGTGGTCAGCGCCACCGGGCGCTCGCTTCCTCACCTCTCCGGAAAAGAAGACAGGCTTTACAGTGATTTGATCCAAACCTCAGCACAGATCAATCCCGGCAACTCCGGCGGTCCGCTCCTGGACATGAGCGGCGACGTTATTGGGATCAACAGCGCCGTCATCCTTCCGCAGAAGAATACCAACGGGATCGGCTTTGCCATCGCAGCCTCATCGCGTGTCCGGCAGGTCCTGGACAACCTGAAGCAGGGCCGGGAGGTGCTCTACGCCTACCTCGGCGCGCGGGTTGGCACGCCAACCGCCGATGAGTGCAAGGAGGCGGGAATTGCAGGCGCCGCCGGAGGTCGAATCGATCTGGTGGAGCGAAACTCACCCGCCGAGGCGGCCCACCTCAGACCCGGCGACGTTGTCGTCCAGTTCAATGGTGAGAACGTGCGTGACGGTGACCATCTGGTTCGAATCGTCGGCGCGTCGCCGGTTGATCAGCCGGTTTCTGCGCGCGTCGCGCGTGGCGGGGTGGAGAAGAGATTCACCGTAAGCCTGCGCCGCCGTCCGACTCCGGCCGCCGCAGTCACACGGCAGACGCAGCGCATGCGCTGGCGCGGGGCGCTGCTTGGCCCGATCCCACCGACCGCGGACTTTCCTGCCGCGCGTCGGCCGCAGGGGCTCATGGTCTTCGCCATCGATCCGGCGAGTTCTCTTGCAAAGCAGGGGATCACGCAAGGCTCGGTCATCGCCTCCGTAGCCGGGAAGCGGGTCAGCGATCTCGAGACGCTGCAGGCGCTGCTTAACGCCACCCCGGCGGACCGGTGCGTCGTGCGCGTGTCGGAATCACCGGCGCTGGCATCCGTCCGCGAGTAGCCGGAGCGGCCGCGCCGTTCGCTCCTCGGCCAGGGGCGGAAGGATGAACGCGACAGGTTCCGCATTCCAGGCAAAGACCTGCTTCTCCAAGGCGGCGGGTGACAACTGCCGAAAATCTCGGTCCTCTGCCTGCTCCCCCCCGATCACCGAAGTCAGGTCCCGACAACGCCGCAGGCCCGCGAAACCGTCCAAGAACACACTTTTCACGCCAAAAACCCAAGCGCACCCCATCCGATCCCCATCGCCGCTCCATCGCCGCCGCATGCGTCGACCATCGACCCTCCATCAGATCCCCATGAAGCTCCCACCGCCCACCCACCGCGCCCCCGAACCGCTTCCACCGCACCCCCGACCCCTGACCAATACTGTGCCATCCGCTCGCCAGCCGCTGACCATCAACCGACCGCCGCGAAACCGCTCGGCTTCCGGCTCGCCCCCCGTCCAGGTTTTGTCTGCCGACTCGATTTTGAGGGTGCACGAGGATCTTCATCTGCGATGTCGATCGTTTTTCGATCGACGGAAGCGGTCGAGCCGCCGCAGCTCAGCAATCTGGTTCCAGAAGGGGTGAGTTCCGGAAGGGGGGTTCCGGAAGGGGGTCCTTCCGGAAGGGGGTCGGGAGTACTTATTGGCAATTCGTTGCGTCGTCGGTAGCATGCCTCGCCATGGCGAGGCGTCTGCGAAAGGCGTCGGACGGGATTGTCTTTCACGCGCTCAACCGTACTGCGCGACGGATTCCGGAAAGGGGGTCGATTCCAGAAGGGGGTCGGGAGTACTTATTGGCAATTCGTTGCGTCGTCGGTAGCATGTCTGGCCATGGCGAGGCGTCTGCGAAAGGCACCGGGCGGGATTGTCTTTCACGTGCTCAACCGTGCTGCGCGACGAGGAAAACTATT
>JBBRCX010000051.1:0-33081 GCA_038204465.1 Tepidisphaerales bacterium | reverse complement strand
GCCGTGCATCGTCATCGCTGTTGCGACGCTCCGCCGATCGTTCGCCCTTGCGCGATTCCGACCTCGCCGCCGCTTCGGCCTTTGCCGCTTGAGCTTTTGCCGCGGGCTTGGATGAATCCGACTGGCGCTGCCCCCGCGCTTGCTCCGGCTCTGCTGCGGACTTCTCACGCGCAGCCTGCTCCCGATCTCGTCGTTGCTCTTGACGCACGGCGTCCTGGTTTGAGTCGCTCCCGGGGCGCGCTACCTCGCTCTTCCCGTCCTTGCTCACGTTGAGAACTTTGGGTCTGCTCAAATCCGGCGCTTCCTGACGTTGCACAGCGCGATCCGCGGCGACGCTGGCCTTCGCCTGCTGTGCCTCTCGCTCCCGCCTGACCGTCTTCTCAGCATCGGCTTTGGCCTGCCGCGCTTCTTTGGCCCCGACCTCGCTCACGCTTCGCTGGGCCTGCTGCTGCCGGCGCTCTTCATTTGCCGCTGCCCGCCGGGCCTGCTCTTGCGCAGTGCGCTGCTGCGCCTCCGACTTCTGCTGCGCTTCTCGTTGCGCGCGTTGCTCCCGCACGACGGCTGTTTTCTCCGCTTGCTGCTGCTTGCGCTGCGCCGCCTCGGCGCGCTTTTGCTCAACCGCCTGCTGCCGTGCCCGCGCCTCGGCCAGCAGCTTCTCCGCTTCCCGCACGCTCACCCGGCGCTGTTCATCTCGACCACCACGGCTGCCCCAGAAATGGCTCCCCCATAGATGGCTCCCGCCGCCAAACGCGTACCCATGAGAGAACGGAGGGCACGGGTCAAACCACGGATCCGGGCAAAACGCCGCCGGCGCCGCACAGGCCGGCGCGATCCACACCGGCGGGCACGCCGCCACCGGATAGCTGTAACTCTGCACATAGACTTCACGCGCGTAATACGGCGCGTAAATCGGCGTCGACTCCAGCGCGTATGCCGCGTCATCGCGCGCCTGCGCCGCGTAACGCTCCGCCTCGCGCGCTTCATCCAGCCGGGCGATCGCGTCCTCCAGATCGTCGCGGGCAGTAGCAAGATCGGAACTCATCTGCTCCAGCGCCTCCTGCGCCGCCCTCAGGTCGCTTCGGTCCGACTCCGCGCCCGCCACTCGATCTCGATAAGCATTGCGCGCGTCGGCGGCCTTCGTCTCGACTTCTTTTAACGCCGCCGCAGCATGGTCGAACAACGGCTGCTGCACATCCACGGCGCGCTGCACCTCCGCGACTTCCGGGCGGTTTGGCAGCGTTCGATCAAAACCCGCGCGCAACTCGCGCACGTCCGCCCGCGCCGCATCCACGCCGACCTGCGCCTCCTTTACCATCGGATCCGCCCCCAATGCCGATTCGCGCATCCGCTGCGCCCGGCTCCGAGCCTCGGCAAGCTCGGCCTCGGCCGCTGAAAGCTCCCCGGACGTTTCCTGCCTGCGAAGCTCCTCGACCCGGTCATTTGCAGCGGCCTGCGCCGCCAGTGCCTTCTGATACTCGCCGTCCCTCCCGAGCGCATCGAGGACGGCCGAGTCCACCGCGCCGAGCCGCTCCTGCGCTTCGCGCATCTTCCCCGAAGCGTTCTTGAACGGCGCCGTCGCTTCAAATTCCGCCACCGCGTCGTCGATCGCGTCATCCAGCTTCGCCTTCGCCGCGTCGTACGGGTCGCGAACCTCGGCGAACTGCCTGCGCTGCTCGGCGAGTTGCGCCTCGGTCTTGTCCATCTCGGCGGCGGCCCGCTCGACCGCCGGTGCGCCCTGTCCCACTCGCGCATTCAGCTCGGAGATTTTCTTCTTCCGCGCCTCGATCGACTGTTGGATGTTGCGAAGGTTGTCCTCGATCTGCCGCGCGTCGTCGCGCGCACGGTCGACCGTCGCGCGAGCGCCGCTGAGATCGACTTCTGCTCGGCGCAGCATGCCGCCGGAGTCAGCCGCGCCGGAGTAGCCGCTATTCTCCCAGCCCGGCCCCTCATAGATGGATGCCCCCGCGCGCTGCGTCAGCGCGCATGCCGCACCCAACGCGAGAAACCAGCCAACCCGATAAAAAGATTTGATTCGTGCGACCATGGGTGCTCCCCGGAATTGCCATCCAAAGGACCCGACCGCAAGACCCCGACCTGGGATCCTCGATTGTTACCTGCAACACCAGACAATCTTAGGCACGAAATGGTTGGTGGGAATGCGCGAGTTATCCCGGGGTCACTTCACATCGATTCGCCAGATGCCCCACTCCCCGCCGCGATTCGAGCGGAAGTAGATCGACTTGCCGTTCGCGTCCCAGCAGGGCCGGTCGTCGCAACTGCCGTTCACGGTGAGTTGCACCGCCTTGTCCGGGTGCGCGAGCTCCAAAACCCAGATGTCATAGTTGTCCGGGGCGGTATTACTGATGTTGCGGTCGGAGACAAACGCGAGTTTGCTCCCGTCCACGGACCACACCGCGTCGAACTCATCGACATCCGCCGTATTCGTCAGGTTCTCCGCCGGCCCCCCCTTGTCCGACGTGCGAAACAGGTCGCGACGTCCCGTCTTCTCATTGATCGCCGCGAACGCCACCGCGTCACCCTTTGGACCAACCCGCGGCTGCAGGCCGCCGCCCTGCGTCAGGTCCATCAGAATGGTGCTTCCGAGCTGCGTCATGAACAGCCGCGGATCTGCGCGGTTGCTCATCCTCGCTTCATAATACAGCCGTGGCTGGGGACTCGAATCGAGTGTCGGCCAAAGGTCTTCGCTTTCGCCGCCGGTGATCTTCGAAACGCCGGTCTGTCCCGTCGACGACATGATCAGAATGCTTTGCCGCTTCCCAAACCGGTTGGAGGAGAAGACGATCTGCGTTCCATCCGGCGCGTATGACGGAGTCACATCGAGGCTCTTGCCATCGCTAAGGATGGTGGATCCGGAAGTGCCGTCCGCACGCACCGCGATCATCTGCGAAGTCAGCTCGCTTCCCGGCTTGTGTGCGAGCGTCGTGTAGAGGATCTGCGACCCATCCGGGGAAACGGTCAGCGAGTCAATCGACGTCCCCTTCGCGACGCGGACCACTCGCGCCGGCGACTCGCGCTTCGGGCCCTCCGTCAGGTCCTTCATCGCCAGCGTGTTCACCTGCTCCGCTTCGATATGCCAGCCGTCATCCGCGCGCGCGGGCTTCATCCGCAGCAAGGCGACCGGCCGCGTCTTGATCTCCTCGAGTTGCACCCGGTATTCCGGCTTGCCCTCGTCCCACGCCAGCGTGAACTTGGCCGGCACCCATTCCGAGTCCTGCGTCCTCTTCGTCGCGGTCCCCGGATACGTCTTCAGAGCACCCTTCTCGTTGATTGGCGGAAACCTCAGCTTCACCAGCGACGCCGCCGTCTTCGGATCGCTGGATACTTCAGCGCCCTCGACCGAAACCACGGCGCCCGGCGGATCGGTCACGATCCGCGCGGTCTTCGTGTACGGCGCCAGATCGATGTGGTAATCGCTTTTTCCTTCATCCCACCCGATCGTCATCTCGCCCGGCGGATAGCCCGGCGCCACGGCCTTGAGCTTGTGCGGAACGAACTCGTTCGTCGCCGGGTCCACCGGGAACGGACACTTTGCATAGGTGACTTTCCCACTCCCGATCAGCTGTTCATCCAGATAAATCTCCGCATTGCCCGGCGCGCTCGTGATCGACAGGTCCTTGCGCTTCGCCTGCAGATCGAGCACGTAGTCCTGCTGTGAATCCGTCCACGAAATGGTCTGCGCGACCGGCTCGTATCCCGCACGCTCGGCCGTCACCCGGTGCGTCGTCCAGCGCTCGTTCGCGTCCTTGGTAAATTCCAACTCCCGCGTCAGCTGACTCACCGGCTCCGCGTTTACCGCCTTGCCGTCGATCGAGAGGGTCGCCGGCACCGGCTTGATCGTGAACGTCACCATGCGCGTCTTCGGACGCATCTCAATGAATATGCGGTTCGATTCCCCCGTCGGCGTGATCGAAACGAAGTGGTCCTTATACCCCGGGCGCGTGGCAACGACGCTGTGCTGCTCGCTCTCGGTGCGAAACTCAAACTTATGCGTGATGGGCCCCCGGCCAACGTCCTTCCCGTCGATCTTCAACGTCGCGTCGGCCGGCCTGGTCGAGACGCTCACCACGCGCGTCTGCGCACAGCCAATCAGCAAAGCGATTCCGAATAGTGCAACCCATCGCATCCGCAAACACCTCCAGCCCATTCCACTCCTACCCAAAAGACGCGGAGATGTAAACGTCCCTCTGCAGCCACGCCCGGCGCCTTGGTCATCTGGTCATACCCCCTCCGGACTTGGACATCACCCGGCACCACACGGCGGATCCTTGGCCAATCATTCACGAAAGAATGTTTCATGAACGTCTCATGCCGGGCACCGCGTTTTCTTGCAGCGATCCTTGAAAAGAAACAGCCCCGCTGAGCACGGCGCGCCCTGACAGAGAGCTCGGACGAAAAGACATGACCGTCATGAAAACATTATAAAACTCAGGGAGTACCCAGCTTCACAGCATGCCATCGTACCCTCGTGAGCGGGGTTAAAACTTGGAGAAGAATGCCCGCGCGTGAAGCTGGGATAGTTTCATATCGCGGCGACACGGGCAACGCGGCGCTGCAGCATTTTACGCGGTTGCAGGCGTATCCTCTCGTCGTCATCATGGGCCCCTGCCTGCGAAACTGGGTGGTGATTGAGTCGCAGGAAAACTCCGCGTCTTCGCGAACGGTTGCCGAGAGAACTGTCTATAACGATTAATCCGTTGGCGCGGACGTTGCGGCAGACTTGCCGCACGGAGGAGGAGGCTCAATTTCGATAGGTTGGCGCCCGCCCTGGCAGTGTAGCTTCTGCCATCTTTCCGGCGTGCGCCCCCGCGAGAGGGAAGATCATGCCGCAGTTCATACGTGGGAAGCAGCAATCGCTGCGCGCGGGTGGGTTTCATGATGATCCTGGAGCGAGCGGAGGTGCGCGTGCAATTCGCCCTCAGGTCGAGCCGCTTGAGTCACGCGTGCTCATGGCGGCCGGGCTGCCCAGGCCCGACCACGTGGTGATCGTCGTTGAAGAGAACCGGCCGTACGGCGCGATCGTTGGTTCGGCCAATGCGCCCTACATCAACTCACTTGCCAACAACGGCGCGCTGTTCAGCGACTCCTTTGGCTTGGCGCGGCCCAGCCAGCCAAACTACCTTACGCTGTTCTCCGGCTCCACGCAGGGCATCTCCGATAACAACGTCCATCCAAAATTCACCAGCCCGAATCTGTACAGCGAGTTGAAGGCGGTCGGCAAGACGCTGGTCGGTTATTCGCAGGGCCTGCCTTCCGAAGGGTTCGACGGAGCCAGCAGCGGCAACTACGCGCGCAAACACAACCCGGTAACGCAGTTTACCGACGTCCCCGGCGCCGCGAATAAGCCATTCACCAGCTTCCCGAGCGACTACAGTGCGCTCCCCACCGTCAGTCTCGTCGTGCCGGATCAACTCAACGACATGCACGATGGTTCCATTCAGCAGGGCGACACGTGGTTGAAGAACAACCTCGACGCCTATGCCCAGTGGGCCAGGACCCACAACAGCCTACTGATCGTGCAGTTCGACGAGGACGACGGCAGCGACGGGAATCACATCCCCACCGTCTTCTACGGCCCCATGGTCAAGACCGGCACTTACTCCCAGCGGACCACCCACTACAACGTGCTGCGGACCCTGGAGGACATGTATGATACGACCCACGCCAACAACGCCGCCACCGCCACGACCATCACCAGTGCTTTCAATCTAATCACGCCGCCCGCCGCGCCCACCGGCTTCTCCGCGCTGGCCGTTTCCTCGTCACAGATCGATCTGAAGTGGACCGATGCCAGCACCAACGAGCAGGGCTTCAATCTTGAGCGATCGACCGATGGCATCAACTTCACGCCGTTGATTACGCTGGCCGCGAACGCGACGAGTTATTCGAACACCGCGCTCTCGGCCGCCACTAAGTACACCTATCGAATCCGCTCGTTCAACACCGCAGGCCCTTCCGCGTGGGCAGGCCCCATTGCCGCCACCACGAGTCCGGCGACGGTGCTCCCGCCGGCCGTGCCGAGCGGCCTCGTCGCGTCGCCTGTCTCTTCCTCGCAGATCGATCTGAAATGGACCGACGGCAGCTCGAATGAGGACGGTTTCAGAATTGAGCGATCCGCTGATGCGATTAATTTTTCGCAAATCGCCAGCGTCGGCGCGAATGCCACAACCTACTCGGACAAGGGCTTGGCCGAGAGCACGCGCTACACGTATCGCGTCCGTGCGTTCAACACAGGCGGAGTCTCTGCCTACACTCCGCTCGCGTCGGCCGTCACCCTGGCATCAACCGGCGTCACCGTCACCTACCAGGCGGAAAGCGCAACGCTGCAGGGGGTGACCGACGAAACATTCAACAGCGGTTACACCGGCGCCGCTTATGCGGATTATGGAAACCCTTCAAACGATTTCATCGAGTGGACAATTACCGTCGCCTCAGCCGGCGCCTATCCGCTCGGCTTTCGTTATGCCAATGGCTCTGCCGCCGACCGCCCGCTCAGCCTTAGCATCAACGGGACGACCATTGCGACTCTGCCCTTCGCGCCGACCGGGTCGTGGACCAACTGGACCATCCTGAACATCAACGCCGCGTTGAAGGCCGGCGTAAATACAATCCGCACGACCTCCATCGGTTTCAGCGGCGGCAACGTTGACAGCCTGCTCGTTGGAACACCGCTTGCACAGACGCTTGTCGCAACCGGCGATGCATACGTCCGCGACGGGTCCTTCTCTTCCACCAACTTCGGGACAGCCGGCTCGCTCATCACCAAGTTGAGCACGCCGGGCTTCAACCGCGAGACGTATCTGCAATTCGACCTGACCTCCGTGACGACCATCGCCACCGCGAAACTGCGGATCTTCGGTGCGCTGGATAACGTCGGGGCTGCAAACGTTCCGACCGCCGTCTATGGCATCTCGGGCGCGACGTGGAGTGAATCCACCATCACCTGGGATAATCGGCCGCAGACGACAGGCTCCCCGCTGGCAACGACCACCGTGACGAATAACGTGCCGGCCTGGTATGAGTGGGATGTCGCCAATTTCCTGCGCCAGGAAAAGGCGGCCGGCCATCAGATCGCGACGCTGGTCCTGAAAAGCGCAGCGCCAAACGATTCGCCGGAAACCTTCACGTCGCGCGAGGCTGCGACTAATCGTCCGGAAGTGCTGGTGACGTGATCGCTCGCCACCCGATGGCGACTTACGTGCAGGTCCATCTTCCGCAACGTCGCACTGGACGACGCGCGTAATTCACGCCCGCAGCGCATCTGAGCGAGAGGGCTCTCATTTCCCCAGCCGGATGACGACCATGTCCCCCGCCTCGAACAGCACGCGCTCCGCGGGTGGATGAAGCAGTACAAATCCCTTCTCCCTTCCGAGCGCGACCCTATCTTCGTTTTTCTTGCGAAACGGCTCGAGGTAACGGATCGAGGGCATATCGGAGTAGCGCATGCGGTTGACCACGAACACCGCTGCCCCATAGCGATCCCGCAGCGCGTCGACCTCTTTCCAGTCCGACGCGTAGCACGCCTCCAGCTCCGCCTCCGTGCGCTCGGCGCATTGACGATAGAACTCCACGTGCAGCGGGACGCTCATCTCGGTGGACGCCAGAACGCTGCGCCGCGCGCGCAACGGGATATGGCCGGCGTCGTCGGGATGCGCGGCGACCAGCGTCTGCCTGGGCAGCGTTCGCAGGAATGCCGCCACCTGCTCGCCGCCTTTCCCAGGTGACCACGAAGGTGGCCCCGCCAGGCGTTTCTTGACGTCCACCCCGACCGCGACTGCCCCCAACAGCACAGCCGCCGCCGCCAGCGATACCCCCACGCGCGGCCGTCCAATCAATCGTACCAACCCCTGCAACGGCCCCGCGCCCGCGGCATCGCGCGAAAACATTTGCCCTGCCACCGAAGCGACCCACATCATGCCGAACACCGGCAGCGCATACATCGTGTAACGGTTGGGAAAATACAGCCGGAAGAGCAGCGCGTGAGCCAGCACAAAAGCTGACAGCGACGTCGCCAGCAGCACCCACGCCTCCAATGAGATTGCGCGCGGATACACAGCCACCGTCACCGCAAGCAGCAGCACCACCGCCGCGGACATCCCCAAACCGAGTCCCACCGCCGAAGGCTTGGATCCGAAATAATAGTTGCGCCAGTCCGAATCGAAGAACTTGATGCGCCCGCCCGCGTGATACTCTGGCATCGCTTCCGCTTCCTGGCGCGTAGGCGGCCTCCCGATCCCCGCCGGCGGGGTCCGTCCATACACCGTTAGTACGATCGATGCCGCGAGCATGGTGAGCAGGCCGCATGCCGCCCATCCCGAAGGCATCTTCTTCTCACGCGAGATTCGGATCCCAAGCACCGTCAGTGAAAACAATCCCAGCGTGATCGCCATCGGCGGGAAGAACAGAGCAGATGCGACGAACGCCGAACCGAGCCATGCGAGCCGACGCGACGTGATGGCCCAGACTCCAAGCAGCAGAATGGGCAGCGCGAAGGATCGAGGAAAGCCGCCACGCAGCCCGTGCATTGCCACGTAGATCAGGTATGCGCTGCCGGCGATCGCCCCCGCGACGACTCCTTTTGCCGCGTCCCGGCTCAGCCAGAATGCCAGCACCACCATCGGCACGCATAGCACGAAGGGCAACGCTTCCGAGAGCACTTGTGCATCGATGAAACGGCCCAGCGCACCAAACAACATCTTGTAGCCTGGCGGGTCGATCAGTCGCCGGAAATATGCCACCGAAGGATCGTCCGGGAACAGCGCTGGATCCTGGAACTGATACATCCACCAGATGTGCTGGGCGGCATCGTCTTCATAAACGTCCTGCCGCGCCAGCGTCGGGAGAAACAGCTTGCAAGCCTGGAGGAGAGTGAAGGCCGCGATCAGCCAAACTGCAAGTTTCATGTGAAGATTCTTCGCTGCACGTTTCGCGCGCCCATCGTAATCGTGCGTACCCTCGTCTGACAGGCGAGTGAAGACGCCGTTAGAAAGGACTCGACATCCTTGCCGATGCTCGTCGTGGTCAGCAATGGATTGGGCGCGGGAGTGTCGCTCTTGTCATTCACCACGTTGCTTCAACTCGCCCGCATCTATCCCCCGCTCACCGGCGGGATCAGCGCCAACTCGTCTCCGTCTTTGAGCACCTGCGCAGGCCCCGCATAGCTGCGGTTTACCGCATAGGCGACGAAGTTCATCTGCTGCGCCAACGGCGGAAACTTCTCCACTAGCGCCCGCCCCGCCGCCGCGGCGTTCGTCCCTTCCGGCAGCGGCAGCGTGATCTCGGCCACGCCGGCTTGATCGCGGAGGATCGCGAAAAGCTTGATGTGAATGTTGATCACGCGCTCACTCAGGCCGCAGCTTCACGGTCCACTCAATTCCGTTGCCGACCGCCACCTCAAGGCTCGATGTGTCAGGTCTCGAGCGGACGTATTTCACGTAGTCCGCCAGCTCCGCGCGATGCGTCGTCGCATTATCGGTGAGAACGCACCCGCCCGGCCGAACCTTCTCCCAGACCAGATCGAAATACGCGGAAGACTGCTTCTTGTCCCCCGCATCCAGGAACACGATATCGATTCCCCCCGGCATTCTGGGCAGCACCGCCCGCGCGTCGCCCAGGTAATTGGTGACGATGTCTCCCATTTCCGCACGCGCAAAAGTCGCCTTCGAGCTCTCGAATTTTTTCGGGTCGTTGTCGATCGTGTGCAGCTTGCCCCCCGTGCGGCGCAGCGCAGCCGACCAGAACAAACCACTGAAGCCATAGCTCGTACCCGCCTCGACGACCAGCAGCGCGCCCATTGACAGCGCAAGCTGATGCAGCAGCTCCCCCTCCACGCGCGGCACCTGCCACGCGTCGTTCCGGCTGGCGCGCAGCGCCTCCAGCTCGTCAATCAGTTGCAGCGCCCGTGCGTCCATCGCCATGCGAGGTCCCTTCCGCGGCGCTCGTCAGATCGTCGTGACCGACAACCGCGATCTTGTAGCGCTCCGCCAATTCCAGCACCTTCGGCTTTTCGAGGAGGATGGTCCGGCCCGGTTCCAGCACGAGGCAGCCGGCCCGCGCGGCGGCCAGCTTTTCGATCGTGGTCGTGCCCACCGTCGGCACGTCGAGGCGCATGTCCTGATGTACGTTGGAAACCTTGATCAGGGTCCAACCGCCGACTTTGCACAGCTGCCCCGCCCTCTCGATCATCGCATTGGTGCCCTCCAGCGCTTCGACCGCGATCACGTCGCGGTCGCGCACCGCAATCGACTGCCCGATGTCGAGGCGGCTGATCGTCCGGCAGACTTCGTAGCCGAAGCGAATGTCGGCCCACTGCGCCTCCGTCGGCTGCCGGCGGGTCATTGAACCGCGGGTGGCCAGGTGTTCCGAGCAATAGCGCGTGGAGTCGATCAAGGTAATCCCGGCCGAAGCCAGTTCATCCGCGACCGCTCGAAGCAACGTCTGCGGACGTTTGTCATGCCGCCAGACGCGCCAGGCGACGCGGGCCGACCGCCAGTCGGGAATATAGCGGAAGTAGCTCCAGCGGTCGTACATCTGGGCCTTGGCGACGCGCCCCACCATAATCGCCTCGCTGCATCCCGCGCCGCGGATCACACTGATCCACTGGTTAAACCGAAGCAACCCCACCCAATGAAAGGCGTCGCACTCCTGCCGCAGGTTCGCCCAGGCGTGGCCCGCGAACGCCGCGCACACCACCTCGCGCCCCGCCGCCCGCGCTCCTCGCGCGACCAGCACGGGAAACACCCCTTCCCCGGCAATCAGCCCCAATCGTCCCATCTTTAGGAGATTCTAATGCACTCGCGGTCGCGCCACCCACTCAACGCCGCGACAACTCGTCGCTGATTGAAACTGCAGCACTCTCTCGACTCAGCCCGATGAATCCGTAGAATGCGTCCCGGGTATAAGTTACAGGCACATCTCGCAGCGTCTGGCGCAGTATCGGCCGGGGGCATTGGCTGCCTGTGGGTTTGCTTCGTCGCTCAATCGGGCGCCGACTCGCTTCGGAGAACATGGTGAAGCAGTACCGCTCGCGGTTGGGGAATGGGGTGTCTGTTCGCAGAAACGTCCGACCCGCAAAAGCTTTGCCTTCACGCCCGCTCGAGCTGCGCTCCGCGGCCTTCGCTGCGGCTGAAGTCCTCGAGCCACGCTGGTTGCTCTCCGTCAGCCAGGATTCCGACGGCTGGACGGTAGTGACCCCGGCCAGCGACACAAAAAAGGTTTACGTCAGTAGTTCCCTGGGCAGCGACACCAACAACGGTCTGTCACCCACCACCCCGGTCAAGACCATCTCCAAGGGCACGTCGCTTCTTCGCGACGGCTCGCCCGACTGGCTGCTTCTCAACCGCGGCGACGTCTGGAACGAATCGTTCCTCCGCTGGCGCAAGAGCGGACGCTCGGCGCAGGATCCGCTTCTCATCACTTCCTACGGCGATGGCGCGCGGCCGCGCATTGAAACCGGGCAGGGCTTCGGCATTACCCTCGGCTCCAGCACGGTCCAGGAAGTGAACTTCGTTAACATCATCGGCTTGCACTTCTACGCGCACACGCGCGATCCCAAGTCGTCCGCTTACCAGGGCAACACCGCCGGCGACAACGGCATTGTCGTGGTCTCCAAGACCAACAGCTTCCTCGTCGAAGATTGCCAGGCCGACTACTACGTGAGCGATATTGTCCTGCAGAATTTCTATGGGCCCGTCCAGAATGTCGTCGTTCGGCGCAACGTCTTCAACGACGCCTACTCCACCACCCAGCATTCCCAGGGCCTTTACGCGTACGGGATCAACGGCCTCACGATCGAAGACAACGTCTTTGACCACAACGGCTGGAACGAATCCATCACCGGCGCCCAGGCCACCATTTACAACCACAACATCTACCTCGATTCCAACAACACCGGCGTCGTGGTCCGGCGCAATATCATCGCCAATGCAGGCAGCCACGGCTTGCAGGCGCGATCCGGCGGAATCGTGCAGGACAATCTCTTCCTCCGCAACGCCATCGGAATGTCCTTCGGCTTCGTCAACGGATCCACCGTCATGCCGGGCGGCGTCACCGGTGACGTGAGTGGAAACGTCTTCCTCGAGAGCCGCGATATTGCAGGCGCAGGCCGCGGCTGGGCAATCGAAGTCGGCAACATCAAGGCGGGCGCCAATACCCGCATCCACGACAACATCTTCTCGGAGGATTCGCAGAAGCTGTATCCAGCCATCATGCTGAACATCGGCATCGGCGTGGATAACCAGGCCAACTCGGTGGGCATCAACGATCTCACGATCGAAGACAACATCGTCCACAAGTGGGACATGGGCCTGAGCACGTCAAACCAGTACGTCGATGGTGGCACCGGCTATAACGCGATGAACAACCTGATTGTCCGCAACAACGACTTCCAGGACTCGCTCGCCGCCACCATCATTTCACATGGACATCCGCTGCACACAGACCAGGAGCACTGGAGCAACAACCGCTATTACGACAAGTCGCCCACGACGCAGTGGTTCAACCACGGCGGCACCACAATCTCCCTCGATGCCTGGCGAGCCTACGAGCCGACCGCGCAAAACATCGACCTGCAGTACCTCGACCCGGATCGCACCGCGGAGACTTATTACGCGTCCATCGGCGGCGATGGGACGCTTCAAGGCTTCCTCAATGAGACCCGCCTGCAGTCGCACGACAATTGGCGCACCCAATACCTCGCCCCCGCGACGATCGGGTATGTCCGCGCCGGATTCAACATCGACGTCAATCCGCCGACCGCTTCGCTCGCCGCCGCTGACATCACCAGCGCTGGTGGCACGACGCAGAACCTCACAGTCACCTATGTCGATGACGTTCGCGTGAATGAGACCACGCTCGACTCGCTTGACCTGCGCGTCACCGGGCCCGGCAACTTCAACCAGCTCGCGACTTTTGTAAGCGTCCAGGAATTTGCGGGCGGCACGACTTGCGTCGCGACCTATCAGGTCAGCGCCGGCGCCGGAGGCTGGTCTTCATCCGATAACGGCCAATACGCCGTCACATTGCAGCAGAATCAGGTGACCGACCAGACGGGCAACGCAATCACCAGCGGACCGCTGGGCGCGTACCAGATCGCGATCGATGGTAGTAATCCGACCGCCACCGTGCAGGCGGCCAATGTCACCGCGGCGCCGGGCGCAGTCCCGTACATCTTCAACGTCACTTACTCAGACAATTCCGCCATCAAGATATCGACCATCGGCGCCGGTGACGTGCGCGTGACGGGGCCCGCCGGATTCGATGCGCCCGCCCAGTTCGTCAGCCTGGATGATCCCGCGAACGGTTCACCGCGCGTTGCGACCTACAGCATTGCAGTGCCTAACGGCGGCTGGCAGAGCGCCGACAACGGCGCCTACCACATCATTGCCGAGTCCAACGCCGTGACCGACACCAGCGGCAACGTTTTGCTGGCAGGCGAGCTTGGCTCCTTCCAGGTGAACGTCGACACAATCGCTCCGACAGCCGTACTTAGCGCTGCGAATGTCACGAGCAGCAGCAGTACCGGCGAGACGTTCACGGTTGCCTATGACGACAACATCGGCATCGACGCGACGACCTTCGACTCACTCGATGTTCGCGTAAGCGGTCCGAATAATTTCAGCCAGGCAGCGGCCTACGTTTCCAGCGTCAATGGCAGCGGAAACACGCGCATCGCTACCTATCAAATCGCAGGCCCGGCAACGGGGTGGACCTCCGCCTCTGCCGGCACCTACACGGTGATGGCCCAGGCAAACCAGGTCGCGGACACCAGCGCCAACTTCCTCGCCGCCGGCACTCTCGGAACATTCGACGTGGATGTGGACACCAATACCCCCACCGCGGCTTTGACCGCCTCCGATGTGACCAGCAGCAGCGCCTCAGGCAACACGTTCACCGTCACGTTTACCGACGATGTCTCGATCAAGGATTCAACACTCGATTCCCTCGATGTGCGCGTGAGCGGCCCGAACAACTTCGATCAGCCCGCCACGCTGGTGGGAGCTTTGGGCGGAACGGCAGCCGCGCGAATCGCGACTTATAAAGTTGCCGGACCCGTTGGTGGATGGACGACTGCGGCGAACGGCACTTACACCGTCTCCATGCAGCCGGGCCAGGTCTCGGACGGCAGCGGCAACTTCGTCCCCGCAGGCGCCATCGGCACGTTCCAGGTAAATGTCGACACAGTTGTGCCAACCGCATCCGCCACCGCCTCGGATATCACCGCCGCGAGCTCCGCCGCCAAGACATTCACTGTCACCTACAGCGACAACGCGGCGATCTTGTTTGCCAGTATCGATTCCAGCGACGTTCGCGTGACCGGCCCGGGCAACTTCAATAGCGCTGCGACGCTGGTTGCCATCAATTCACCTGGTAACGGCACTCCGCGCATCGCTACTTACAGCGTCGCGGCCCCCGCCGGCGGATGGACGAATGCAGCCAATGGCTCCTACAGCATCGCGATGCAGGCGAGCCAGGTGACCGACACCAGTGGCAATGCCGTGGCAGCAGGAACCGTCGGCGCCTTCCAGGTGAACGTCCCGGCCGTGGTGGGGGACGTGACTCCGCCGACGGTGCTGTCGGCGCAGTTCGTGAGCACCTCACCCAATAAGATCGTCATCCGCTTCAGCGAGACCGTCTCGCCAAGCTTCACGATCGACGACCTCGCCTTGCGCCGCACCGTCCCAAAGGCAGCAACGATCAGCCAAAGTGACATGCGCCTCACATATGACGCGGCGACCAACACCGCGACGATCACGTTCCCGAATTTCTCCGCCGGCCTTCCCAAGGGGAGCTATACCTTGACTCTTAGCGCGGTGGGAATCACTGACGCAGCCGGCAACGCGCTCGATGGCAACCGCGATGGCAAGGGCGGCGACAACTACACCTTTAGTTTCAAGAAATAGCCTACCCCCGCAGCCACTGGGATCGACTTGGCGTGGCAGGAATGTGCGGGGGGTTCAGCAGGCCTTTGCACCGTCTAGTCCGCGAGTGTGCCTGCGCCGGATAGCTGACCGTTGCGCTTCATACCCATCAGTGCGGCACACAGGAACAGCGGCATCGACACCAGCGAAAGCGCTATGTCAAACTTTGCGCTGCACGCGACCACCGCGCTGCAGACGAAGGCCATGGAGATCAGAATTGCGAACTCCGTCCGACCTGGAAGTAGACGCTTCATAAAACGATTCCCCGGCAACAGCCCGTTACGGCAACTGAAGAACGGCCTCACAATCGATATCAGCTAAAAACCCGACCTACATTTGCCCAAGCGGGGCCGGGCCAATAAACCTAAGGGATCAGCACACGCTTTTCAACGCGTCGCGATTTCAGCCTTCCGGAAGACTCTCAACAGGTTTCTAGCCCTACGCCACCACCCCTTCGCGGGTTCGGCTGCGCGCTCCAGATCGGAATTGACACCCCTCGCCAGCACCGCTAGTTTCGCTCTCCCCCAGCCCGCCGTCCGCGGCCGGTGACCACAAAGGATCTCCTACATGCCGACGTTCAAAGACGTTAAGTCGCCTGAAAATGGCCAGGGAATCGCCACCTCCGCCGGCACACTGCAAGTCCCCGATCAGCCCATTATCCCGTTCATTGAAGGCGATGGAACCGGCCCCGATATCTGGCGGGCAAGCCAGCGCGTGTTCGATGCCGCCGTGCAGAAAGCGTATGGCGGAAAGAAGAAGATCGCGTGGATGGAGGTCTATGCCGGGGAGAAGAGCTTCAAGAGGTTCGACGCCTGGCTGCCGGATGACACCGTTGAAGCGTTTAGGACGTACCTCGTTGGAATCAAGGGCCCACTCACTACCCCCGTCGGAGGCGGCATCCGGTCGCTGAATGTCGCGCTGCGGCAGATGCTGGACCTTTACGTCTGTCTGCGCCCGGTGCGCTATTTCCCGGGCGTGCCCTCCCCGGTGAAGCGGCCGGAAAAAGTCGACATGGTCATCTTCCGGGAGAACACCGAAGACATCTACGCCGGAATCGAGTACGCCGCCGGCACCCCCGACACGCAAAAGATCCTTGGCTTCCTTTCAAAGGAGTTCCCTAAAGAGTTCAACAAGATCCGCTTCGGCACGCCCCAGAAGATCGCGGACTGGAGGAAGCAACTCGGCCACGGCTCAGATGAGTCCCTGCAGGTGGGCATCGGCCTCAAGCCGATCAGTAAGCAGGGCAGCCAGCGCCTCATCTACTCCGCAATAGAGTATGCCGTCAGCAAGAAGCGCAGGAGTGTGACGCTGGTTCACAAGGGCAACATCATGAAGTTCACCGAAGGCGCCTTCCGCGACTGGGGCTACCAGCTGGCGAAGGAGGTCTTCGGCGCCGTCGAAATCGACGGCGGCCCATGGTGCAGGATTCCCGAAGGCAAGCCGGGCGCGGGCATTGTCATCCGAGACGCCATCGCCGACATCACGCTGCAACAGGTCCTCACCCGCCCGGAAGAATTCGACGTGATCGCCACGCCCAACCTCAACGGCGACTACCTCTCCGATGCGCTCGCGGCACAGGTGGGCGGCATCGGCATCGCGCCAGGCGGAAACATCAACTACGTGACCGGCCATGCCGTCTTCGAAGCCACGCATGGCACCGCGCCCAAGTACGCCGATCAGGACAAGGTCAATCCAGGCAGTGTGATTCTCTCAGGCGTGATGATGTTCGAGTACATGGGCTGGCACGAGGTCGCCCAGCTCATCACCACCGGTCTGGAAAAGGCCATCGGCGCCAAAACCGTTACCTACGACTTCGCCCGCCTGATGACCGGCGCGAAGGAGGTAAAGTGCTCCGAGTTCGCCAGCGAGATGATCAGGCACATGGGATAGAATGCGCTCTACACGAAGGAAGATCTGACCTCGTTCCCTCGCGACATGCGGAGCTTCAACCGCATGGGCCGCCTGAATCCTCCTCATGCAAACCGCTGATCCAACCGGAGCGCTTCTCACACCGAAGCGCGCCGGAACCCGCGTCGAGCTCACCGGTGTGCGCCGCGCATTTGAGCCCGACGTCGTCGCCATCGAGCGGGTCGACCTCGTCGCCGAACCCGGTGAGTTCCTCGCCGTCCTCGGCCCGTCCGGTTCCGGCAAGTCGACGCTGTTGCGGCTTATCGCAGGACTGGACCGACCCACGCTGGGCACGATTCAGGTCTCCGATCCGCAAAGGGCCGCTCGCGACGAAGCGCGCCGCGCCGAGATCGCCTTCGTCTTCCAGGATGCGCACCTGCTCCCCTGGCGCAACGTGGTGCGTAACGTCTCCCTGCCGCTCGAGCTGACGGGATGGAGCCGCGGGGAAACCCAGGCGATGGCGCGCGAGGCCATCGCGCGCGTCGGGCTTTCGGACGCACAGCGGCGCTACCCCAATCAACTCTCCGGCGGAATGCGCATGCGCGTCTCGCTGGCGCGGGCGCTGGTGACCCGTCCCAGGCTGCTCCTTCTCGATGAGCCCTTCGCCGCCCTTGATGAGATCACCCGCCAAAGACTCGAAGAGCAGCTTCGCGAGCTGTGGGATTCTCTGGGCATGACGGTGATCTTCGTGACCCACTCGATCTCCGAGGCCGCGTTTCTCGCCGAGCGGGTGCTCGTCCTCTCCCGGCGCCCGGCGCAGATCGTCGCCGACCGAAAGATCGACCTGCCGCGCCAAAGGTCGGCCGAATTGCGAACAACTCCAACCTTCGCACAGCAAACCCGCGCCCTCTTCGAGGTGATGCGCCAGCAGGAGGAGGCCTAGCGTGCGACCGCGACCGCTCCGCCGTGCGCTGCCGCCGATCATCGTCTTCATCGTGGCGGTCCTGCTGCTCGAGCTACTGGTCCGCGCGCTTCACGTGCGTCCGGGGTTTCTCCCGCCGCCATCCGCGGTCGCGCAGTCCTTTGTTCGTGAAGGCGCACATCTCTGGGTGGCCCTGTCCGAAACCGCTCAGGGAGCATTGACCGGTTTCGCCCTGAGCTGCGCGGTTGGGATCATTCTCGCCGTTCTGCTCTCCTCGGCTTCCTGGGTGCAGCGCGCCTTCTATCCTTACACGATCTTTTTTCAGACCGTCCCGGTGATCGCGATCGCCCCGCTGCTCGTGATCTGGTGCGGATACGGCCTGCCAACCGTCATCGCCTCGGCGTTCATCGTCTCGGTCTTCCCCATCATCGCGAACACGCTCAGCGGCCTGCTCTCGACAGATCCGGCCTTGCGCGACCTCTTTCGGCTCTACGGGGCCGGACGCTTCTCCACCATGATGAAGCTTCGCCTTCCATACGCCCTGCCCAATATCATGACCGGCCTGCGAATCTCCGCCGGGCTGGCGGTCATCGGCGCGGTGGTCGGAGAATTCATTGGCGGCGGGGGCCTGGGCACCGTCGTCAGCGTCGCCGGCAGAAATCAACGAACCGACACCGCATTCGCGGCCGTGCTGCTGGCATCCATGCTCGGCCTGGCTATGGTTGCGGTCGTAAACCTGTTGAGCCATCTGACGCTCGCCCATTGGCATGCGTCAGAGCGCGACCAAGATTGAATCCGGGAGTCGCTCGTCCCAGGGAGATGCAATGCCGGTTCGGACCGTGATAATAAACGTGCTGCTGTTGGTTGCATTGGTAGTCGGTGGCTGCAAAAAACAGCAGACCTCAAATAATTCCGGCCTGACTCGCGCAAAACTTCAGCTCAACTGGGTGCCGGAGCCGGAATTCGGCGGCTTCTATGCTGCCCGCGAGAGCGGCGCCTTCAAAAAGAACAGCCTCGACGTCGACCTAGTGCCCGGCGGCGCGAGCACCCCCACCCTTCAGATGGCAGCGGCAGGCAACGTCCAATTCGCCGTCATCAGCGGCGATGAACTGGTCATCGCGCGCAGCAGAGGCGACGACATGGTCGCGCTCTTCGCCGTCTACCAGACCTGCCCGCAGGGAATCATGACCCACGCCGCTCGCGGCCTCAAAGAGATCGGCGACATCTTCCGGAATCCCGGCACGCTCGCGATCGAACAGGGGCTTCCCTACAGCAAATATCTCGAGAAGAAATATGGCTTCAGCAAGCTCACCGTCGTTCCATACAGCGGCTTGAACCTCGAGCTGTTTCTCCGCGATCCCAACTTTGCGCAGCAGTGCTTCGTTACTTCCGAGCCAATCCAGGCGCGCCGTGCGAAGGCCGATCCGCAGACCTTCCTCCTCGCCGATGCAGGCTACAACCCGTACACCGCCGTCATGGTCACGCGCGGCGACCACCTGAAGAAAAACGCAGCCGCCGCCAGCGCCATGATCCGCGCCTGCCGTGAAGGGTGGGAGGCATACCTCAAGGACCCGGCGCCCACCAATGCGGTGATGCAGAAACTGAACCCCATGATGGATGCCCAGACGTTTGAAGAAAGCGCCAAAGCCCAGGCGCCGCTGATTCAAACCGAGCAAACCAGAACGGCCGGTCTTGGGAGCATGACTTCCGAGCGATGGAAAACGCTCATCGGCCAGCTCATCGACCTCGGCACGATTGAAAAAGACAAGGCGCCGTCCGCTGACCAATGCTTTTTTAAGTTGGAAGCGGATCAATCCACCACGCGTCCGTAGAGCCTGCTGAACTTTCCAAAGAAACGGCCCACTCCCGCGAACCCGCAACCAGGTAGTAGCAGCCGCCCACGCGGTTGCACTTGATTTCAAAACTGCCGAAACAATTCGTACTGCCGCGTCCGCGCCTTATACTCTCACGTCGATGCTCTCCTCCGTCGCCGTCTCCGATCCCACGCTCCGCCCCGTCGCCGAGAAGGTGCTGGCGGGAAGAGCGCTCTCGCATACTGACGGGGTTTCCCTCTACGCCAGCCGCGACCTCCACGGCATCGGCCGGCTGGCTAATTTCGTTCGCGAGAAGCGGCACGGCAACAAGACCTTCTACAACCGCAATCGCCACATCAACTACACCAACGTCTGCGCCCTCTCATGCAAGTTCTGCTCCTTCTACCGCAAACGCGGCGAGGAAGGCGCGTATGAGATGCCGGTCGAACAGGTGGTCGCCACCGCACAAAAAGCCGCCGAGGCGGGAGCGACCGAAGTGCACATCGTTGGCGGGCTGCACCCCTGGCTCAAATTTGACTACTACCTCGATGTGCTGCGCGGCATTCGAACGACGTGCCCTGACCTTCATGTCAAAGCATTCACCGCCATCGAGATCATCCACTTCTCGCGCATCGCCCGCCTGAGCGTCCGGGAGGTGCTCATCGCGCTGCGCGAGGCCGGGCTCGGGAGCCTGCCTGGCGGCGGCGCCGAGATCTTCGACGACCGCGTGCACGATGAGGCGTTCAAAGGGAAGGTGCGGGCGGATAAATGGTTCGAGGTCCATCGCGCCGCGCATTCGCTGGGCATCTTCTCCAATGCCACCATGCTCTACGGCCACGTCGAGCGCCCCGAGGAGCGAATCGGACACCTGATCAAGCTGCGCGAATTGCAGGCTGACTCGCTCGCCAGCGCGGCGGCGGCAGAGGGGAAAGCATTCTTTAACTGCATGATCCCCCTGTCGTTCATTCCGGAACAGAGCGAGCTGGGACAACTTCCCGGCCCGACGGGCTTGACCGACCTCAAGACCCTGGCGATCGCCCGGCTCATGCTCGACAACATTCCGCACATCAAGGCCTTCTGGATCATGCAGGGAATCGCGCTTTCGCAGTTGGCCCTGTCGTGGGGTTGCGACGATCTGGATGGCACTGTGATGTGGTATGACATCACCAAGCGCGAGGGAGATGGAACGCATCAGGAATTCCACGTCAACGATATCCGCAGGCTGATTCACGAAGCGCGGCGGGAGCCCGTCGAGCGCGACACCATCTACCGCCGCGTGCGCCGGGATCCCGCGACCGACCGGGTGCTGGGGACTGAGCCGGTGCTGGCGGGCTGAAGTCGCTCCACCCGTCGCTCCGCCGGTAGCGGTTCAAACTGAACCACCACCGCTCCGCCCGTCACTTGCCCGGATGTCCGCTGTCGCTATACTGCCTCGCTCAATTGGATCGGAGCGAGCGATGGCGAATGAATTGAAATCGGGCCAGACGGTCCGGGTAACCGTCAACAAGACGATCAACCGCGAGTCCGCGCGGAAGACGATCGAGCGGCTCTTCATGAAGGACAAGGCGATTGCCAGGCCGCTGGCGATGCGAAGCGCCAATTTCAGGGAACAACCCAAGCGCCGCGGCGGCCAGATCTGGACCAAGCGGCCCAACAAGATCCACCCCAGCCTCGAGCGCGGCGCCGCCGCCACCATCACCGCGACCCCGCAGGCGCTGCGCGACCTCAAGAGCGTGGAAAGTTTCGTGCAGGTCGAGGCGAAGTAGCAACAACTCGGCACGATAGCACGATAGATGCTGCAGCAGCACGGCTCGATGCCGTGCTGTTTTCGCGCAGCGGAACCCGCGGCTGCGCGCCGGCGCAACCCAGGATCGCATTTCCGAAAACCGGGGAGGGGTCAGTTCGGCTTGCCGCTGAGCATTTCCAGCAGCACATCCAGGTTGAACGGCTTGGCGAGGAACTGAACCGGTTGCCCCTGCAGGGCCCCCGCTTCATACTCGCCGCTGATGGCGATCACGCGGCGAGGTCGATGCGACGTCGGGAGCTGCTGACACTTCTGCAGCAACTCGAAACCGTCCATCTTCGGCATGCGGAGGTCGGTCAGCAGGACATCGAAGCGCTGCGTGAGGAGGTATCCCAGCCCTTCTTCGCCGTCGCGCGCGGTCGTGACCTCCGCGCCGGCCTGGCGGATCAGCCGACTCATCGCCATGCGCGTCGGCGTATGGTCCTCAACAATCAGAATCCGGAGCTTTGCAACCTTCGACTCGGTCGAAGCCTCAGACATCGGTACAACGTTCATCATAATGATTCCGCGATGGTCGCCTGCAGACACTCCGCGACAAGCGGGAAACGATTTCGGATCAGCCTCCATGCCAATCCGTTTCGTCATCGAACACCATCGGCGAAGACCGAACACAAATCAAGAGGCGCTTCTCTCGCCACGGGGTCTTGACAGCCTTCGCACAGCGCAACACCATACGCGCCGCGCCGGTCTGCGCTGCGTAGCCGGGGCAGGGCAGCTTTAGCTCAATGGATATAGCGTCGGTCTGTCTAGAGAACCGAAGGTTGCAGGAGTCCTGCATGTCCTCGACAGAACCGCTTTATCGATGATCCAAGGACCCGAGTCTGATGCTTGATCAAGCGCGGCAGGAGCGAGTGGAGCGGCAACTGCAGGCGCAGTTTGAGGTCATGCGCGTACTGGCTGAGGCGACGAACTTGCCCGAGGCCTCCAGACAGATTCTCGAGTCCATCTGCACGACGCTCGATTGGGCGGTCGGCGCCATGTGGAGCGTCGACGACCGAGCCGGAGTGCTTCGCCACGTCGAGCACTGGCACATGCCGGGCATTGATGTGCAGGAGTTCGAACGTGTATCCGTCGAGACGGCGTTGCCGCCGGGGATTGGGCTGCCGGGACGAGTGTGGGCCGCCGAGCAACCGGCGTGGGTGGCGGATGTGACCCATGACGCAAACTTCCCGCGACGTGAAGTGGCGGCCATCGCAGGACTTCACGGGGCGGTTTGCTTCCCGATCCGCCGGGGGCGGAGCGTGCTGGGGATGATGGAGTTTTTCAGCAGAGACATTCGCCCGCCCGACGAAGAACTGCTGACAATGATGAGAGGCATCGGCGGGCAGATCGGGCAGTTCATCGAACGAGTGCGCGCGCAGGACGCGTTGCGGGAGAGCGAGGCAAACAAGGATGCGATTCTCAAGTCCGCGCTGGACTGTATCGTGACGATGGACCACCGCGGCATGGTTACCGAATTCAACCCGGCAGCCGAGGCCGCCTTCGGCTACAGTCGTCATGAAGCGGTGGGGCAGAGCATGTGTGGGCTGATCATCCCGCCCGCTTTTCGTGAGGCCCACCAAAACGGGCTGCAGAGATATCTTTCCACCGGCGAAATGCATGTAATCGGGCGACGAATCGTGATCGCCGCGATGCGCAAGAATGGCGAAGAGTTCCCCGTTGAGCTCACCATCACCCGCAATCCAGGCGAGCCGCCGGTATTCACGGGCTTCCTGCGGGACCTGACTGAGCGCGTTCGCGCCGAGCAGGAGCGACAGGAGCTCCTTGTGCGCGAGCATTCCGCGAGGAGCGCGGCGGAAATCGCCAATCGGGCTAAGGACGAGTTCCTCGCGGTGCTGAGCCATGAGCTTCGCACGCCCCTGACCCCCGTGCTCCTCACAGCCTCGCTGCTGGAAAGCTTTGACCTGCCGGATGAAGTCCTTGCCCTTGTGCGCGCAATTCGGCGCAACGTGGAGCTCGAGGCGCGATTGATCGATGACTTGCTCGACCTTACTCGAATTACTCGCGGCAAGCTGGAGTTCAACTTCGAGACAGTGAATGTTCACTCGATCATCCGCAGCGCAGCGGAGATTTGTGGTCAGGGAACCAATGTTCAGACTTGCCTCGATCTGCGCGCCCCAAATGTCCATGTCCGGGCCGATCCGGCGCGGCTACAGCAGGTGCTTTGGAACTTGCTTACGAACGCCCACAAGTTCACCCCTTCCGTTGGCCAGGTGACGGTGAACACAACTGAAACCGAAACCGGTTGTCTGCGCATCGAGGTTTCCGATACCGGGCTGGGGATTGAGCCCGAGCTACTCCCGAAGTTATTCAACGCTTTCGAGCAGGGCGATCGTTCGATGACGCGTAAATTCGGTGGCCTTGGTCTAGGGCTGGCGATCTCCAAGGCCCTGGTTGATGCCCACGGCGGAACTCTCAGTGCGCATAGCGCCGGCAAGGATCGTGGAGCGACGTTCGCGTTCGAGCTGCGCACGGTCGCGGTGCCCGTCGAGAAGCACACGGATGCAGAACCTGGCGGGAATGGCCCACTGCAGCGCCCGCTCAAAATACTCCTGGCCGAAGATCACGCGCCGACGCTGGAACTGCTGTCGTTGTTGATGCAGAAATTGGGCCACATGGTGATGACCGCCAGCACCGTCGCGTCGGCGGTGCAGTTGGTCGGGCGCGAGCGGTTTGACCTGATTATCAGCGATGTAGGGCTGCCGGACGGAAGCGGCTATGAGGTCATGGCCGCAGCACGCGAGCAGAATGGCACCCGCGGCATCGCGCTGAGTGGGTACGGGATGGAAGAAGACATTCGAAAGAGCATGGAGGCCGGCTTCAGCAGGCATCTCACCAAGCCGGTGAATGTGGAGCAGCTAAAGGCCGCGATTCTTGAAGCCGTGGCGTGAGTCTGCCGGTCAACGACATCATGCCGATGTCGCTCGCCTGATCTTCAAAAAAAGGATGTAAACGTGCAGGTGTGGGCTGTTTCTCGGTAGCTGTGTTGGTTCGTAAGTAGTTCACCCGCGCGCCAGTGCGAGGAATTGGCTTTTATAAGCCCATGTCATTTCTTCGCGGCATCGATCCACTTCAAAAAAATTTGCGCCCGATAACTCTCAAGCGGGCATCCAAAAAGGGCGGCTGTGCGTCAAGAGCGGCAGCCTGTGTCGACTGCACCAAAATGCCGCACCTTGGCGTCATCATGTCGATTGATGCCCCTGACCTTGTCGTCGATGCTGGCTTCAGTCGGGGAACGAATCGCGATCGGTCACACCTCGCCGTTCCCTCGACAGATGACTACGCCCTCCAACCGGGCGACGACATTCACGACAGGAGGCAGTTATGAATCGCACCACACGCACCACCAGGCCCGCCCGAAAGGCTCCGCACGACGGACGGCATGTCGAGGCGCTGGAGCGGCGCACTCTCATGAGCGGCGCTTCAGAGATCCACCCGCCGAAAGCGGCACTGGATTCGTTTGCTCGTTCCGATGATGGCTACACGTTCGAGATGCGAAAAGACGTGTACACCGACGCCCAAAGCCCGTGGCAAGTGGCCGCTTCCCAGCTCGCTGCCGCCGAGGCAAAGCTCAACAGACCGACTGCAGCAAGGGCTGGAATGGACGCTTCACCTTCGAATTTCTCCGGCCCATTCCCATCCCCGACAGCGTCGCTGGGCCACACACCGTTTGCTGCCGAAGTTTTCAGCAGCGTACGCATTCACCTGAACGACGTCGTCAACGCGCCTTATCCAGAGTTAACTCGCGTCGTTCCCGGGACCCAGGCTGCCGATCCGGAGGCGGCGCGCGCTGAGCAACTCGTCGACCATAGTTTCGCGGGGCGTCCCCCCAAGCGGCTGCCTGAGCCATCGACGAGCGGAACGGAGCGGCACGTGCTGCTGGTGGAAGATGATCGCAGCAGTCGCCTGGCGCTGACCGTTCTTCTGCGGGACCGCGGTTGGAATGTAACGCCGGTCGCCACCCTCGCCGAAGGAATCCGCGAGCTTGCCTCCAGGCCCGATGAAGTGATTGTCGACCTGATGCTGCCAGACGGCGACGGCGCGACACTGCTGAAGTACGTGCGCGATGCGCATCTTCCAGTTCGCGTCACGGTGACGACTGCGGTCAGCGACACTCCGCGCCTCGAGCGCGTGCGCCGCCTGCACCCGGACGCGCTACTGACCAAGCCGCTGGACATGCCACGGCTCGTGAAGGCACTGTCCTCAAACTGATCGGGATGGAGCGGTGCGCGTTCGGAACATCAAATTCAAAGGAGGTCGGGATGGACACGCAGTCAGGCAGTTTGAGCAAGCTGCGGCACGACATGCGCGGTTGCCTCAATGCAATCCAATTGAGCGTCGAAGTGCTAAAGATGAACAGGAATGGGGAAGACTCTTCCACGTTTCTCGACTGCATCGAGAGCGAACTGGCAAAGTTGGATGTGCTGATACAGCAGCTCACCATGCGGCAGTTGCAGCGATCGAACGCGGCGTGACATGGCCGCACGCCCACATGAGATTCAACCAAGCGTTTTGGAAGGGAGCCGTTTATGTTTATGCAACATCAAAAATTGAGCCGTCCATCGAAGCGCCGGGTGTATGACCGCCTGCCCCGAGGCCGGGTAAGCGCTTGGCGGGGAGGCCATGGGCGACGAGTGACGTGCGCGCAGGCTTACCCAGGACACGCCCAGTCCCTGGGCCGACACTGGCGCGAACCTCGGCCGTTCAGCGGGACGCCGAAGCTTCGGCAGCTCGAGGCCGGTCGTCCCGGTTCTCAACATGATCAAGAAATGCCGTGGTTTCGTTCAGCTCTTTAAATGGAGCGCCCGTCAGAAACGCGCGACTTGACTACCGCCTTGCAGATTGAAGCCAAGAGCCTGCACGGCGGCGGTCTGTCGCACTCGCTGGATCGGCGAGGCGTTCGCATCGCGCCGAGCAACCGCATCGGCTGATCTTATCGGTCGTTGCCCGACATAGTGGATTGGCCCTGGAATTGATGGGTCTGTTGGAGGCAATGTCACGGGACCGCAGACGGTCCGAAAACTGAGAGGACACAATGAAACGTCGAACCCGCATCGGAGCACTCGCTCTACTCGTGGTGATCGGACTCATGCTGTGGCTGTTTCTAAGAGGCCATCGGGCCACCATCACGACAGAGCTTTTGCCTTCGGAAGGATCTGCCGGAGGAGCGCCCACGCTCACCTTGCAAGTCAAGACGCAGCGGGCCGGTGCGGAGACGCCGCCCGCAGCGCGTGATTCGGCCTTGCGCCAGCACAGTCAGGATGTGGTGCGCAACGAATCAGCCATCGAAGGCGCGGAAGTGAAGCGGCAGGTGGCGCCGATGGTTACTCCCGGCGGTGCGGAGGGCAACGACGATGACGCGGTTCGCGCCGCTCCAGTCTTCAGGGCGTACACCGCGCGGGTGGGAGACAGCGTTTCCAAGCTGGCTGCCGATCAGATGGGAGGCGATACCAAGGCAAATCGGAACGCGATCATCCATGCCAATCCATCGCTCCGGCAAGACCCGAATAAGGTCATTGCGGGGCAGATGTATTTGATTCCCGTAAGCAGTGACGACGCGTCACAGTCGGCCAGAAACGCCCAAGAGTGAATCGGCAGGTTCTCTCGACGCAGGCGTGGCAAACTCATCTTACTGTGCCCCCCAACTGCCGTCGGATCGCAAAATCTCGTGCGGTCGGAAGCTCGACTTGTACTCCATGCTCGAGCATCCTGAAATCCAATACCCCATGTAGTAGTATGGAATCTTCAGTCGCGCGGCGGTCTCGATCTCATGAAGAGCGCTGAACGTGCCCAGGCCGCGATGCGAGTGGTCCGGATCGAAATAAAAATAGACGCTGCTGAGAGAGTCCGCACAGACGTCGCAGATCCCCGCGCCGAGAAGCCGGCCGCTCGCGTCCCGGTAGAGAAACTCCACCGTATCCACCGGAGAGTCGTAGAGGAAGGATTCGAATCCCTCTCGACTGTCCTCCTCATCTCTTCCGTGCCACTGGGAAATGTAGCGCAGGTACAGCTCATACTTTTCGCTGCTCGGCACGGCGTCGCCTGCACAGATGAGCAGGTCGGAGTTTCGGCGAGAGCAACGCCGCTGCGATTTGCTCGGGATGAAACGCTGGACGGGGACCCGCATCTGCTGGCACGCCCGACAGCCTGCGCAGACCGGCTGATAAATCACCTTTCCGCTGCGCCGGAAACCCGCGTCCATGAAGCGGTGATACAGGCCAGGCGGCATTCGGGCGGCATACAGGGCCCGGCCGCGGGCGGTACGCCCCGGCAAGTAGGCGCACGGATGATCCGGCAATTGAGTCAGCGTGATATCTGCCGGCGGCGCCAACGCGGGGTATGGGCTGAAGGCGCCCTCGACGACCCCGCACCCTCGAAGGCCGGCAGCTTCGGGCCCTTGAGCCGGTGTTTGCGGCGTGATGATGGTCTGAGACGGCGGCATGTACGATCGATCGGTGAACCTTCACTGGCGCGCCGCTGTCTGAGCCGCTCAATGCGGCATCGGGAAACCCTTGCAGAAGCTCGCCACCTCGTCGCGAATCTTCGCCAGCGCGGCAGCGTCGTTCTTCGATTCAATCGCGCGGTCGATGAACGCGGCAACCGTGGAAAAATCGTTTTCCTTCAAGCCACGAGTGGTCACTGCCGGCGTGCCAAGACGAATTCCGCTGGTGAACTTCGGCGGCCGCGGGTCGTTTGGCACCCCGTTTTTGTTGGAGATGATGCCAGCCGCTTCCAGCGCTTTCTCCGCCTCCGCGCCGGTCAGTTCGGCGGATTTGGGACGCAGGTCGACGAGCATCAGGTGGTTGTCGGTGCCGCCGCTCACGAGACGATAGCCGCGCTGCGTCAGCGCTTCGGCGAGCGCTTTGGCATTCTTCACGATCTGCCGGGCGTAGTCCTTGAATTCAGGCTTCAGGTCCTCGCCGAAAGCCACCGCCTTGGCGGCGATGATGTGCATCAGCGGGCCGCCCTGGCTGCCCGGAAAGACACTGCGGTTGATGACCTTCGAGAGTCCCTCGTCGTTGGTGAGGATCATTCCTCCGCGCGGGCCGCGAAGCGTCTTGTGGGTCGTCGTGGTCACGATATGGGCATGCGGGAACGGGCTCGGATGCGCCTCCCCGGCGACCAGCCCCGCGATGTGAGCGATGTCAGCCATCAGATACGCTCGCACCTCGTCAGCGATTTGCCGGAACTTCGCGAAGTCGATCGTGCGCGGGTAGGCGCTATATCCGCAGAGGATCGCGCGGGGCCGCAACTCCCACGCCTTGGCCCGCACCGAATCGAAGTCAATCGTCTCGGTCTTCGGGTCCAGCTCGTAATGTTCGGCTCTGTAAAAAACCGCCGACGTGTTGAGCTTCATCCCGTGCGACAAATGCCCGCCGCTGGCGAGGTTGAGCGAGATAAACGTATCGCCCGGCTTCATCATCGCCATGAAGGCGGCGAGGTTCGCATTGGCGCCGCTGTGCGGCTGGACGTTCGCGAAGCGGCAGCCGAACAGTTGCTTCGCGCGGTCGATCGCCAGGTTCTCAATCTGGTCGTAATACTCACAGCCCCCGTAGTACCGCGCGCCGGGATAGCCTTCGGCGTATTTGTTGGTCAGCACAGTCCCCGCGGCCTTCATCACGGCCGAGGAGACATGATTCTCGCTGGCGATCAATTCCAGCGTGCTCTCCTGCCGCCGCTGCTCCTGCGCGATGAGCTCGGCGATCTGCGGGTCTGACTGCTGCAAGGACATTCCAGGCCCTCCGGGAGGCGCGGCTGAGGTTCGGGTCGCTGGACGAATTGTAACCTTGACGCGCAATGCTGGCCAACCCTGCGGGGGCCACGGACCGCAACGCCGAGCCTTCTTCGTTGCCATTCAGTGAGCAGGAAAGGAGCTTGACATTCGCATTGCAATTCGTGTCAAGACCAGCAATGATTACACCGTGACGGTGACGAAGGTCGGGCACCGTGACGGTTTCTACGATGAGTGATCGCTCGGAGATCAGCCATGAAAATCGAACTCACGATCGGCGATAAGCGGTACGTTGCTTTGGAGGAGGACGAGTATCGCCGACTGAAGGCGCTCAGTCCCGCGATGGAAGACCTTGAACTTCCCCCGCTGCCCGATGCCGACGCGAAAGGCAATCGCCCGGCAGTTGCGTTCGCACGGGCGTCTATCGCGCGAAAGGTGATTGCTGGGCGCAAGCGGCTGGGCTTGTCGCAGACCGAGCTGGCCAAGCGGGCGGGGGTGCGCCTGGAAACCATCAATCGCCTGGAAAAGGGTCATCACACACCGAGCCTGGCGACGCTGGGCAAAATCGCTCGTGTCCTGGGCGAATTCAACGAAGCGCCGTCCACCGCAAACTCCGCAAGGAGGCCCGCCCTGCCCCTGCGGAATAGGTCGTGACGGGCGAGTTCGTCAGGGCCGGCGCTTTCAGCGGCCGGGAATGGCAGACGGACGCGATGCGGCAGCTGGCGGGGAAAGTGCCGACGATTGGGAAGGCGTTTGTGGTCGGGTCGGAGAAGAAGCAACGATGTGATGAAACGGCCGCGATTACCCACGCCGGATCGGGCGCGGGCGGCTGAAGTTGCGCGATCAACTGGTGCTCGTCGTGCTAAGCCACCTGCTGCAGGTAAAGATACTGCTGGAAGCTCGTGAACACCTTCCCGATCTCTTCCGGTGCGCCCAGGTCGGCGACGGCATCGGCGATGGCATTGTTGTATTTGAGCTTCAGGAGCGGCGAAAGTTTTTCCTGCGCCAGCTCGTCCACGCCCACCTTCACATACTGAGCCAGCACAAAATCGAGAAACGCCTGCTGCTTGTTCGAGAACAGAGCCGTGATCGAGGGCTTGGCCAGTGCGGCGCGGGCCTCGCGCGTCACGGGCGGCAGCGCGTACGCCACGTGCGCCAGCACGTCGAACAGGTCGCTCTTTTCCGCCTCGATGATCTTCTGCATTTCCGCCAGTTGATTGTGGCCGAACCCTTTTTCCGCGAGGCCTTGCAGCAGTTTTGACCGCGTATCCGGCGCACTCCACAGTTTGCGCAGCTCTGCTTCGTTCTTGAAGAACTCCGGCAGCTTGCCGAAAAGCATTTCCATGAACTGCTGGGCGGACATGGGCGTGCCGTCGGGATGCCAGAACGTGGTGGCCACCATGTGCTGGATGGTCCTTTCCTTGCCGTCCGCGAGCATCACTTTCACTCTCCGCTTCTTCGCGCAAACGCAAGGCGTCTTGCCGCAAACTTCACACGGCGCTTTGGCACACGCGCATGGGGTTTTGCCGCAAACATCGCACGTCTCTGGCTGCGCCGGTTCACAAACGCACGGACGAACCCCGCACGTCAAACACGGCTCCGCTTCGGGGTCCGGCGGCTCGCCATCCCACTCCGGGTCGCTGAACCTATGATGCGCTTTCACGAAGTCGTAGATCGTGAAGTAATCCTTGCCTTCGAACAGACGCGTGCCGCGACCGATGATCTGCTTGAACTCAATCATCGAGCCGATGGGGCGCATCAACACGATGTTGCGGATGTTCCGGGCATCCACGCCCGTCGAAAGCTTCTGGCTCGTTGGTGAGGATCGTCGGGATCGTTTTCTCGTTGTCCTGAAACGCGCGCAACCACTGGTCGCCCAGCGCGCCGTCGTTGGCCGTCACCCTGTGGCAGTAGTTCGGGTCAGGGTTTGTCTTCATCTGGTTGATCAGGTCGCGGACCGCCAGGGCGTGGTCCTGCGTCGCGCAAAAGACAAGCGTCTTCTCGCGCTGGTCCATCTGCTCCATGAACAGCCGCACCCGCTTGGCTTCGCGGGCCTTGATCTCAATGATCTTGTTGAAATCCTTTTCCTCGTATCGCTTCCCGACCTCAACGTCTCCCTCGATGACGGTATCATCCGAAACGTACATGTACTCGTCCAGCGTCGTGGAAATCTGCTTGACCTTGAAGGGCGTCAGAAATCCGTCGTTGATCCCTTCCTTGAGTGAGTAGATGTAAACCGGATCGCCGAAGTAGGCGTAGGTATCGATGTTGTCGTTGCGCTTGGGCGTGGCCGTCAGGCCCAGCTGCACCGCGGGTTTGAAATACTCCAGGATGTCCCGCCACGTGCTTTCATCGTTCGCTCCGCCGCGGTGGCACTCGTCGATGACAATGAAGTCGAAGAAATCCGGCGGGTAGTCGCCGAAGTACGGGCTGGGGTGCAGTTTGCCGTCCGGGCCGATTTTCGCCGGCCCGCACATGAACGTCTGAAAGATTGTGAAAAAGACGTTGCCGTTGGTGGGAACGCGCCCCTTCTTGCGAATCGAATCGGGCGCGATGCGGACGAGGGCATCATCCTTGAACGCCGCGAATGAGGTGAAATCGTTGAAGGCTTGATTCGCCAGCCCGTTCCGATCGGCCAAGAACAGGATGCGCGGGCGACGACTCGGCTCCGTGCCGTTCTTCCAATCCTGCGAATTCCACCGCGCCGCGAACAGCTTCCACGCAATCTGGAAGGCGATCGACGTCTTGCCCGTGCCGGTGGCGAGCGTCAGGAGCGCGCGGTCCCCTCCCTCCGCGATCCGTTCCAGCACGCGGTTGACGGCGATCTCCTGATAAAACCGGATCGCCCATGTGCCGCTCTTGTCGGGAAAGGGAATGGCCGCGAACCGGTCCCGCCAGACGTTTTCAACGGCGAACGTCCGCGCCCAAAGCTTATCCGGCGTCGGATACCCCCCCTCTGCCTCCACCTCCGCCCCCGTCTGCATGTCGATTCTGTACAACCCCTGCCCGTTGGTGGAGTAGGCGAAACGCAGTTCCAGCTTGCCCGCATAGTTTTTGGCCTGCCCCACGCCCGCCGTCAGCGGCTCATCCCACGCCTTCGCCTCGATCACCGCCAGCTTGTAATTGTGGTAAACCAGCACGTAGTCGGCGCAGAGCGCCTTCCCGCGCCGCCCGCCGACACCCTCCAGCCGCCCGAGGGTGATCGGATGCTCGCGCAGGATGCGCGACCCTTCCACGACACCCCACCCCGCCGCCTTCAGCGCGGGATCGATGTGCTCGGCTCTGGTCTCGGCTTCGTTTGATCCGGCGGGCATCAGCGTGTTTTCAAGTCTCGGCTGATCTCTTCGACCAGTTGGGGGTTCCTCTCGCGCTGCCGCGCAAGCTCCAGCCAGTTGTTGATCGCCGCCACTACCTCAGCGTTCCACCCCTCTTCGGGACGAATGATGTCGTTCTCGGCCAGCCAGTAACTCACGGCACACCACGCCCACAGCGGCGCTCCCTCGGCGAGGTGACACTCGGGCGGCGGAAATCCGCCCGGGCCGCGCTGGGCATTGATGTATTGAAACACAAGCTGCCGGCTGCGCTTGATGCGCCGGGCGATTTCCGAGGGCGTCACCAGGTCGCACGCGTCCACGCGCAGCACTTCCGCGCCGACGTCCGCCTCGCGCACGTCTTGGATCGCGCTGAGGATCGCGTCCTTGAACGACCTGGCCGTCCGGCTGAATTCAATATACAGGCGCCCGTACTGAATGCTCAGCGTGGCGTCGTCGCAGCCGGCCTCGAACAGCGCATCCTCGACCTCCGGCGTCAATTCCCGCACGCCGCTCACGATCAGCGCGAAATCGTATTCCCGCTCGGGGTTATTCTTGTTCGCCTTTTTCACGAGCTCAATCTCCTTCGGGGGCATCCGGTTCCACCCGATCTCGGTGCGGGCAGGCGTCGATCTTATTTCGGACGTGCCGCGCGTGATTCTCGGGGCTTCGTGGCGTGGACCATACGCTGATGATGCAACCGTCGCGCGAGCT